>NZ_CP051684.1:6186225-6532782 GCF_012849375.1 Duganella dendranthematis
CGCGCTCGTACCAGCCGGCCTTCAGTTGCGCGAGTTGCGCCTGCTGCGCGCGCTGCACGGTGGCGATCAACACGCCCAGCGATTCACCACGGCCAGCCGCATCGCCAATGATGTCGGCGCGCTTGACCAGTTCACGGATCGATTTCTTCAACGCGCCAACGTCGCCCCAGCAGGACAGCAGCGCCTCCAGGGAGACTTCGTTGAGCGGATAGACCTGCTGGCGCCAGTAATCATGCGCCGCATCCTCGAACAGCGCCTGCTCGTCGCTGACCAGTTCTTCGTCAAACAGGCTCCCGCTGTCGAACGCATGTTCGCGCAGCATGCGCTGGCACCAGGCGTCGATGGTGAAGATGGCCGCTTCGTCCATCGTTTCCGCCGCCAGTTGCAGGCGGTGCGCGGCCTGCTGCTGCGCGCCGTGGTCGGGATAGGATTCGAGAATCTGCTCCAGGTACTCGTCCGGCCTTTGGCGTGGCGCCGGTTCGCGGAAATACGCCGCCGCCTCCACCAGCCGTTCGCGCACGCGGTTGGACAGTTCGCGCGTGGCGGCGCGGGTGAAGGTCATCACCAGGATATCGGCCGGCAGTAGCGGGCGCGGGAAGGCGTGGTCGCCGCCGTGGCCCAGCACCAGCCGCACGTACAGCGCGGCGATGGTCCAGGTCTTGCCGGTGCCGGCGCTGGCCTCGATAAGGCGCGAACCGTGCAGCGGGAAAGTCAGCGGCGCGAGCTGGTTGGCGATGTTACTCATGCTGCGTCCTCGCCTTCAATCTTTTCTATGGTGATGCATTGTTCCATCCAGTCGGCCAGCGGGCCATACAGCGCGCGCGAGACATCGTCGAAATCCGGCTCGGCGCTCAAGGCGCTGAAGTCGGGCCACATGCGCTTGAGGCACAAGTCTTCGTTTTCGCCGCCGATGTCGAAGCCGCCGTCGTACACTGCGCGCGGATCGCCCTCCTGCACCAGCGCCAGCGCCGTCTTGCAGGCGGTGGGCAGCGGACGGTTCATGCCGTCCCGCCACAGGCAGACCAGTTCCCGCAAGGCTTCCATCGCCTGCTCGGGATCCAGCGGCTGCATGGTGACGATAGCGTCGCGCGCCACCAGGTGGCCGGTGACCTGCATGCCGGCCGCAGATATCGCCAGCTGGCGCAGCCACATGGCAATCAGCTTGTCGCCGCGCGGTTTGCCCTGCTTGTCGGCCACGCGCGACGACATCTGCGCCAGCCACACGGTTTCGCTGCCGTTGCTGCGCAGTTGGTCGATCCAGTCGTCCAGCGGCACGCCGGCCAGCACCAGATTTAGCGCCACCTTCGGCGCGGCGAGTTCGTAATGCTGGCGCAGCGTGAGCCACGCGCAGCGCACCGGCACCAGCGCCTGCACCAGTTGATGCTGATACTGCTGGCCGATCAGGCCAATCGGCAGCACGCCTTCGCGCGCCAGCCGTTCGGCGCGCTGCGTCAGCTTGTCGTAGACCTGGTCGATTTCTTCCGGCGTTTCGGCGTCGTCGAGCAAGGTGTCTTCGAGCAGATAGCGTTCCAGCGCGTTGAGCGAAAACGGTTCTTCATCCTCGCCAACCAACGCCGCTTCGCCGAACATCACGCCCAGGCGCTGGCGGAAGAAGAAGCGCACCGGCTGGCGCAGGAAGTTGTGCAGGCTGCCCAGTTTGAGGCGGAATTTGTCGTCGATATCGAACGGCGGCAGTTCGGTCGCCTCGTCTTCCGCGATTTCCTCGCCATGCGCCTCGCGCCACTCGCGCGCGTAGGTCAACAGGCCGCCGGCTTCAAAGTAGCGGCGGCTGAACGGCTGCAAGGCGTGCTCCGTGGTGCGCGCGTGCATATCCTCTTTACTCATGTCCCAGCCGTTAATCAGGTAATCGCGCAGCTGCGACACCAGCACCGACGGCGGCTGTTCGCTGTTGTCTCGCACATTGCGCCCCACCCAGCTGATATACAGCTTGTCGCGCGCGGCCAGCACCGCTTCCAGCATCAGGTAGCGGTCGTCGTCGCGGCGCGAGCGGTCACCGGGCCGCGCCATGCCCGGTTGCGCCAGCAGGTCGAAGTCGGCCTTGGGTGCGCGGCGCGGGAAGTCGCCATCGTTCATGCCGAGCAGGCAGACCACGCGGAACGGCACGGCGCGCATCGGCATCAGCGTGCAAAAGGTCACGCCGCCGGAGACGAATTGGTGATTCAACGTCGGCTCGTCCATCAGTCCGAGCCAGGCTTCGCGCAGCACGGCCAGCGGCACGGATTCGTCGTAGGACGCGCCTTCGCAGGTGTCCAGCCATTTTTTCAGGGCGTCGTCCAGCTGCGCCAGCGTCAGGCGGTCGGTTTCTTCCTTGGTGTTGAAGAAGGTGGCCAGCAGCGCGCGCGCCTGCACGCCCCACTCGACCGGCGAACGCGATTGGGCCAACACGGCGCGCCAGTGCAGCAGCGCTTCCACCAGCTGCGCCAGCGATCCGGCCAGCGCAGCATCCAGGCCGCCGATTTCGCCATATGGCTCGATACCGGCAAAGCTATCTCCGGCGCCGCTGGCGTAGCCCAGCAGCATGCGGCGAACGCCGAAGATCCAGGCATTCTGCTCTCCGGCAGGACCGAGTCCCAAACCATTGCGGTGCTGCTGATCCAGGCCCCAACGGACGCCCGAGCCTTCGATCCAGCGGCCCAGTGTCGGCAGGTCATCGTCGTGCAGGCCGAAACGTCCGGCCAGCGCCGGCACGTCCAGCAGGTCGCGCACTTCGCTCTGGCGGCAGCGCTGCTGCGGCAATCGCAGCAGCCACTCCAGCGCCACCAGCAGTGGATTGACACTGCGGTCATTGACATCGCCGATCTCGAACGGGATGTAGCGCGCATCGCTGCGGCGGTGCTGGGCGAAGACGGCGTGGATGGCGGCCGAGAAGGTGTCGATATCCGGCACCATGACCACCACATCACGCGGACGCAGCGGCCGGCCGCTATATTCCGCGTCGGCGAACATCTGCAACAACTGGTCGTGCAGCACTTCCACTTCACGCTGCACGCTGTGGGTGACATGGAATTCGATCGAGCGGTCGTCCTCCGCCGGCGGAACGTGGGGATGCTCGGACAGCGGCAACATCTCGCGCACGGCGGCCTGCACCTGCGTCAGCAAGGTGTCGCCGTCGCCGTCGCTAAACAGGTCGACCCGCATTGGCGCCACATCGTCGTTTTCTGCCGCACTGGCTTGCGCGGCTTCGTCAAATTCGTCCAGCATACGCACGAAGTCGCGGCCTTGGCGTCCCCAGCTGGCCAGCAGCGGATGGCTGTGCGCATGCAGTTCTTCCAGCGGAATCTGGCCCAGGTCCTGCCCATTACGCAGTTGCTGGCGGCGGTGCGCGCTGCGCAGCAGATCGCGGCCTTCGATGATGTCGCCCCAGTAGTACTGGCATGGATTGGGCACGGCCAGCAGCACCTGCGTGTAGCGGGCGATGGAGGCCAGCGCCTGCAAGGTCTGGAACGGCAGCGCCGAGACGCCAAAGATCACCACGCGGCGCGGCAGTCGGCCCAGCGGTTCTTCACCAGCGGCGCTGGCGCGCACGAATTCGGTGTGGACGGTGGCGCGGCCAAGGTCGCGCTCATGCGGCTCGACGTCGGCGATCACGGCGCGCCACAACTGGCCTTGCCAGCGCTGGTCTTCCGGCAGCGGCGTGACATCGCCGCGCGCGCTGCGCAGCTGGTCACGGCCTGCGGCCCAGTCATCCAGCCAATCGGCGCGATAGACCTGGTATTGGTCGAACAAGTCGGCCAGCCGTTCGGCCAGTTGCAGCCGGCGTTCGGCTTCGCCATCGGACAGGAAGTGGCGCAGCGGCGCGAATACAGGATCGGCCAGCAGCGTAGGCAGGAGACGCATCAAGCGCCACGTCAACGGACCTTTGTCGAAAGCGGAGATGGGCGGCACGCGGTCGCGCCCCAACATGCCCCGGTAAGCGTCCCACAGGAAGCGCGCCGGCAGCGCCACGCGCGAGGCGGCGCAGATGCCGATTTCCTCGGCCAGCGCGATCTTCAGCCATTCGGCCACGCCGTTGGACTGCACCAGGAAGATTTCCGACTCCAGCGCCCCGAGCGGGTGGTTACGCAGCCATTGGAAGACGGCGGCGCGCAACTGTTCCATCTGATTGCCGTGCAAAATCAGCAGGCCGGGGGTGATGCCAGAGTGCATAGGGCTCTTTAGTGGGTTTGACCCGCTATTATCGCTCTATCCCGGATCGTATGCCAGCAGCTCCTGCTCGATATGTTGATCGAGCACAGTCAGCATGGCGTACAGCTCCTGCACCAGGCGCCGGGCCTTGTCCATGTCGCTGTCGTGGCGCAGCTGCTCCAGCGCGTAGCACAGGTTCCCGAACTGCATGGCGCCCACCGCGCGCGCCGACGATTTGATGCGATGTCCCAGCTCCGCCAGATGCGCCAGGTCTTCCATCGCCAGCGCATCGTCCATCTCCTGCAGGCCGTCGCGGGCAGAGGTCAGGAACAGCAGCGCGTACTTGCGCATCATGTCCGGTTTGCCGCCAAAGGTCTGGGCCAGCGCGTCCATGTCAAACAGCTCGGCCAGCGGCTCGGGTTCCGGAGCCGGCGCGGCGGCAGGCGGCGGAATCGACGCCGGCGCCGGCTCCGACGATGGCGCCACCTGGCGCGGCACGAACAGCGGCGGCGCCAGCACCGGCGATCCCTCCGGCATCGAGAAGTACGACGGCGGCGGTGGCGCCGGTTTGCGCATCGCGCTGGCGGCCACCCTGGCGCGTTGACTCATCCACTTGGACAGCATATTGAACAGCAGCTTAGGCGCGATCGGCTTGGTCACAAATTCGTCCATGCCGGCGTCCAGGCAGCGCTGCTGGTCGTCGCGGCCGGCGTTGGCCGTCATCGCGATAATCAGCGTGGCGGCCAGTTTGGGATGCGCGCGGATCAGGCGCGTGGCTTCGTAGCCGTCCATTACCGGCATCTGCACGTCCATCAGTACGCAATCGAAGCGCTCCTTGAGCAGCAGATCGATCGCCTCCTTGCCATTGTTGGCGACGCACACCGTGGCGCCGGCATCCTCCAGCAGCTCCTGCCCCACCTGCTGGCTGAAGATATTGTCCTCCACCAGCAGGATCGAGGCGCCGCGTATATTATCCAGCACATCCGGCTGCACCGATTCGTCGCTTGGCGCCAGGAAGTGCACGCCCTTGGCCAGCCGCGCCGTGAACCAGAAGGTGCTGCCCTCGCCCGGCGTGCTGTCGACGCCAACCCCGCCGCCCATCAGCTCCGCCAGCTGTTTGCTGATCACCAGACCCAGTCCGGTGCCGCCGTAGCGCCGCGTGGTGGAGGTGTCGCCCTGGTGGAAGGACTGGAACAGTTGCTCCACCTGCTCCGGCGACATGCCGATGCCGTGGTCCACCACTTCAAAGCGCACCATGATGTGATTGTCGCGCTCCTCCACCGGCCGCGCGCGCACGACCACCTTGCCGTTTTCGGAGAACTTGATGGCGTTGCTGGTGAAGTTCAACAGCACCTGTTCCAGCCGCAGCGGATCGCCGCGCAGCTGATGCGACAGGCCGGGCCAAATCTCATACACCAGTTCCAGCCCGCGCGCCTGCGCGCTTTCGCCCAGCTGGCTGGAGATATTGGCCAGCAGCGCATCCAGCGTAAAGTCCAGCACCTCCAGATCCATCTTGCCGGCTTCGATCTTGGAGAAGTCGAGGATGTCATTGATGATGCCCAGCAGGTGCTGGCCGGAGTGATAAATCTTTTGCAGATAGTCGCGCTGCTTGGGATGCGTGACGGACTTCAGCGCCAGGTGCGCCATGCCGATGATGGAGTTCATCGGCGTGCGGATCTCGTGGCTCATATTCGACAGGAAGTCGCTCTTGGCCTGGTTGGCGATATCCGCTTCTTCCTTCAACTGGTGCAGCGCCGTGACGTCGGTCGACAAGCCGATCACCGCCGAATACGAACGGCCTAGTTCCACCGGCACCTTGACCGTCCACAGATGCTGCACCACGCCGTCCTTGCCAACAAACTGCACCTCGCCCGAGCGCTTGACGCCGTCGGCAAACACCGGCCGTTCGAGTGCCCATTCGGCATCCGCTTCGGCGTCCGGCTTCAAATCCCGATCCAGCTTGCCGACGATGTCACGCACCTCCATACCCATGCACTCGGCCATGCGCGCGTTGACGTAGATATAGCGGCGGCTCTGGTCCTTCATATAAACGTGGGCGTCGACGTGGTTCAGCACCGTATCCAGCAGCACGCCCTGCTTGATGGCGCGCCGGCGCGACGCATACAGCACAAACACGTAGCTGTACAACAGCAGCATGCCGGCAAAGCCGGTCAGCGCAGCGATCCATGGGAAGTACAGGTCGAAGCCGGTCAGCATCGCGTCCTTGCGGACCCGGAACTGCGCCTTCCACAAGCTGCCATTGAAGTCGATCGGCAGCACGGTCTCCAGGTATTCCTCGCGCAGGCCGGGGGACAGTGGCGTCGGCGCTGTGGCGCCGGTGTCGCTATACAGCAGTCGGTCGCCGCGCTCGATGACCAGCCGGCGATGTTCGACATTGGGGCTGCCGTCGGCGTACAAGGTCAGGTGCACCTGGCGCACTGTCATTTCGTCGATGGCGCCCTGCACCAGCCGGGCAATGCTGAAGCCCGCGCCGACCGATCCCAGATAGGCGGCGCGGCGCTGGTCGAGCGTCGACAGCGGCTGGTTGCGGCGATACACCGGCAGCCGCACACCCTGGACGAATTGCGTCTTCGGCGTGTTGAGCAGGATCGGGTAGCGCGTGGCGGCGATGTCACCGCTATCGCGCGCCGCCGCTAGCGAATCGGAAATGAGCGGGATGGCGCTGATGTCGAGGCCAAAGCGCTGCGGCAGGAAGGCCGGCTCGAAATAGTTCAACACCTCGTAGTTCGGGCGGCGTCCGGGCGGGCTGATGTCGAAGTCCGCATAACCTTCGGCGCGCACGCCGGCGACGAATTGCTCGCGCTGCGCGTCCTCGATCAGCGGCGCCCAGGTCAGCACTTCGATCGCCGGGAAGTTGCGCGGGATATCGAGGCTGGTGACGTACTGGCGGAATTCGGTGCGGCTGATGTTGTCCGAGGTCTGGAACAGCGCGGCCAGGCCGCGCGTCAGGTCGGCATAGGATTTGATGCGGGCCGAGATGCTGTACTGGGTGCTGCGCGCGAGATGCTCGAAACTCTGTGCCGCATCGTCATCAACCGTGCGGCTCGCGGCGCCGTACAGGATGGTGCCCATGGCGCTGGCCAAGACAAATCCCACTCCCCAGAACATGAGGCGTGTGCTGCGCACTGCTTGGCGGTTGTTGGCCGATTTAAACATGCATCTGGTAGAAAATTATTTGCATCACAGCAGCATACTATCAATGCGGAATTGGAACCAGTGAAAGAATTGGTGAGAATTAACGCATTTCAAACGGAACCATATGCAGCAAGGATGTCTCTAAGAGATGAGGCTGTCTCATGGAGGCAATTATGCTGCGCAAATCCATTACATGCATCGTGCTAGCGACGATCTTACGTTCGCTTCATGCGGATGAGGAACGGCATGAGTTTGATGCCGTGTTACAAGTTCCGTTTCACGCAGATGAGCGGGGCGAGCGGGTGATGACGCTGCACTTCACGGCGCCGGCAGAGGTGCGCTCATTGCGCTGGCGACTCACGCTACTGCCCCGGCATGATGAAACAGCGGTGCACAGCTGGCAGGGCACGCGGACGGTCGCCGGCGAACCGGTGGAGGTGACTGTACGCTGGCGGGAGGACGTGCCCAAAGGCGTCTACAGGATGAGGTTGTCGGCAAGTCTGGACGGCGGCGGCGAGATCGAGCAGAGCTGGCCGGTGGCGGTTGGCGCGTCTACCGTCCGCCAGCCCGCTACGAGGACTGCGGCGAGAGCACGCGCTGGCGCGGCGACCGGGGCGGCGGCTGATGTGGCGACTGCATTGGCGGCATCGATGGCCGACGGTGCGGCGCATTCGCGTGCGACGGCGACGGCGACGGCATCCGCCGAGTTGTACGACATCTATCTCGGCAACCTGCACAGCCAGACCAACCACAGCGACGGTGGCGGCGTGCTCGATCAGTGCACCGGCGCGCAGGAACCGCAGCACGGCGCCTTCGGCCCGTCCGACGCCTACGCTTACGCCCAGCAACACGGCCTCGACTTCCTGATGACCTCCGAGCACAATCACATGTTCGACGGCTCTGACGGCACCAACCGGGCCGCCGCCGCCAGCGCCGTCCACGCCCTGTTTCAGGACGGCCTGCGCCAGGCCGCGCAATGGCGCACCGATCACACACCATTCCTCGCGCTGTACGGCCAGGAATGGGGCGTGATCAGCCACGGTGGTCACATCAACATCCTCAACGCCGACGCCCTGCTCGGCTGGGAGCGCAACGCCCAGGGCGAACTGCTGGCCGACGAAGAAACGCCCAGGAGCGACTACCAGACGCTGTACCAGCATCTGCGCCAACATCACTGGTTCGGCCAGTTCAATCATCCGCAACGCGACCAGTTCGCCATCAACGGCCAGCCGCTGGCCTGGAGCGCCGCCGGCGACGCCAGCATGCTGCTGTGCGAAGTCATGAACAGCAGCGCCTACTCAACCAGCACTGACGAAAACGAGCCACGCCGCAGCAATTTCGAAACCGGCTGCAACGCGCTGCTGGAGGCCGGCTACCACCTCGCCTTCAGCAGCAACCAGGACAATCACTGTGCCAACTGGGGTGCGGCGTACTCAAACCGAACGGCCGTGCTGCTGCCCCGCAGCACGCCGCTCACACAAGCCGGCCTGCTGGATGCCTTGCGAGCCCGCCGCACTTACGCCACGATGGACAAACACAGCCAGCTGATCTTCACCGCCAACGGCCACATGATGGGCGAAAGCTTCCAGAATCGCGGCAAATTGACGCTGAAAGCGGACTACGCCAGCACCGCCGGCCGCAGCATCGCCGCGTTCAGCATCTTCCACGGCGTCCCCGGCCGCAATGGCAAGGTCGCCGCCATCAGCACGAAGAGCAAACGCACTTTCGCGCCGTTACCCGGCGAACACTTTTATTACGCAAGAGTCACGCAGGATGACGGAAAAATGCTGTGGAGCGCGCCTGTCTGGGTGACGCAATTGTCGCCCTGATCACCAGCCAATCGTGCGCAGTAGAAAATTTAATTCCATTAATATTTTTCTTGCTAGAAAAGCTGGAATCACAGTTATTAAAACGATAAAATGGTGCCTGCCGTTATGGTGCGGCAGCGCACAAAATTGCTTGACTCCGCACTCCACAAGAGTATCTTTTACCTTCCAAAGCGATAGTCTAAAACCAGCCCAGCCGTGCATATTCCTAAAGTTCTTCTTGTCAACGACGATCCAGCCAGCTTGTATGCGCTGGAGAGCCTGCTGCTGGATGCGGCCGATCAGCATTTGTACGAGCTGATCACCGCCAGTTCGGGCAAGGAAGCGCTGCGCCAAGTGCTGTTGCATGAGTTCGCAGTGATCCTGCTGGACGTCAGCATGCCGAACATGGATGGCTTTGAGACCGCCGAAGCGATTCATTCGCATCCGCGCTCGGCCGGCACACCGATCATCTTCATCACCGCCCACTACGCGGACGAGATGAACCGCCTGAAGGCGTACCAGAAAGGCGCGGCCGATTATCTGTTCACGCCGGTTATTCCACAAATCCTGCAAGCCAAGGTGGCGGTGTTTGTCGAGATGGCGGCCAAGAATCTGCAACTGCGCATCAAGAGCGACGAACTGGCGCGCCTCAACCAGGACTTGCGCGTCCAGCGCCTGCAGGATCTGGAGCGCATCAACGCCGAACTGGAACTGGAAATCAAGGAACGCAAACAGGCGGAACAGCGCGCGCATGACCTGTCCACGCGCGACGCGCTGACCAACCTGCTCAACCGCCGCGCGCTGATCCAGCAGCTGGAGCACGCCGTCGCCACGGCCGATCGCAGCGGCGTCGGCTTCGCGCTGCTATTCCTCGACCTCGACAAGTTCAAGCAGATTAACGACAACTACGGCCACGAAGCGGGCGACGAATTGCTGCGCCAGGTGGCGGCGCGACTGTCGGCGGCGGTGCGGGTGGCCGACATCGTCGCCCGTCTGGGCGGTGACGAATTCGTGGTGCTGATCGAAGGTAAATCCGCTTCCGCCAACGCCGCGCGCGTCGGCCGCAAGATCGAACTGGCCTGCGCCCTGCCCTTCGACATCGGCAGCAATCGCTTGAAAACGGCGGCCAGCATCGGCATCGCGCTATATCCCGAAGACGGCGCCAACGCGCAAGCGCTGATGAAGAACGCCGACACCGCGATGTATCACGCCAAACAGAACACCGCCGCGCCAGTGCAGTTCTTCCACGAACAGCTAAATGTACGCGAGCGCGAACGGGAACAGTGGACGCTCGACCTGCGCAAGGCGCTGGCGGCCAATCAGTTGGAGCTGCGCTACCAGCCGCAGGTCGACCTGCGCAGCGGCCGCGTGATCGCCGCAGAAGCGCTGCTGACCTGGCACCATCCGGTGCATGGGCTGCTGGAAGCGGCGCAATTCCTGCCGCAGGTACAGGAGCGCACGCTGCTCGACCGCATCGACGCGTGGGTCATCGCGCAAAGCTGTGCGCAGGCGTCGCTGTGGCAAAGCC
This sequence comes from Duganella dendranthematis, assembly GCF_012849375.1. Classification (NCBI taxonomy): domain Bacteria; kingdom Pseudomonadati; phylum Pseudomonadota; class Betaproteobacteria; order Burkholderiales; family Oxalobacteraceae; genus Duganella; species Duganella dendranthematis. The sequence goes on from NZ_CP051684.1 coordinate 6,196,864, forward strand.
TGAGCGGCAGCGCGAATGGCGTGCAAGGGCCGCCGCTGTGCATCTGGCTCAATCTGGCGACGCCGCAGTTGCACGCGGACCTGCTGCACGCGCTGCTGCCGGCGATGCGCAAGCACGGCCTGACGCCGGGCAGCATGGGCATCGAACTGAATGAAAAGCTGCTGCTCGGCCCCACCGAGCCGCTGGCGCAATTGCTGATGCAGCTGCAAAGCGCCGGCGTGCGCACGGCGCTGGACGATTTCGGCAGCGCGCGTTCGTCGCTGGCCGCGTGCAAGCGCTGGCAGCTCAACGCGCTGAAGATCGACCGTAGCTTCGTGCACGGCATCGGCAATGACGAAGGCGGCACCGACATCGTGGCGGCCGTGGTGCATCTGGCGAAAGCGCTGTCGATGCGCGTGATCGCACTGGGCGTCGAGACGCGCCTGCAGATGGAAGTGCTGCAGCACATGGGCTGCCATATCTGCCAGGGCGAGCTGTTTTATCCGCCGTTGACGGCGGCAGGCCTGCTGGAACAAACCGGCGATATCAATAACATCAACTCACCTACCCTCCTAAGCAACGAGGAATAAGACATGAATAATATGACCGACTTGGGCGAACAGCTGGACGCAAAGGTTTTGCTTTCCACGCTAATGGCACTGAAAAAAGGAGACTTTTCAGTGCGCATGCCAACCGACTGGATAGGCATGGCCGGCAAGATCGCCGATACGCTGAACGACATCATCGACACCAAATCGCGCATGGTGCGCGAAGTGACGGAGGTAAGCCGGGTGGTAGGCCGCGAAGGCCGCTTGACGCAGCGCGCCGAGATGACCAACACCACCGGCGGCTGGGCCACCATCCTCAGCTCCGTCAATACGCTGATCGACGATCTGGTGCGGCCGACCTCCGAAATGGCGCGCGTGATCGGCGCCGTGGCAAAAGGCGACCTGTCGCAGACCATGGCGCTGGAGGTGGACGGTCACCCGCTGAAAGGCCAGTACCTGCGCGCGGCGATGACCGCAAATACGATGGTGGAACAGCTGTCGTCCTTCTCGTCCGAAGTAACGCGGGTGGCGCGTGAGGTGGGCACGGAGGGTAAGCTGGGAGGCCAGGCGCAGGTCAAAGGCGTGGCCGGTACCTGGAAGGACTTGACCGACTCGGTGAACTCGATGGCGGGTAACCTGACCTCGCAGGTGCGTAACATCGCCGAGGTGACCACCGCTGTGGCCAACGGCGACTTGTCCAAAAAGATCACGGTGGACGTGCGCGGCGAGATCCTGCAGCTGAAGGACACCATCAACGTGATGGTGGACCAGCTGCGTTCCTTCGCTTCCGAAGTGACGCGGGTGGCGCGCGAGGTGGGTACCGAGGGTAAGCTGGGTGGCCAGGCCTACGTACCGGGCGTCGGCGGCACCTGGAAGGACTTGACCGATAACGTCAACTTCATGGCGTCCAACTTGACGGGCCAGGTGCGTAACATCGCGGCGGTGACGACGGCGGTGGCGAATGGCGACTTGTCGAAAAAGATTACGGTGGACGTCAAGGGCGAGATTCTCGAACTGAAAAACACCATTAACGTGATGGTGGACCAGCTATCCTCCTTCGCTTCCGAGGTGACGCGGGTGGCGCGCGAGGTGGGTACGGAAGGTAAGCTGGGCGGCCAGGCGCAGGTGAAGGGCGTGGCCGGCACCTGGAAGGACTTGACCGACTCGGTCAACTCGATGGCGGGTAACTTGACGGGCCAGGTGCGTAACATCGCCGACGTAACCACCGCCGTGGCGAATGGCGACTTGTCGAAGAAAATCACGGTAGACGTCAAGGGCGAGATTCTCGAGCTGAAAAACACCATCAACGTGATGGTCGACCAGTTGAACTCCTTCGCATCGGAAGTGACGCGGGTGGCGCGCGAGGTGGGTACCGAAGGTAAGCTGGGCGGTCAGGCCAACGTGCCCGGCGTGGCCGGCACCTGGAAGGACTTGACCGACGGCGTGAACTCGATGGCGGGTAACTTGACGGGCCAGGTGCGTAATATCGCCGACGTGACCACCGCAGTGGCCAATGGCGACCTGTCGAAGAAAATCACGGTGGACGTCAAGGGTGAGATTCTTGAACTGAAGAACACCATCAACGTGATGGTCGACCAGTTGTCCTCCTTCGCTTCCGAGGTGACGCGCGTGGCGCGCGAGGTGGGCACCGAGGGTAAGCTGGGCGGACAGGCATACGTGCCGGGCGTCGGCGGGACGTGGAAAGACTTGACCGACAACGTCAACTTCATGGCGTCCAACTTGACGGGCCAGGTGCGTAACATCGCGGCGGTGACCACGGCCGTGGCGCGCGGCGACTTGTCGAAAAAAATTACGGTGGACGTCAAGGGTGAGATCCTGGAACTGAAAGACACCATCAACGTGATGGTGGACCAATTGTCCTCCTTCGCTTCCGAGGTGACCCGCGTGGCGCGTGAGGTGGGTACGGAAGGTAAGCTGGGCGGACAGGCCAACGTGTCCGGCGTGGCCGGCACCTGGAAGGACTTGACCGAGAACGTCAACCAGTTGGCGGCGAATCTGACCAACCAGGTGCGCGCGATTGCGGAGGTGGCAACCGCCGTGACCCGTGGCGACTTGTCGCGTTCCATTCAGGTGGAAGCGCGCGGCGAGGTGTCCTACCTGAAGGACAACATCAATGAAATGATCCGTAACCTGAAAGACACCACGCTGAAGAACGCGCAGCAGGATTGGCTGAAGACCAATCTGGCGCGCTTCACCCGCTTGCTGCAAGGCCAGCGCGACTTGCAGGCCGTGACTAAGCTGATTCTGTCCGAGCTGGCGCCGCTGGTGTCGGCCCACCATGGCGTGTTCTATATGATGGATTCCGGTGACAGCGATGCGCGCCTGCGCATGATCGCAAGCTATGGCTACCGCTCCAGCCGCAAGCTGCCAACCTCATTCCTGCCGGGCGAAGGCCTGGTAGGCCAGTGCGCGCTGGAGAAAGTGCGGATCTGGCTGACCGACGTGCCGCGCGATTACATCGTGGTGTCGTCCGGCCTTGGTGCGGCTCCGCCCACCAATATCGTGGTGCTGCCTATCCTGTTCGAGCAGCAGGTCAAGGCGGTGATCGAAATCGCGTCGCTGGACCGCTTCACCGAAACCCACCTGTCCTTCCTCGACCAGCTGATGGAATCGATCGGCGTGGTGCTGAACACCATCGAGGCGAACAGCCGCACCGAATCGCTGCTGACCCAATCGCAGTCGCTGGCGCAGGAACTGCAACAGACCAACCAGGAGCTAGCCGAAAAAGCCCGCCTGCTGTCCGAGCAGAATATCGAGGTGGAACGCAAGAACCGGGAGGTGGAGCAAGCCAAACTGGCGCTGGAAGAGAAAGCCACCCAGCTGGCGCTGTCGTCGAAGTACAAATCCGAATTCCTGGCGAATATGTCGCACGAGCTGCGCACACCATTGAATTCGCTGCTGATTCTGGCGCAGCAGCTGGGCGATAACCCGGACGGCAACCTGTCCGGCAAGCAGGTGGAATTCGCCAAGACCATTCACGGATCCGGCTCCGACCTTCTGACGCTGATCAACGATATTCTGGACCTGTCGAAGATCGAGTCGGGCACGGTCACGCTGGACGTGTCGGAGTACCGCTTCCAGAATCTGCGCAATTACGTCGACCGTACCTTCCGTCACATGGCCGAAGCCAAGCACCTCGGCTTCTCGGTGGAACTGAAGGAAAGCCTGCCGACCGCCATGATGACCGACACCACGCGCCTGCAGCAGGTGCTGAAAAACCTGTTGTCGAACGCCTTCAAGTTCACCACGCACGGCCAGGTGTCGCTGGAAATCAGTCTGGTCAACAGCGGCTTCACCAGCGACCACCCGAATTTGCTGCATGCGGACGCCGTGCTGTCGTTCGCGGTGACCGACACCGGCGTCGGCATTGCCTCGGACAAACTGCAGCTGATCTTCGAGGCGTTCCAGCAGGCCGACGGTTCCACCGCCCGCAAGTACGGCGGCACCGGCCTTGGCCTGTCGATTTCGCGCGAGCTGGCGCGCCTGCTGGGCGGCGAGATCCGTGTCGAGTCGGTGGTCGGCAGCGGCTCCACCTTCACACTATTCCTGCCGTATAACCGCGCGGGCTTCATCAACTACGACATCAACCGCCAGCCGCAGGTGCGCCTGCCGACGCCGTCGCCGCAGGTAGTCTACACGCTGCCGGCACAGACCGAACTGGCGCTGGCGGACCACAGCGGCAGTCATGAGCAGGACGCCGACATGGACCAGTACAGCGGAAGCGATGACCGCGGCCTGGTCGCGCCAGGCGACCCGTCAGTGCTGATCATCGAGGACGACGAGCGCTTCTCGCAGATCGTGCTGGGCTTCGCACGCGAGAAGAACTTCAAGGGCGTCGTAACCATGCAGGGTGACTCCGCACTGAGCCTGGCGCGTGACTACCTGCCATCGGCCATCCTGCTGGACCTGGACCTGCCGGACATCGACGGCTTTACGGTGCTGGACCGCCTGAAGCGCGATCCGAGTACCCGGCATATTCCGGTGCATGTGATGTCCAGCTTGCGCGAACGTGAACGCGCGCTGCGGCTGGGCGCCATCTCCTACCTGAATAAACCGGTCAGCAAGGAGGCCTTGCAGGAAGAATTCACGCGCATCCAGAAGTTCCTGCTGGGCGGCAAACGCAGCCTGCTGGTGGTGGACGACGAACCGGCGCAGCGCGACTCCATCGTGGCGCTGATCGGCGATTCCGACATCCACATCGTCGCGGTGGAAACCGGCCAGGCGGCGCTGGACGCGCTGCGCGAGCAGCACTTCGACTGCATGGTGCTGGACCTGACGCTGCCCGACATCAGCGGCTTCGACCTGCTGGACATCATCGGCAAGAACGAATCGCTGCGCGATCTGCCGGTGGTGATCAACACCGCCAAAGACCTGAACCGCAAGGAAGTGGCCAAGCTCAAACGCTACGCCAAGACCATTGTGATCAAGGATGCACGTTCGCCGGAGCGGCTGCTGGATGAGACGGCACTGTTCCTGCACCGCTCTCAGGCCAGCCTGCCGGAAGCGCAACGCAAGATGCTGGAAGAGATCCACGCGGCGGAAGGCGGCCTGGCGGGCCGCAAGGTGCTGATTGTCGATGATGACTTGCGCAACATCTTCGCGCTGTCATCGCTGCTGGAACGCCAGCAGATGCATGTGCTATTCGCCGAAAACGGCCGCGATGGCATCGAGGTGCTGGAGCGCGATCCGACCATCGAGATCGTCCTGATGGACATCATGATGCCGGAGATGGACGGTTACGACACCATGCGCGCGATCCGCCGCATCCCTAAATTCAAATCGCTGCCGATCATTACACTGACGGCCAAGGCGATGAAGGGCGACCGCGACAAGTGTATCGCTGCCGGCGCGTCGGACTACATCACCAAGCCGGTGGATGTGGCACAGTTGCTGTCGCTGATGCGCGTATGGCTGCACTAATGCCATCGCTGCTTGCTTCCTCGGTGGAGGAGCTGGAACTGGAGCTGCTGCTGCAAGCGCTGTACCAATGCCATGGCTACGACTTTCGCGGGTACGACCGGGCGATGGTTGCGGGCAAGGTTCAGGCGCTGCGGCTGCGTCTCGGCCTGGCCACCATCTCGGCGCTGCAATCGCGCGTGCTGCACGATGGCGAAACGTACAACACCCTGCTGCGGGCGCTGTACGTGGCGCCTGCGCTGATGTTTGACGATCCGCTGGAAGTGTCGATGTTGCGGCGGTCCCTGGGCGTGAGCCTGCACGGGGCCGCGCTGCCGCGCGTGTGGCTGGCCGATTGCGCCAGCCCGCAGCAGGCCTGGACGCTGGCCATCCTGCTGGAACAGGAGCAGCTGGCGCCGCGCACAGAAATCTACGCCACCGTCGCCAGCGACACCATGCTGGCCGACGCGCAGCACGCCAGCCTGCCGATGGCTCGGCTGGATGAGCTGCAAGCGAACTACGCGCGCAGCGGCGGCGTCGGCAAGCTGATTGATTATTTCGATATCGATGCCGACGGGCTGCATGCGACGCTGAAGCCGCAACTGGCCGGGCGCATCACGTGGGCGCAATACAATCTGGTGACCGACGCCTCGTTCAATGAGTTTCAGATGATCCTCGGCCAGCGCGCGCTGCCGGACTTTGGGCCTGCGCTGCGCAAGCGCGTGTTGCAGCTATTCGACGGCAGCCTGGCGCCATTCGGCACGCTCGCGCTGGACCGGCCGCTGGACGATCACGACCCGCTGTCGCGCCACTACAAGCCGCTGCTGGCCAATCAGTCCTGGTATAAACGCGTCGCTTAAACCGCTTAGCCCAGCGCACCCGCGCTGGGACGCTCGGCAATGCGGTCGCGCCATGCCTGAAGGTGGGCCAATCCCTCCTGCCCCGGCCGGAATTTCATCAGTCCACGCGCAAACTCCAAGGCGCAGAACGCGGTAATATCGGCGATGGTGAAGCGCTGCCCGGCCACAAAGGGCTGGCCAGCCAGGGTTGCATCCAGCCAGCGCGCCGTTTCGCGCATCTTCTCGGCCTGCGCCGCGCCGTAATCCGGAAACTGCGGCTGCTCCAGCGCCGCCAGGCCTGGATGCGTGTGACGGATGCAGTTGGCGGCTCCAAGGAACAGATGCAGTTCCACGCGGCGGTCCGTCATCTCGATGAAGGCCCGCTCGTCAAAGCCCTCGCCCATCAGATTAGGCTCGGGTGCGTAGCCTTCCAGCCAGGAGCAGATGGCGCGCGTCTCGCACAGCACGCGGCCGTCGTCCAGCTCCAGCGCCGGCACCCGTCCGAACGGGTTAAGCGCCAGGTATTCGGCGCTGCGGTGCTGGCCGGCGCCGATATCGATCTGCACCGGTTCAATGCCGGTCAGCCCTTTCTCGGCGATGAACATGGCGACGCGGCGCGGATTGGGCGCGCGGGCGGAGGTATAGAGCTTCATCGCGATTGCCCCTTTTCCAACATCGTGCCTACTGTAGTGGGATCGGTGCGCTCCACACGCGGCGGCAGCATGATCCCGCGCTGCACCGCCGGCCGCGCGGCAATCGCGGCCAACCAGCGTTGCAGGTGCGGCAGGTCATCCACCGTCACGCCCGACCAGTTGTGCGTATGCACCCACGCCCAGTTGGCGATGTCGGCGATCGAATAATCGCCGGCCAGGTATTCGTGCTGCGCCAGGTGCGCGTCCAGCACGCGGAACAGGCGCTTGCTCTCGCCCTGATAGCGGTCGATGGCCGGCTGTATCTTCTCCGGGAAGTAGCGGTGGAACACATTGGCCTGCCCCATCATCGGGCCGATGCCGCCCATCTGGAACATCAGCCATTGCAGCACCTGCGAGCGGCCCTTGAAATCTGTGGGCATCAATTCGCCGGTTTTCTCGGCCAGATAAATCAGGATGGCGCCGGACTCGAACACCGCAAAATTGTCCTCGGCACGGTCGACGATGGCCGGGATGCGGCCGTTCGGATTAATCGCCAGGAACCAGGGTTCTTTCTGTTCGCCGGCCATCAGGTCCAGCGCATGCAGCGTGTAGGTCAGTTCCAGCTCTTCCAGCGCGATGGAGACTTTATGGCCGTTGGGAGTCGCGGCCGTGTACAAATCGATCATGTCTGTGCCTTATGCCAAAGTGAACGTAGCAAGATCATAATCCTATTTGGGATTTGACAGCGTCCGCACTTCGCCGTAGATTGCTTGCTTGCCCAAAAGGCTCACATTACAAAGGAAAAGCATGCAACGCAGTTTGATTTCGCTCGCCGTCATGGCGCTGCTGGGATTGTCCGCCGGCGCCCCTACCCTGGTCGCCGCTGCCCCTGCCGCCAAAGTTACGCAGGTCACTACCCAGCTTCCCCGCACCGCCGTCCCGACGCACTACGCCGTGTCGCTGACACCGGATGCCGCCAACAGCAGCTTTAGCGCCAGCGTGACGATCGCGCTCGATGTCAAACAAGCCACCAGCAGCCTGACCCTGAACGCCGCCGACCTGAAATTCAGCGCCGCCACCATCAGCGCCGGCCCAGGCAAATCGCAGCAAGCCGCCAGCAAGACCGATATCGACGCCGACAAGCAGACCGTCACCTTCCATTTCGCCGATACCCTGAAGCCGGGCAGCTACCAGCTTAAGCTGGACTACACGGGTGTGATCGGCACCCAGGCCTCCGGCCTGTTCTCGCTCGACTACGACAACGGCGGCGCCAAAAAGCGCGCCCTGTACACCCAGTTTGAAAACTCCGACGCGCGCCGCATGATCCCATCGTGGGACGAGCCGTTCTACAAGGCCACCTTCGCGCTGGAGGCCATTGTCCCTGCCGGCCAGATGGCCGTGTCCAATATGCCGGCGACTTCCACCACCAAGCTGGCCGACGGCCGTGAACTGGTGCGGTTTGCCACCACGCCAAAAATGTCGACCTACCTGCTGTTCTTCGGCCTGGGCGAATTTGAGCGCGCCACCGCCATGGAGCAAGGCGTGGAGCTGGGCGTGATTACGCAAAAGGGTTCGCTGGGCCAGGCCCAGTTTGCGCTGGACTCGTCGCGCGATGTGCTGAAAGAGTATAACGACTACTTCGGCGTCAAATATCCGCTGCCTAAGCTGGACAACATCGCCGCGCCAGGCCGCAGCCAGTTTTTCAGCGCGATGGAAAACTGGGGCGCTATCTTCACCTTTGAGAATTCGATTCTGCTCGATCCGCGCGTCGCCACGCAGTCGGACAAGGAAGTATCGTTCCTGGTGGCCGCGCACGAAATGGCGCACCAGTGGTTCGGCGACCTGGTGACCATGGCATGGTGGGACGATCTGTGGCTCAACGAGGGCTTCGCCTCGTGGATGGAATCGCGCACCACCACCCGCTTGCACCCTGAATGGAACTGGGAACTGCGCGCAGTCGGCACCCGCGAAGGCGCGATGGAGCAGGACGCGCTGGCCACCACCCACCCGATCGTGCAGCACATTGCCACCGTCGAACAAGCCAGCCAGGCATTCGACAACATCACCTACAGCAAGGGCGAATCGGTCATCCGCATGCTGGAAAACTATGTGGGCGAAGAAGGCTGGCGCGCCGGCGTGCGCAGCTATATCGCCAAGCACGCCTACGGCAACACGGTGTCCGACGACCTGTGGCGCGAAGTGGAAAAGGCAGCGCACAAGCCGGTGACCGCGATTGCCCACGACTTCACGCTGCAACCGGGCGTGCCGCTGATCCGCGTGGCCGATGCCGTGTGCAAGGATGGCAAGACCACCATCCAGCTGACGCAGGGTGAATTCAGCAAGGACAAGGAAAACAAGAAGCCACTGAGCTGGCGCGTGCCGGTGATCGCCCAGACCGTCGGCGGCGCCACCGTGCGCACGGTGGTCAGCGGCGGCAAGGCCAGCATGACGCTGCCTGGTTGCGGCGCGGTACTGGTGAATGCCGGCCAGAGTGGCTACTACCGCACGCTGTACACCGACAAGGCCTTTGGCGCGCTGGCGAAGGGCTTCGCCACCATGCCGACCATCGACCAACTGGGCCTGCTGTCGGATAGCTGGGCGCTGGGCATGGCCGGCTTGATGCCGGCCTCCAGCTTCCTCGACCTGGCCAACAGCGCGCCGGTGGACGCGGCGCCGCAGGTGTGGCAGAAGATCGCCGGCGTACTGGCCGGCCTGCACGACAGCTACGAAGGCAAGCCGGAACAGCGTGCGGCGCTGGACCGCTTTGCGCGTGCGCGCCTGGCGCCAGTGTTTGCCCGCATTGGCTGGACCGCCGCCAAGGATGAAGCAGCACCTGTAGCCAACCTGCGCGACACGCTGATCCGCGTGCTGGGCGAAGTGGGTGACGAAAGCGTGATCGCCGAAGCGCGCCGCCGTTATGCCGCTTCCTCCACCGACAAGTCGGCCATGCCGGCCGCGCTGCGTCGTCCTATCCTCAGCGTGATCGCCACCAGTGCCGATGCCGCCACCTGGGATCAGATGCGCGCCGCCGCCAAGGCCGAGCAATCGAACATGATCAAGGCGCAGCTGTATGACCTGCTGGGCGCCAGCAACGACAAAGCCCAGGCGCAGCGCGCGCTGGACCTGGCACTGACCGATGAACCGGGCGCCACCGCCGGCGCGTCGATCATCAGCCACGTGGCCGGCAACCACCCGGACCTGGCGTTCGACTTCGCCATCTCGCACCGCGACCAGATCGACAAGATCGTCGATGGCGCCTCGCGCAGCCGCTACTTCCCTGGTCTGGGCGGACGTTCGGCCGATCCGGCCATGATCGGCAAGCTGCAGGCTTACGCCAAGCAGTACCTGCCGGCCGATGCGCAAGGCGATACCAAGCAGGCGATTGCGGCGATCGAGTACCGCATCAAGGTGCGCACCAAGCGTCTGCCGCAGATTGACGCGTGGTTGAAGCAGCACGCCGGCTAAAGGCAAAAAAAACCAGCATCGTCGTGAGACGGTGCTGGTCGCAAAACGCTCGAAAGCGTGGGGATGTCGGGTTGTCCGCCGACTATGGTGTCGTCTGGACTAAAATTGTGCCGGGCGTTATAGGTCCGGCAACCTGGCGCTGGGCTTAACCTCGCGCTATGGGTTCTACTTTGCCACCGATCGCAAAACGCAGGCTTAGAACTTCATTAAGGTACAAAAGATGGGGGATGGTGCCGGTGTTTGAGGCCACCGGCCAGCCTGCTGAGCCATGCACCGAGAGCATCCACGCCATCTTGGGCACGGGGTCGGACGGTGCAAGCGTTCACCAGCGGGAGCGATAATAATTGGACAATATGACGGCCAAATGACGCACACTAAATTATTAACCTATGCAGTATTTGCAGCACTCTGTGCGCTGAGCGCTTGCACGCAGTTGCCGCCACCAACTAGGGCGCCCGCAACCGCGCGTGCTGTCGCCGAAACGCCGCCCTCTGTCACCCCGCCTGCCACACCGGCACTGCGGGACGCCGGCCCACTACTGCACATCGACACCGCCCAATCGCTGATCGCCGTCACTGTGCGGCGCGGCGGTATACTGGCGCGCCTCGGCCATGACCACGTGGTCGCAAGCCATACGGTGACTGGCACGGTTTCGCCATCGCGCAATGTAGCGGATTTCCAGTTTCGTCTCGATGACATGAAAATAGATGAAGCAGACCTGCGCCGCATCGCCGGCCTGGAAAAGCAGCCATCCGCCGACGCCATCGAAGGCACGCGCCACAATATGCTGACCAAAGTGCTGGACGCGGATCGCTATCCGCTGGTCACCGTGCACGTGGAACGCAGCACCGCCGGCCAGCCGCTGCAAGTGGCCATCACACTGCACGGCGTCACGCGCACGTTGGCGATTCCGGTCGAACTGCGTGAAGAAAATGGCGTCATCAACGTCAAAGGTACGGTCCAGTTAAAGCAAACCGATTTCGGCCTGACGCCGTTTTCCGTCATGGGCGGCGCCATGTCCGTGCTGGATCCGATGGAACTGCGCTTCGACTTGACAGCCAGATAAAAAAAAGCCCGCGCACTTCGCGAGGCGCGGGCCGAAAGTTTCAAATCGGGAGAGACTTGAAAGAGCAAAGCCAGTATCTCAGCCATGCATGACGCCCTGATGACATCACGCCGTCCCGATCAAAGTTTTTTTAGCGGGCGATAATCAAGCGTAAACCGAGGCCGACGAAAATCGCGCCAGCCACCCGGTCCATCCACTTGCCGGCGCTCGGCGTGCGATTGATCCACGCCCCCACCGCGCCGGAAAAATAGCCCAGCAATCCAAACAGCACCACCGCCTGCGCCGTGAACAGCAGGCCCAGTTGCGCCGTCTGCCACGCCGCGTCGCCGCGCGAGGCCACCACAAACTGCGGTAAGAACGACAGGAAGAACAGCACCACCTTCGGATTGATCATATTGGCGAACAGCCCCTTGGTGAACAGTTTGCGCAGACTTTCATCAGGCAATCCGGCGCCGTCCACCCGCGCGCCGCCACGGCTGCGCAGGGCGCCGTAACCGAGCCAGATCAGATAGCCGCCACCCAGCAGCTTCAACGCGCCAAACGCCAGCGGCGACGCCTTGATCAAGGCGCTCACGCCCAGCGCTGCCAGCAACGTGTGGCTCAGGCATCCCAGCGCGCAACCCAGGCCAAATACCATGCCCTGGCGACGTCCGCGCGTCATGCCAACGCTGAGCACCATCAGGTTATCCGGCCCCGGCGAAATGGTAATTAGCAGCGCCGCGCCGAGGAATCCGATGAACTGTTCTGGTGAAATAAACAAGATATAGTCCCGATGAGCAAAGCCGTCATCATACCAAAGCGTTAAGTTCTCGTTTAAAATGACACCACCACCTACCATGGACAGCCGGCGCACGGACCACGAATGAGCAAAGCGAGCAAGATAGTCAGCTTCACCGCGTACCTGCGCCGCTATGCCCTGCTCCTGCTGCTGGCGATGTGCGCTCATGCCAGCGCCACCGCCGCTCCCATCGCACTGACCAGCACCAGCATCGATCTGGCCAAGGCCGGTCAACTGTATGCCGACAATGGCGAACCTTATCCCGTCACCGCTGCCGGCCTGCCCGCCATGCTGGCCAAGCTCACAGCGGCGTCCAAGGTCAATCTGCTGGGCGGCGGCTACTGGCTGTATGCAGAGCTGCGCAACGACAGCCGCCAGCAGCACTGGGTAATCGATCCGAACGACACGCTGATCGACCTGGTCGACATCCAGATATACAACGAAGACGGCAGCATCCACCAGATGATGACCGGCTACCGCCAGCCGCATGCCTACCTGCTCCACTATGGCAAGGACATCGACCTGCAGCCGGGCCAGCGCTACCAGGTGCTGATCCGATTCTCCAGCCCTTATTACGCGCGCACGCCGGTATTCTCGGTGCTGCCGCGCACCGACTACCAGCAGCTGGTGGCCAAGGAAAACGTGCTGATTATCGGCGCGATCGGTGCGCTGCTGGCGCTCACCGTGTTCAACTTCTTTATCTACTCGATCACGCGCGACCGCTCGTCGCTGTACTACTCGCTGTATGTGCTGTGCTACGCGGTGGCGTGGGGCATGACCTTCCACATGTCGGCCGATTTGTTCGGCTGGCATAACCTGCACTGGCATTACGTGCCCTTCTTCCTGCTGCCGGTACTGAGCACGCTGTTCTACACCACCTTCCTGCGGCTGAAGGAAACCGCGCCGCGCCTGTATGCGCTGAGCCGCATCAACATCGTGCTGCCACTGGTGACGCTGCCGAGCTGCTTCCTGGCGCTGAGCTACGCTCACACCATCGCCACCATCGTCATCACCATCTGGATGACCATGGCGCTCACCACCGGCATCATCGTCTGGCGCAGCGGTTATTATCCGGCGCGCTTCTTCGTGTTCGGTTTCGTGGCGCTGATGGTGCCTGGCCTGTTCATCCTGCCGGCCAACGTCGGCCTGATCCCGGCGCTGGTCAGCAATGCGCAGCTGTTCACGCTCCTCGGCGGTACGCTGGACGGCGTGCTGCTGGCGTTTGCGCTGGCTGACCAGATTCGCCTTCTGCGCAACAACCTGGAACAGCGCGTCAACGAACGCACGGCCCAGCTGACCGAGGCCAAGGAACATGCGGAAGTGGTCAGCCGCCACCGCATCGACTTCCTGTCGGCGATGAGCCACGACATTCGCACGCCGCTGGCCGGCGTGATCGGCATGATCAAATTCGCAATGCGCGACCAGTCGGTGCGCGGCAGGACCGAAGAGTATCTGCGTATCGGCTTGCAGAACAGCGAATCGCTGCTGGCCATCCTCAACGACATCCTCGACTTCTCCAAGATCGACGCTGGCCGCCTGTCCATCGAAACGGTGGACTTCGACCTGATCGCGCTGATCGACGACGCCCTCGGCATCCTGCAACAGCAGGCCGACGCCAAGAGCCTGCTGCTGCGCTCCGACCTGGCACTTGACCTGCCGCGCTACGTGCGCGGCGACCCGACGCGCCTGCGCCAGATCCTGCTTAACCTGCTGGGCAACGCCATCAAATTCACCGACCGCGGCGAAGTGCGGCTGGACGCCTCGGCGCTGCAGTTGGCCGACGGCCGCGCCAGCGTGAGTTTCGATGTCAGCGACACCGGCCCCGGCATCCCGCCGGACACGCTGCCACGCCTGTTCCAGAAATTCGAGCAGGCCGACCATTCGACCACGCGCCGCTACGGCGGCACCGGCCTTGGCCTGGCGATCTGCAAGGAACTGGTGGAACTGATGGGTGGTTCAATCATGGCCGAGAGCCGCGTCGGCGCCGGCTCCACCTTCACTTTCACGCTGCCGCTGGCGTTGGGGGCTGCACCGGCCATCGACCCCGCCACCGCGCCGCGCAAGGAGCACCACGCCTACCGCCTGCGCGTGCTGTGCGCGGAAGACGTGCGCACCAACCAGATCATCGTCAGCACGCTGCTCGAGGGCATGGGGCACGACATCCGCATCGTGGAAAACGGCCTGCAGGCGCTGCACGCGCTGAGCACCGCCGCCTACGATCTGGTGCTGATGGACGGCCGCATGCCGATGATGGACGGCGAACAGGCCACGCGCCTGATCCGCGCCGGCGGCAGCGAAGACTATCGCGTGCTCGATCCGGCCATTCCGATCATCGCGCTTACCGCCAACGCCAGCGACCATGACCGCGCGCGCTATCTGGCCGGTGGCATGGACGGCTTCCTCAGCAAGCCGGTTGACGAACGCCTGCTATACGATCAGGTGGAAAAAGTCATCGCTCAGCACTTGAGCCGCGGCCGGCCATTGCGGCCCACCGATGCGATGCAACTGGCGGCCGAGCGCACCGCGTCGCTGGACGAGCAGTTCGGCATCGAGCAAGCGGAGGCCCCGCCGGACACGGTGCAAATCATGCCGCTGGCCGGCCTGTCGCACAAGCATATGCAGCGCATCACCCAGGCCTTCCTGGACGAGGCGCCGCGCCGGCTGGAGACGGCACGGGCGGCAGTCGTCGCCGGCAACAGCAACGCCGCTGCGGCGGCCATCCACGCGTTGAAGGGCAGCGCCGGCTACCTCAACTCCACGCACCTGCATTCGCTGTGCCACGAAATGGAAGCCGCCGCCAGCGCCGGCGACCTGGTGGAGGTCATCGACATGCTGCCGGACGTCGAAGCGGCGCTGGACAAAGCCTGCGCCGATCTGCGCAACGCCTGCACCAGCACCTGAGCAGGGTCCAGCAAAGTTTCGCGTTTTCCGCGACAATGAGAGGCTTAGTTCACCTTGCATCGGATTTTCCATGAACCCTCAAGATAGCGCGCTGGCTGCGCGCGACGGCCTGCCGCCCGATGCGCGCTGGCTTGCCATGCTGTCGGTTGCCATCGGCGTCGGCATGTCCGCGCTCGATACCGCAATCGCCAACACCGCCCTACCCGCCATCGCCGACCAGTTGCTTACCACGCCCGCTGCCTCGGTCTGGATCGTCAACGTTTATCAATTGGCCATGGTCGCCACACTGCTGCCGTTTGCCGCACTGGGTGAAGTGATCGGCTACCGGCGCGTGTGCCTGATTGGCCTGACGCTCTTCACCGCCGCCTCGCTGGCCTGCGCGCTGGCGTGGTCGCTGCCGTCGCTGGTGGTGGCGCGGCTGTTCCAGGGGATAGGCGGCGCCGCGATGATGGGCGTGAACACCGCGCTGGTGCGTTCCATCTTCCCCGCCAAACTGCACGGACGCGGCTTCGGCCTCAATTCGCTGGTGGTGGCGGTGGGCTTTGCGGTCGGCCCGACCGCCGCGTCGCTGATCCTGGCGGTCTCCTCGTGGCCATGGCTGTTCGCCATCAACGTGCCGCTGGGCGTGATCGCCGTGCTGCTGGGCCGCCGCGCGCTGCCGCACACGCACCGCGCCAGCCACAAGATCGACGCGCCCACCGCCATCCTCAACGTGTTTGCCTTCGGCCTGCTGATCCTCACCTTCGGCGACGCCGCGCACCAGGAAGGCTGGCAACGACTGCTGCCGGAAGTGATCGCCACGCTGGTGCTGTTTGTGCTGCTCTTGCGCCGCCAGGCCGGCCATGCGGCGCCGATGCTGCCGGTGGATTTGTTCAAACGACCGCTGTTCGCGCTGTCGGCGTTGACGGCGGTGTGCACCTTCGCCGCGCAAGGACTGGCATTCGTTTCGCTGCCGTTTTATTTTGAGCATACGCTGGGCCGCTCGCCGATTGAAACCGGTTTTCTGCTGACGCCATGGGCGGTGCTGGTGGCGGTGATGGCGCCGATCGCCGGCCGCCTGAGCGACCGTTATCCGCCCGGCGCGCTGGGTGGCATCGGTACCGCCTTATTGTCGTCCGGGCTGGTGGCGATGGTGATGCTGCCGGCGAATCCAACCGTGTTCGATATCGGCTGGCGCATGGCGTGGTGCGGTATCGGCTTCGGCTTCTTTCAGGCGCCGAACCTGAAAGCGATCATGGGCAGCGCGCCGCCGTCGCGCGCGGGTGGCGCCAGCGGCATTGTCGCCACTGCGCGGCTGATCGGCCAGGCGACGGGTGCGGCGCTGGTGGCGTACTGCTTCACACTGTCGCCTTTGCGCGGCACGTCGTATGCGCTGATGCTGGCAGCGGCGTTTGCGGCGGTCGGTTGCGTGGCCAGCTTCTCGCGGCTGGTGGTAACGCAGGCAACTGATCAAGCGTGAGCCGTGTTGGCGCGGACGCTGCTACACTCTGGCTCACATATTCAGGGAGCTACCAGCATGTCCAACCGCACATTAAATTTGACCGATACATTGTATGACTACGTCCTTGCGCATTCGCTGCGCGAGCATCCGGCGCAAACCGCGCTGCGCGCCGCCACGCGCGGGCATGAACGCGCCAGCATGCAAATCTCGCCGGAGCAAGGCCAGTTCATGGCGCTGCTGGTCAAGCTGATGGGTGCGCGCAATGCGATTGAAGTCGGCGTGTTCACCGGCTACAGCGCGCTGTCGGTGGCGCTGGCGCTGCCTCCGGAAGGCCGCTTGATCGCCTGTGACATCAGCGATGAATACACCAGTGTCGCCAAGCCGTTCTGGCAGCAAGCCGGCGTGGCCGACAAGATCGACCTGCGACTAGCGCCAGCGCAGGACACGTTGCAGGCATTGCTGAACGACGGCGAGGCCGGGCTATACGACTTTGCTTTCATCGACGCCGACAAGGTGGGCTACGACGGTTATTACGAAAGCTGCCTGCAGTTGCTGCGTCCTGGCGGCCTGATGGTACTTGATAACACGCTGCGCGACGGCCGCGTCGCCGCCCGCGCCGAAGATCCGGACACCGCCGCGCTGCAAGCGCTCAACATCAAACTACGCGAAGATCAGCGCATCGATCTGTCGATGCTGCCGATCAGCGACGGCGTGACGCTGGCGCGCAAGCGCTAAGCTGAACGCGGGCTGCCACCTCGCGCCGGCCGCGTCTCATCGCTGGCTGGCCCCTTACTTTGGCCGCGCCGGCTTGATATCTTCGTCCGCCTTGTGCAATGCACCGCGGCGCAGCTGTTCCACCGCCACCGCGACCGAGCGCGCCACATTGCGCACCTCTTCCTGAAACGCCTCGTCTTTATCCAGCGTCGCGTGGCTGTCGGCATAAGATTCGTAATAGCCGACATACCGATCCAACGCCGACTGCTTGCCCGCATCGATCAATCCCATCCAGTCCAGCCAGTCGGCCAGGCCACGCCGCAGCCCTTCAATGCCGGCCACGTCGCCATGCACCACCAGGCCGTACGCGCGTCCGGCGAGGTGCTTCGGATAATCCCACCCGGCCAGCTCCAGCGCCTTGGCCTCGGCAGCCTTTTTGCCATGCGTGGTGGTCGGATCTGGATTGCCGCCATCCGCACACACCAGCCGGTCGATCATCAGCTTGAGCACAGACGGCGCCTGATACCAGTAGGTAGGCGTCAGAATAATGACGCCATGCGCGGCCACCCACTTCTCGTAGATCTCCGCCATCCAGTCATTCACCTGGCGCTCACCGTGATTTGGATAACAGCTGCATGGCCAATGACACAACGGCATGGCAGTCGACACGCAGCCCTTGCACGGATGGATATGCTGATCATAGGCCGACGTCAGCAAACTCAGATCCAATATATCGACCTCGATATCCGCAGCGGTCAGCACCTCCTTCGCCCATAAGCTCATGCGATACGTCTTGGATATCTCCCCGGGACAGCTGCCGTCATTGCGCGCCGCGCCAATGATCAGCAACACGCGCGACTGCGTCGACGCATCCTTCTGCCGCTGCTCAGCCGCCAGCAGCCGGTCGCGCGTCGCCTTCCACTCCACCGACATATCGTAGTCAGGATCGGCGAACTCACTACCGGCCTTCTGCGTGATCGGCGCCTTGCGTCCCTCATCATAATTACGCCAGGCGATTTCCTCCACCTGCGCCAGCGCGTCCGCGGCCTGCTCAAACCTCGGATCAACGAACGACCGCATGAACTGCAAACGAAACTCCTTGCGCTCCAGCTTTTCTGGCGCCTGTCCTTGTCTTACTTCCGGCATGTGACCTCCTTGTGTAAAACAAGCTTGGCACGCAGCCGTACGTTGCTCCGTTCGCTCACGCACGCTCCTACACGGCCACGGCGTGTGCACCTACGCACCGCACCAAACGGCGGGCTTAGCATAGCGCTACACCCTTAGACATCACAGGAGACCCATCATGAGCCAACCAAACAAACCAGACCCACGCGGTTTTAAACCCGGCGCCAATATGCCGCAGGACGGCTACGATCCTAATACGCAAGGCATGTCCGAGAGCGGCAATCACGCCACCGGCCATCCAGGCAACGACACGCCTGCCGGCAACCTCCAGCACGATCCGAAGGAAGTCTCCGAACGCGCGCTGCGCCAGGATAACCACAACCGCGAAGATCAGCGCAATCAGCAGAGCGCCTCCGCTGCGGCCACCGCCGCCTCCCACCGCGACAAAAATGCCGGCGCGCGCGGCGACGATTCCAGCCACACTAACGTCAGCAAAGACTCATAATTCCAGTTTACTGGACATGGATTTCCTGTAAAATGGAAATCCATGGACATCAACCTTCTCATTGCCCGCCGTCTGCGGGAACTGCGCGACGCCCAAGGGCTGTCGCTGGACGCGCTGGCGACCCGCAGTGGCGTCAGCCGCTCCAACATCTCGCTGATTGAACGCGGCGAGAGCAGCCCTACCGCAGCGGTACTGGACAAACTCGCCAGCGCATTAGGCGTATCGCTGGCCACCCTGTTTGAAGACAAAAGCGAAGACAGCGAGCCGTCGCCGGTCGCCCGCGTTGCCGAGCAACCGGTATGGACCGACCCAGGCTCTGGCTATACGCGCCGCAGCCTGTCGCCGTCCGCGCCGTCGCCGCTCCAATTAGTGGATGTGGTCTTCCCAGCAGGCCAACGGGTAGCCTACGACAGCGTGCCGCACAACGCCGACATCCACCAGCAGGTATGGATGATCGAAGGTGCGATGGACATCAGCGCCGGCGACCAGCAATGGCGCCTGAAAGCCGGCGACACGCTGGCCATGCGCCTCGACCGTCACATCGTCTATCACAACCCTTCCGACAAGCCGGCACGCTACCTGGTGGCGCTGGCCACGCAAGCCACTACCCGGAGAAATCCATGACCGCCATCGACGCCGATATCGTCGTCCGCCGCATCAGCACCGACGAAGCGCGTGAACGCGTAGCCCCGCTGGCAAACGCATTGGCCGACGTCTTGATCGATTGCGTGAAAGGCGGCGCCTCGGTCAGCTTCATGCTGCCGCTCGCGCGCGAGAAAGCGCTGGATTTCTGGCACGGCGTGCTGCAAGCCGCTGCCCGCAAGGAGCGCGTGCTGCTGGTGGCGGAAACCACAGCGGGCCGCATCCTCGGCACCGTCCAGCTGATCACCGCGCAGCCGGACAACCAGCCGCACCGCGCCGATGTCGCCAAAATGCTGGTACATCGCGACGCCCGCCGCCGCGGCCTCGCCGCCCAGTTGATGGCCGCCGTCGAACAGGCCGCGCGCGACGAAGCCAAGACTGTGCTGGTACTGGACACCGTCACCGGTGGCGATGCCGAGCGCCTGTACCAGCGCGCAGGCTGGCAGGCCGTCGGCAGCGTGCCTAACTTCGCGTTGATGCCGGATGGCGCCTACTGCGGCACCACCTTCTTCCACAAGCAGATCTAAAAGTCGCGTTAAAAGTCCGATTCGCCTTCGATCACCACAGGATAACCGCTGATCGCGCGCGAGGCCTGCATGCCCGCCATCACCGCTGCCTCGACGCAACCGGCATTGATGCCGGTCTTGATCCAGTCTCCCGTCAGGAACAGATTCGAGAAGCCCGATTGGTCGGTGCGCAGGCGATACCTGGTCGAACCGACCACCGACATCACATAGCGCTCGGACGGATCGACATTCGCCCGCCAGTACTGCGCATCGAAGCGCTGCACGCCGGTGGCCTCGCTACCATCCACCAGCCATTGCCACGGGAATGCGCCCGCCGGCCCGGCCGCCGACCATAGCGACGCAATCTCCTTGCTCAACTGATTGATCGCACCCTGTTTCGCGATTTCGGCCATTTGCGCCGGGAAGCCATGCACGCTGGCGGGCGGATAGCTGTCCACCGTGAGCGCGCTACAGAAGTACGACACATTGCGCGGATCGAGCGGCGCCGGCCAGTCCTCGCGCTCCAGCAACTGATCCATAGGCGCCCAGGTATCAAACGGTTCGGTGAAACCGCTCAACACCGGCTGCTGGCCGCCCGGCTGATGCGCCCAGCCCATCTGCGTCAGATCCTTGTTGAGCCAGACCTGATAGGCTTGCGTGGCCACCGTCTGCACCTTCTCCGTGGTCGTCAGCAGCGCCGGGCTTTGCGCCAGCAACTGCGGGCATAGCACCGGTAAGGAACCAATCGAAATCCCGAACACCACCTGATCGAAATCCACGCCGCGCTTCAGCGTTACCGTTGGCAGCTCCTTGCCGAAAGCTTCGCGGTACACCTCCGGCCAGTCGGTCCAATGCGACTCCAGGTTGATTTCCTTCGCTTGCAGCAGTTGCGCCTGCAGCTCGTCAATCTGCGGATATAGCGGTGCGCCCGGCCAGCAATCCAGCCCCTTTACAGGCACCAGCGGATCGTAATCGGCGCCGGCTAGCTGAACCTGCTGCGTCATGCGGATACTGCCGATCTGCGCGCCGTCCGGCACCAGCTCCTCCACCTTGTGGAAGAACTTGAACTTCACGCCGCGCTTCAACAGCGCCTGATACAGCGGCGTAAAGATGGTATCGCCCATCCCCGCCTGCATCTTGAACATGATGCCGCCCTTGTAGGCCAGGCCGATGCGCGCCATGGAGCGCAGCATGGTGCCGGCTTCCGCGTTCGGCTTGTCGAAATGACCGCCTTCGTATGCGAAGATCAGGTCATAGAAACCGCGCACCGGCGCAGAATTCACGGCCAGTTGCTCATCGCCGCCATGCTTGCGCAGCCAGTCGCGGAAATCGATATCGTTGATCACATCGAAGCCGTTGCGTATCACGCCATCTTCAAACACGCCCTTCATGATCGTCATGCCGAGATCCAGGCAGATAAACAGCCGGCGGATCTCATCGCCCACATTGCCATCGGCGCCCGCAATCAGTTTGGCGTAGCGCGAATGCAGCTTGCTGCGCACGCCCGCCATGGCGCCTGCCAGCGCCAGATGCTGGCCCTTGCCCGCATCTTCCGCCATGTTGAACACCATGCCGGACAAGGCGCCCGCCAGCAGCGACACATCATCCATCAACTCTGACGCCGACGATGTCACGCCTTCGGCCAGGTGATACAGCCAGTCAGGAATGATGCCGGTATGGTGGGGATGGGGCGCCAGTTCCATCTCCTTGGTGAGATGATCCAGGCTGCGTATCCACTGTTCGATCCAGCTCACCATGGCCACGGCCATCTGCCACAGCGTGATCTTCTGGTCGCCCTCACCCGGTTCGCCCGGCAGCGTCGGGAACGTGATCGACCAGTTGTGCCACTGCTCGCCGACTTTCTCGGACAAGGCCACGTAATCCTGCTGCTTGAAGGCGTCGCGCCAAGTGGCCAGCGGCGCGCCGGGCGGACGATCCAATTGCGCATAAGCGGCCTTGATCATCCTGAACGCGTTGGAGTAAAAGCCGAACCAGATGTGCAGCCCATGTTCCTCGATGCGCTGGCCGTACGCAGCATTGCGTCCACTGGCGCCTTTGCCGCCCAATCGCCAGCCTTGCTGGTAAAGCGTGATGTCGTAGTTGTTCTGCCAGCCCGGTTGATCGGTCAGATAGTAGGCCGTGGTCATGGCGCTGACGCCGCCGCCGAGGATCGCAATCTTCTGCGGTGCGACCGACGAGTTATCCACCAGCTCTTCGCCCGGCTGCGCGGTGAAATCGAAATTCAGGTAGTACGGCAGGATGGCCTGCTGCGCGCCAAGTTGAAGACCCAGCGTATCGTTGAGCGGGAAGCTGTCGAAGGCGTGCAGCACCGCTTCGTAATCATGGCCCAGCAGTTTGCCGCCGTGGATCTTGTCGATGGTCGCCGGCGCCGCCAGAATGGCCTGGTACACCGCCTTCAGGCCAAAGCTGTCCGGGAACTGCTTGAGGAAGATCTGATCGATGCGCGGATTACGCAGCAGGGAGATGATGTCCTCCCAGCCGGCGATATCCATGTTGAAGAAATCGGGAATGGACGCGAACAGTTCTATCGCCTGCTCGATCAACTCCAGCAGGCTGCTGATTTCCCGCTCGTCGCCGTTGGCCTGCGTGGCGTTCACCTCCAGCAGCGGATGCAGCGCGATTTTGGTCTCCGGCGAAAACGGATGGAAGCCCTTGGCCGACAAGGCGCAGCGCTGCGCGCCGATTTCGTATTCGCACAAATACTTGGGATAGCCGAACAGCTCACGGCCGTTAATCAGCGCCATCGCATCGTCAACGAAGATGTGCGCCGGGTAATAGTAAATGTGCGCCAGTTCGCCCTCGTCATCCATGGCGCCGACCATGATCCAGGTGACGATATCGATCTCCGTGATCCAGCCCTTGGCGTGATCGACCGGCGCCGCCGAATCGGCGTGGTTGACCTGGGTGAAGGTGATCAGCACATACGGCGAAATCGCCTTGAAGCGCATGCGCGCGCCGGCCACCGCGTTCAGCGTGCCGTCCAGCGTGGCCTGCAATTTCGCCAGGTCGCCCCTGACGAAGAAGCCGTACATGTCTGCGTTTTTCAATTGCAGCGGTGAATGCATCATCACCGATCCGCCCTGGTAAATGTAGTTGGGTCTGGTCGCCATGGCCGAGGAAAAAGAAAGGTCAATAACGGTCAAGTGTATTTCAGATCCAATACTATTGCCAAAAATAAATTGTGGCTTTCATTGTAGAATTTGCCATGGCCAAAGATCATCAAGAACAGCGCGCCTGGGTGCGCATGCCGTCCGGACGGCGCCTCGATTTACTCGACCCCACGCCCTTCGACTGGGACGATAGCGACCTGGCGTTGGGGCTGGCGCGCACGTATCGCTGGGGCGGCCATTCCGCGTGGCCGTTGCCGCTATCGGTGGCGCAACACTCGTTGACGGTGATGCATGTGCGCACCGCCGCCTGCACCGCAGCCGGCCTGACGCTGCCGCCGCTGGCGGCGCTGCGCGAACTGCTGCACGATGCCGAAGAAGGCCTGCTGGGCTTCGACTGCATCTCGCCGCTCAAGCCGTTTCTGGGCGAGGCCTTCAAGACCCTGTCGCAGAAACTCGACGCCGCCGTCTTCCTGCGCTACGGTCTGCCCGGCTGGACAGCAAAAGAACACGCCGCCCACAAGCTCGCCGACCGCCTGGCCGCCGCCAGCGAAGCGGTCCACATCGCCGGCTGGTCCGCCACGGAAGTACAGCAGACGCTGAAAATCACCGTACCACCGCTGCACGCCGACCCACTGCACGCCATCTACGGCGGCACGCCGTGGGAACCCTGGCCGCCAGCCCTCGCCGCTGAGCGGTTTCTTGTTCAACTCAACCAGCTGAAAGACCTATGCGCCTGACTTCCCTGCTCGCCCTCAGCCTCGCCTTGCCAGTAAGCGGGCACGCCGCCGAACCTGATCTCTTCGAAGGTATCTATTCCATCGTCGATCCGCGCACCGGCGCGCAAACGGACATGTTCAAAATCTGGAAAGGAGTGGACGACTATACCGTCCTGACCAATTACAACAGCGCCTGGAGCGGACCGGCTTTCGGCAGTGTCGGCACGCCGCCGGCCAAGGAAGCGCTGCCCGGTCCGTTCCCGCAGGACCCGCGCGTGCGCACCCTGTGGATCGAAAGAATGGGTGCGATCTATCAGGTTCCGCCCGGCGCACTCTCTGTTGCCGGGCGCTCCGATACGGGATATCTGGCGCACATGGTGCAACTGGGTTCGCCGCAATTGCTGCGCCGGCCCGTGCTGACCGGCCGCCCGGAACGTGGCGAGCGTGGCGAAAGCAAGTACAAGCCTAACGCGAACGAACAACGCGTCACGATCACCACGCTCAATTTCAGCGCGAAGGCGGTGCAGGTCGGCGTCAGCGACCCGCGCAACAAGGACAATGCGGTCGATACCGATCCGCTGGCGCCCTACATGGCCAGCCTGCAAAGCTGCTGCTACTACCTGCCGCAAAAATGGCATGCCGCGCTGCGCCTCAACGTTGAATATCGCTCGCCGCCGGAAGGCAAAGCCAGGACTGTCACGCTGCCGGTGCCCAAGTACGACAAGCCGGACAAGCTCGCGGTGGCGGTGCGCGCGGATGGCAAGATCGAACTCGTCGAGCGGCCAGCGTCGGATGACATGGCTGCCATGCCGGCGCCGCCGGCGGCCGAACTGGCGCGCATCCGCGCCGCCATCATCCAACGTCAAAAGGCCAATGTGGCGGACCTTACCCGGCAAATGGAGAAAGAGCCTGGCTCCGCGCGCGAATTCCGCGACGACCTGACTGCACTGCAGCAGACCCTCAAGTACACCGAGGCGCTCGCCGCGTGCAGCAAAACGCCCGAGGAATGCGAGCGTGACGCGATTGCGCAAGCCAAGGAGATTCGCTGACGGGTCCGCCTATACCAACGTATAACTATACGGCGCGGCCGAGGTTGACGAGAATGACTTCATCAACCTCACCTGGAGATCCAGACCATGAATACCGCATCCGTTCTCATTGCCGACGTCCACCCGCTGATCCGCGCCGGCATGGCCGCCTTGATCGAGTCCGACGGCAAGTTCACGCTGCTGGGCCAGGCCTGCGATGGCAAGGAAGCCATGGAGATGTGCGACCGCCTGCACCCCGACCTGCTGCTGATGGACCTGAACATGCCGGGCTGCGACGGCGTCGAAGCCATCGGCCGCATCCGTGCCCAGCATCCGGACGCCAAGGTCATCATCCTCAGCGGCCACGACGGTGAAGACGATGCCGACCGCAGCATGCGCGCCGGCGCCCATGCCTACATGCTGAAAAGCGCCCCGCTCGACGATCTGATGACCTGCATCCACGCCGTCCTGCAAGGCAAGAAATTCATGATGCCGGAACTGGCCGTCAAGCTGGCCAGCCGCATCCACGGCAACCAGCTAACCCCGCGCGAGCGCGATATTCTGATGCACCTGGCCACCGGCATGAGCAACAAGGTCATCGCCCGCGCCGCCGGCATCGGCGTCGGCACCGTCAAGTTCCACGTCAAGAGCATCATGTCGAAGCTCAACGTCTGCACCCGCACCGAGGCCGCCATGGTGGCCGCCAAGCGCGGACTGGTTCATCTGAATTAAGGGCTGGACATGCTGGCCTTCCGTGATAAACTTGCTAATTTTTCCGGAAGCCAACATGATCGTCGGGATCGACCTTGGTACAACCAATAGTTTAATTGCCGTATGGAACAACGGCGCGCCCCGCTTGCTGCCCAATAGCCTGGGTGAAGTATTGACGCCATCGTGCGTCAGTCTCGACGAAGACGGCACCATCCTGGTGGGCCGCGCCGCCCGCGAACGGTTGCAGACCCATCCTGACCGTACTGCCGCTGTGTTCAAGCGCTACATGGGCAGCGACAAAGCCATCCAGCTCGGTCATCGCCAGTTCCGCCCGGAAGAATTGTCGGCGCTGGTGTTACGCTCATTAAAAGAAGATGCCGAAGCGGCACTGGGCCATCCTGTCACAGAAGCCATCATCACGGTGCCAGCCTATTTTTCCGATGCGCAGCGCAAGGCCACGCGCGCCGCCGGTCAGTTGGCCGGCCTGAAGGTCGAACGGCTGTTGAATGAACCCACCGCCGCCGCGCTGGCGTATGGCATCCATCTGCGCGGCAGTGAAACAAAATTCCTGGTGTTCGATTTGGGTGGCGGCACCTTCGACGTTTCCGTGCTGGACCTGTTCGAAGGGGTGATGGAGGTGCGGGCTTCGGCCGGCGACAACACGCTTGGCGGCGAGGACTTTGTCCACGCACTGGTCAACCATTTCTTCGCCCACCACGCGCTGCCGGCGACGCTGCGCAGCGATGCGTATTTCATGCAGCGCTTGATCTTCCAGGCGGAGGCGGCCAAACGCGTGCTGAGTGACGCCCCCAACGCCAGCATCCACATCCAGCATCAAAAGGCCGACTATGTGCTGGAGCTGGATGAAGCGGCGCTGGAGCGCATCAGCGCTGGCTTGCTGCAACGTCTGCGCGGCCCGGTGGAACGCGCGCTGCGTGATGCCGGCCTGCGCAGCGCCGAGCTAAACAATGTAGTGCTGGCAGGCGGCGCCACCCGGATGCCGCTGGTGCGCAAGCTGGTGGCGCGCATGTTCGGCCGTTTTCCATCCTCCGAAATCAGTCCAGACGAGGTGGTGGCGCTCGGCGCCGCCGTGCAGGTGGGCTTGAAAATGCGCGATGCGGCGTTGGACGAGGTCGTGATGACCGACGTCTCGCCCTACTCGCTGGGCATCAGCGTGGCAATGCAGTTGGGCGACGGCAGCTACTCCAGCGGCCACTTCGATCCCATCATCGAACGCAACACGCCGGTGCCGGTGAGCCGTGTGAAACGCTACTACCCGGTCAGCGACAAGCAAAAGCAACTGGAACTGCAAATATACCAAGGCGAAGCACGCCTGGCGAAAGACAATATCCGCCTGGGCACGTTGAACTGCGCGCTGCCGGGCACCAGCGTAGACGCGGGCGGCATCGATATCCGCTTCACCTACGACATCAATGGCTTGCTGCAAGTCGAGGCCACCATCCTGGCGTCGCAGGAAAAACACACGCTGGTCATCGAGGATAACCCGGGTCTGTTGTCCGAAGCCGATATTGTTGCGCGCTTTGCCCTGCTCTCCGAGCTGAAAATCCATCCACGCGACCGGCTCGAACACCGTACTTTGCTGGCGCGCGCCGAACGCCTGTACCAGCAGCTGCGCGGACACCAGCGTGACTGGCTGGGAGGGCATATCCGCGCATTCGAGCAAGTGCTGGAGACGCAGGAAAAACATCAGATCGACAGCATCCGCCATCAGTTCATTACCGTGCTGGACGACGTCGAGCAATCCAGCTACACGCAGCAGTAAACCTTATGCACGACACGCTAATTTTTATGGAGTTCCTGGGCCTGGCCCCGGACGCCGACGAGCGCGCAATCCGGCGCGCCTATGCCACGCGGCTAAAACAGATCGACCAGGAAGCCGATCCTGCGGCCTTCCAGTCTCTGCGTGAGGCTTACGACAGCGCGCTGCTGTGGGTGCGTCATCGCAGCGACGCCGGGCAGGAAGTTGCCATCGTGGCTGATGCGCCAGATGCCGTCACCACAATCGCCAACGAGCAACCGCAAGCGCCATCGCCATCGCCATCGCCCGAGCAAGACGATCCGGCCACACAGGCCCGCGTGGTATTTTCCGAATTCCAGCAGCTCATGCCGGCCCTTCCGGTCGACGACGACTGCCCATGGCAGCAAGCGCTGCGTCACGGCCTGGCTGATGAGCGGCTGGTAGGCATCAGCGCGCGGGAACTGTTCGAGTATCACATCGCCACGCTGTTGGCCGACGGCTGGCAGCCTGGCCACGAAGCCCTGCTGGTCGCCGCCGTCACAATCTTCGGCTGGAGCGATGACCGCCGCCGCGTCCGCCGCCTCGGCCAGGCCGGCGCGATGCTGGATGTCGCCATCAACGAACGCGCAACCTTCGACCAGCAGGCGCCGGAGGTGCGTTATGAACAGCGCCAGTTGCTGCTTCGGCTGCGTGACGGCTCACCGCCCGGCACCAGAGAGTTAATTAACGATACGCCACTGCTGGAGCAGTTGATCGCACGCTTCCCGACTTGGCTGGCAATGGTCGCCAGCGCGCCAAACATCATGCAGTGGCGCGCGCTCCATGCGCAGTTGCCGGGTTGGCGCAAGCTGCCTCTTATGGTCTCACTGGCCAAACGGGACTTTGCAACCGGTATCGTGATGCCGTTAATCTGGGTGATTTTTATCGGCACAATGATATTAGGCAGCCTCATTTATCCCGACACCAAAGGCAAGCCGCCACCGCCTGCGCCCACTGCTGCTGACTACGCCGAGCGCGGCGCGGCGGCACTGGACCAGCACAAGCTACGCGATGCCATTGATAACCTGACGCGCTCGCTGCAACTGGAGTCCAAAAACGCCAACAACTATAGCCTGCGCGCTATTGCCTACACGTGGAATGGTGAACTGAAACTGGCGCAACAGGATATCGACCAGTCGGCCGAGCTGAATGCCGCTAATCCTCTGCTGTTCCGGGCGCGCGGCGCACTGGCTTACGAACGCAAACAGTACGCCGAAGCCGTCGATGCCTTTACCCGCTCGCTACAACTGGAACCGGATCACACCTTCACCCTCATGCAGCGTAGCTATGCCTACTTTGAGCAGCACGACTACCCTCATGTAATGGCCGATACAGAGCAGGTGCTGAAGCTGAGTCCCGGCATGGGTGCAGCCTACTCGCTGCGGCTGGAAGTCGCCTGGACGCATAAGGACAAGGCGGCCGCCCTCAAGGAAATACAAGCGACGCTGACGGCCATTCCCGATACAGCTTACGCCTATCATATTGCCGCGCGGGCGTACATGCGTTGGGGCCAGCAACCTGAGGCGATTGCGGTGCTGACGCGCGGTATCGAACGCAGCCCGACCGCCAACTTGTACCTCTACCGCGCGCAATTGCGTCCATTGACACAAATGGCCGAAAAGCGCAGCGACCTGGCCAAAGCGCTGTCGCTGCAGCCGCAATCGTTCAATATCGTGCGCGACAGCGCGGAGCTGGAGATCGGCAACGGTAATTTCAGCAATGCACAGCCCATCCTCACCTCGCTCCTGAACAACAGTAGCCTCACCAAAGATGAGCGCAGCATCTTGCTGGGCCTGCGTGGTATTGCCTACACCGGAACCGGCGCCACCACATTGGCCCAAAGCGACTACGATGCCGCCCGCGCGCTGGTCGACAGCACCACCGGTCTGAACAACCTGTGCTGGCTGCTGGCGACCCATAACAGTTCACTGGACACGGCACTGTCGCTGTGTGATGCTTCGCTCGCGAAATCGGCCCATCACGCCGCTACGCTGGACAGTCGCGGCATGGTATTGCTGCGCATGGGACGTTATCAGGACGCGATCGCCGCCTACAACGCGGCATTGGCGCAGCGGCCCAAATACTATACTTCGCTATATGGACGTGGCCTAGCCAGACGCAAGTTGGGCGAGCATGAGAGCGGCAACGCCGACCTGAAAGCCGCACGGGCAATAGATACCGGGGTGGACGCGGAATTCGACGAAATGGGCCTCAAGGCGCGCTGATCTTATTGCAGGCGCAACCGGCTGCTGAAAAGACTAGACTCCAAGCATTCTGATCGATACTGGAGGTAGTCAATGTTTGCATTCCCGCGCCGCCTGATGGCGGCCTGTCTGCTGGCCTGTGCCGGCCTGGTCCACGCCGCCGCGCCGATGGCCCAGAGCCAGGCGCCTGGCTACTACCGCATCATGCTGGGCGACTTTGAAGTGACCGCGCTGTCCGACGGCACCCATCCGTTCCCGGTCGATACCGTGATGACCAACATCACGCAACAGCAAGCCTTGCAGGATCTGGCCGAGGTCGACCTCAAGCTGCCGGTGCAAGGCTCGATCAACGCTTTCCTGATCAATACCGGCAGCAAGCTGATCCTGGTCGATGCCGGCGCCGGCGCGCTGTACGGTCCGTGCTGCGGCAAGCTGATGGCGCATTTGCGCGCCGCCGGCTACCAGCCGGAGCAGGTGGACGAGGTCTACCTCACCCACCTGCACAAGGACCATGCCGGCGGCATCATGCGCGACGGTCAGGCCGCCTTCCCCAATGCCGTGCTGCGCCTGTCGCAAGCCGAGGCCGATTACTGGCTTACGCCGACCAACAAGGCCAAGGCGCCGGACTTCCTGTCGACCTTCTTCGATGCGGCGCAGGCGGCGGTGGCGCCGTACAAGGCGGCCGGCCATTACCAGCCGTATACAACCTTCGGCCCGCTGGAACCCGGCATCGAGGCGCTGCCGGCGCCCGGTCATACGCCCGGCCACGCCGCCTATCTGGTGCAGAGCAAGTCGCAAAAGTTGCTGATCTGGGGTGACATCGTCCACGTGGCCGGCATCCAGTTCCCGCATCCGAACGCCACGCTCAAGTACGACAGCAACGAACCGAATGCGCAAGCCACGCGCGCGCGCCTGCTGGAGCTGGTCACCAACGAGCGGCTGACCGTGGCTGCTGCGCACATCGCCTTCCCCGGCCTGGGCCATATCCGCCAGCATCAGGGCGAGTATCAATGGCTGCCGCTGAACTACGACGAAACGCCGCCAAACCTTAATCCACAGCAATAATTAGAAAAAACTAGCAATAAGCGACTAACCCTATCGGGTATGCCGCTTATTGCAAATCTGCCGTATATCCCTCTTCCGGCCTATCCTGCATGATGTGTGTTAACGCAATTTGTTTTAACACCACTGGAGCAGCAGTATGGCCAGCATCAAGCCCACTCCCGATCTGCGACCGGCGCGCATCAATGCGCTGGGCGAATTCGCCGCTTCCATCGCGCATGAAGTCAAGCAGCCGCTGGCGGCGGTGACGCTCAACGCCCAAGCCTGCCTGCACTGGCTGGAGCAGGATCCGCCACGGGTGGACCAGGCGCGCACCGCCTTGCGCGTGGTGCTGGAGGCCAGCACCGCCGCGTCGGCGATGTTGCGCAGCCTGCACGGCATGGCCTGCCAGGCTGCGCCGCAGCGCCAGCCGCTGGTGGTCAACGATGTGGTGCGCGACGTGCTGCAACTGCTGCGCGGCGAACTGCGCCAGCAATGCATCACGGTCACCGAAAGCTATGCGCCCGACTACCAGCTGCGCGCCGACCGCGTGCAGCTGATGCAGGTGCTGATGAATCTGATCCTGAATGCGATCGAGGCGGCGCGCGACCTGCACGACCGTGCGCGCACGCTGGCGCTGCACACTTCGCTTGCCGATGACGGCCTGCGTATCAGCGTCGCCGATAACGGCGTCGGCATTGCGCCGGCGCTGGCCGAACGCATTTTCGATCCGCTGTTTTCCACCAAGCCCGGCGGCACCGGCATGGGACTGGCGATCTGCCGCACTATCGTCCAGTCGCACGGCGGCCGCATCTGGAGTGAACCCGGACAACCGCACGGCACCGTTTTTCACCTAAGTTTCAAGGAGTACACCTTATGGACCCCATCTCGATCCTGATCGCGGATGATCACCCGCTGATCCTTGCCGGCCTGGCGTCGCTGCTGGCGACAATGCCGGAATTCCGCGTGGTGGCGCAGGCCACCGACGGCCTGGAGGCTGTGGCGCTGTACCGCCAGCACCGGCCGGACGTAGTCATCATGGACCTCAGCATGCCGCGCCTGAACGGCGTCGAAGCCATCGAGCAGATCCGCGCCGAGGACAGCAGCGCCAGCATCGTCATCCTCACCACCTACCAGGGCGACGAAGACGTGTTCCGCGGCCTGCGCGCCGGCGCCAAGGCCTATCTGCTGAAGGACGGTGACTCGCGGCAACTGGTCGACTGCCTGCGCGCCGTGGCCAGCGGCCAGCAATTCCTGCCGGCCGAAGTGGCCAGCAAGCTGGCCGAGCGCAAAGCCACCAGCCAGCTGTCGCGGCGCGAACTGGACATCCTCGCCCACCTCGCCACCGGCAAGAGCAACAAGATGATTGCGCGCAGCGCCGACATCGAGGTCGGCACCGTCAAATTCCACGTCAATAATATTCTGGCCAAACTCAACGTAGCCAGCCGCACCGAAGCCGCCACAGTGGCGGCCCGGCGCGGCTTGCTCAGCGTCTTCTAGCTTACTTGTTGGCTGGCACTGCCGCCAGCACCTTATGCTGGGTGCTGGTGCGTTCCGGCGCTTTGTGCACCATGGTGTAGGCGTAGTCCACGCCCATGCCGTAGGCGCCCGAGTGTTCCTTGACGATGGCCATCACGCCATCATAGGTTTCCTTGCGTGCCCAGTCGCGCTGCCATTCCAGCAGCACTTGCTGCCAGGTCACCGGCACTACGCCAGCCTGGATCATGCGCGCCATGGCCTGGTCGTGCGCTTCTTTCGAGGTGCCGCCGGAAGCGTCGGACACCATGTAGATTTCGTAGTCGCCTTCCAGCATGGCGCACAGGGCGAAGGTGGTGTTGCAGACTTCGGTCCATAGACCGGCCACGATGACTTTTTTCTTGCCGTTGGCTTTCAGTGCGTCGCGTACTTTCTGGTCGTCCCACGAGTTCATCGACGAGCGTTCCAGAATTTCTTTTTCTGGGAACACGTCCAGCAGTTCCGGGTAGGTGTGGCCGGAGAAGGCTTCGGTTTCCACGGTGGTGATGGTGGTCGGAATATTGAATACCTTGGCGGCCTTGGCCAGCGCCACGGTGTTGTTCTTCAACACCTGGCGGTCGATCGACTGCACGCCAAACGCCATTTGCGGCTGGTGATCGATGAAGATCAGTTGGCTGTTTTGCGGCGTCAGGACTTCTAATTTCGGATTGCTCATGATGGTGTTTCCATGTGGTGTAAAGGGAAAATCCATCTTAGGCGGTGAAGGCCGCAAACACTACTCATCTAAATATAGGCGTCGCGCTGATCGCGCCTCTGCTAAGATAAGTGCACCATGAAGACACAACTCAATGACCTGACTCGCGCCCTGCGCGACCTGCACAAACAATTGATCAACCTGGAAACCCAGTATTTCGGCGCCGTCGGCAGCCCGCTGGAGCATTTGCAGCTGATCACCAATCACCCGCATTTCGCCTGGCTGCAAAAGCTGTCCGGCCTGATGACGCAAATCGACGAGCGTCTGGACGATCCGGAACCGGTCACGCGTGAGGAAGCCAAGGCGTTCCGCCAGTCGCTGGAAATGCTGATCGGCCCGTGCGAGGAAGGCGACCAGGAATTCCGCGCCAAATACAACGCGCTGCTGCACGATGGTCCGGAACTGGTGATGGCGCACGGCGCCGTGCGCAAGCTGCTGGCACAGATGTAAGCTGCTTAATTGAGCCAGCGTTTCCAGTGCGCCTGCCCTGCGTAGGCGCGCGCGGCCGGCACGATCAGTCGAACGCGGACGCCGCCGCTGTCGCGGTTGTCCAGCGTCAACTGGCCGCCAATGCGGCTGGCGCGTTCAAACAGTCCGGTCAAGCCCCAATGGCCGGAGCTGCCCTTATTCAGGATAGCCGGCTCGATGCCCTTGCCATCGTCAATCACCTGCAGGCTGAACTGAGCGGCGTCATAGTGTAATTCCACTTGTATCGATGCCGCATCGGCGTGGCGGAAGGCGTTCATCAGCGCTTCGCGGCCGATGCTGTAGATTTCGCAGGCCGCCAGCTCTTGCAGCGCGCGCGGCGTGCCCTGCGTGCGCAGGCTGAACACGGCGCGATGGCTTTCCTCCAGCACTTCCCCCACCAGCAGCAGGCCGCGCGTCAGGTCGCCGTCGCCCATTGCGCCGGAACGCAATTCCTGCAACTCGTCACGCCCCTCTTCCATCACCTTGTCCGCCATCCTCAGCACGCGTTCGATCTTGGCGCGCGCCGGCGAATCGGCCGCCAGTCCTCCCAGCGCCGACTGGAAGCTCAGCGTCAGGCCGTGCACACTTTGCAGGAAGCTGTCATGCAACGCGCGGGCGATGCGTTCGCGCTCGGCCATGCGGGCGGCGAAGCGCACCGTGGCCTGGCGCAGCCATAACAGATATAGCAGGTACAACACACCGGCCGCCGCCAGCGCGACCAGCACATAGAACAGCGGGGTCTGCATAAAGGTCGGCAGAATGCGCACCGCGATCGCGGCCTCTTCCTGATTCCACTGGCCGAACTGATTGACCGCCGCCACGCGGAAGCGGTAATCGCCGGGCCCCAGGTTGGTATAGGAGACCGCGCGCCGCGCGCCTGGGTCTTGCCACTCGGTATCGACGCCTTCCAGCTGATAGCGGAACTGCAGACCTTCCGGCATGGTGTAGCTGAGCGCGGTGTATTCGATGCGGAACGAGGTCGTGCCCGGCGCCAGCAACAGCTGTCGCGCAAAGTCAATATAGCGCTGGCCTTGCGACACCAGCGTCTCGATCTTGACCTGCGGTGGATGCGGCGGCGGATACGCGCGCGTGCTGTCCAGCCGGGCAATGCCGCCTACCCCCGCAAACCACAGCTGGCCGCTGGCATCGACAATCGCACTCGGCAGACGGTTGGTGGTTGTGGCAAAGCCCGGATAGCCATCCAGCACGCCATACAGCACATACTTGAGCACACGCTGCGGATCGGCCAGCGCCGCCTGCCAGTCCGCCGCGCGCACCTGTACCACGCCTTTGCTGCCGTTAAACCAGCGGTCGCCATCGGCGGTCATCACCATGCCGGAAACCCGCGACAGCACATCCGGGTCCAGGACCATGAGACGGCGGAAGCCACCGCCTTCCAGCACCGCCAGGCCGGCGTTGCCACCGATAATTACTTGCGGCCCGCCATGGACAAAGGTGATGGCGCCGACATCGTTGCCGGCCTGCGGCGCGTAGCGGGTGATGCGACCGTTATCGTAATGCAGCACCACGCCATCGTTATAGCCGAACCACATGGCGCCCAGCGTGCCCGGCGCGGCAAACGCGATGCCGTTAGGCAGCCCGAGTTCGGCCTGCGGCGTCCATTTGCCGTCCAGCCAGCGGAACGTGCCACGCCGCGACAGCGACAGCCACAACGCGCGGCCATCGTCCATGATGCGCGTGGCCGACATATTGCCCTGGTCCTCCATGCCTGGCGGATAAGCGATGATCTCGACCTGGTCGCCATGGTGGCGCTCAATCTGCTTCAGCCCGGCTTTCAACAGCGCACCGTCCGGACTATTGGACAGCACGCCGAATGAGGTTGCCGGGCCATGGTCCAGTTGCGTGGCGGTGCCGTCGGCGTTCAGCTGCCACAGTTCGTTATTGGGTTTGGTCCACACCTGCACGCGGCCGGCCGCATCGCGCCCAAAGCTGAAGAAACGCTCACCGCCGCTCATGCGCACCGTGCTCAGCCGGTTGTTGCGGAAGCGCTCGACGCCGGCTTGCGTGCCGATCCATATGCTGCCGTCACGGTCCTCAAACACCGCGTTGCCGGTCAGGCTGCTGACTTGCCAGGGTTGGTCCAGCTTGCTGCTGGCGTTGGCCATGGGGGTCTGGATGCCGCTGGTCTGCTGACCGATACCGTCGGTGCGGCAGACGCCTGGACAGCCCAGCGTCCAGTAATTGCCGTCGCGGTCGAACAGGCCATTCTCCTGTCCTTCCGACTGGGCTAGCCAGGCTGGCCGCGGCAACTGCGGGCCTGGATGCGGGGCCGGCACCGGAATCAGCTTGCCATGCGTATCGAGCCACAAGCGCCCGTCCGGCGAGGCACTGAGGTTGACCGTGGGGTAGCCGCTTAGCACAGTGCGGAAACGTTTGCCGCCGCGCTCCAGCATCATCAATTGGTCGCCGGCTGCCAGCCATAGCTGCAAATACTGGTCAAGCATGATGTTGGACACGCGTCCGGGCGGCAAGCCCAATTCCGTACCGACGTTACGCCACTCACCCTGGCGCAACTGCAGCAAGCCGGTACTGGTGGTGGCCCAGACCACACCGTCGTCATCAATCACGGCGTTCAGAACCGGGCCGATCAAATCCTTGCCGAAATGCGATGGATAATGGGTGATATGCCCCTTGCTCAACAAGCTGAGGCCGCCAAACACGTAGCCGATCAGCAGATCGCCATTGCGCAGCGCTTTCAGTGCGGTAACCGGCCGTTTGAGCGCCACCTCGCCCGGCAGCGCCTCAAAGCGGCGGAAGCGCACGCCGTCAAAGCGGTACAGGCCGTTGGTGCTGCCGATCCAAAGCCAGCCGTCGGCGGTTTGCGCCATGGCGTTGACTTCGCCGGGAGCGCCGTCCTTGCCGGTCCAGATATCGTGATGATAATCGCTGAGCGCGACCTTGCTGTCCAACGCCCACGCGCGCGGCATAAAGAGGGCCAACACCAGTAACAACGGGAAAAGGCGGCGGCTCACAGGTGGGCAATTAGTTTGTTGATGAGACTTATATGATAGACGAAAACTTAAGTATAAGTAAAACCTATCGGCAGTATAGATACAATAAATTTTACCAATAACCGTGCAGCCGTTAATCTGGTCACAAGTTTCCACAGATTAGAGAGTACTACCATGCACATCAAAGCCCGCCTTCACTCCCTGCCGCTGCCGATCAGCGCCATTGCCCTGCTTGCCGCCCTGGTGCTGGCCAACCTTGACTACCAGACCGCCGGCTGGGTGCTGTTCGGCGCCGGTATCATAGGCTGGATCCGCTTCGACGCCAAACAGCTTCTGAAGGGCGACCGCTACGGCCTGGCACCCGCCCTGGCGCTGCTGGCTTACCCGGCCTTGGCCGGCGACCAGGCCAACGTCAGCATCACCTTTGCGCTGGCCTTGCATGCGCTGGTGGTTTTCCTTATCCTGACCAGCCGCCATCTGTCAAAAGACATAGCGCAAGCATTTTCTCAGCAAAAAGGGATAAACCAGCGTATTTAAAGTGGTTTTTCCAGATATCCACACCAACTGTGGATAAGGGTGTGAATAAGCGCCTCTTGACAGCCAAGAAGCCCTGTAACGGCGGGCTGTACAACAAAATGCCTAATCCACAGGCAGATTTTTTCCCTCGTAAAATCAACGACTTACAAATTGTAAAAACTTGATGGCGAGCGTATTTCGGCGGACTTGAAAATAAGTTTTCTGTGCATAAGTGGGAAGCGTGACACCGTTGTTACGCCACACCGGGAATCCTTTGACAAAAGTGCTGGCAAGGAATAGTGTCACTCTGGAGTGCGGCTAGTTCGACTTACCATGGGAACCTGCATGAATCAGAACGACGACGATACCGATTGGATGATAGAAGACGAGGCGCCGGCCAGCCAGGTCCGCAGCGGCAGCGCCAATGCCACCCCGGCGCCGCCGCCATGGCGGGTGCTGATCGTGGACGATGATGTCGATGTGCACGTGGTCACCAAATTCTCGCTCAGCAATGCCTGCTTCCAGGGTCGCCGGCTGAGCTTCCTGCACGCCTATAGCGGCGAGGAAGCGCTCAACGTGCTGCGCAACACGCCGGACATCGCACTGGTGCTGCTGGACGTCATCATGGAAACCAGCGATGCCGGCCTGCACGTGGCGCGCCAGATCCGCGACACCCTGCACAACAACCTGGTGCGCATCGTGCTGCGCACCGGCCAACCGGGCCAGGCGCTGGAACACAGCATTATTCTCGATTACGACATCAACGATTTCTGGTGCAAGACCGACCTCACCACGCGCAAGCTGTTCACCACGGTGATCTCGTCGCTGCGCGCCTATGCCGGACTGGAAGAAGCACATCGCCGCACGCAAACCCTGCAAGTGGAGCTGGACGCAGCGCGCAAGCTGCTGGCGGCGGTCGACCAGCACGCGGTGATCGCCACGCTGGATGGTCGCGGCCACATCACGTCGGTCAATGACAAGCTGTGCGCCGTATTCCAGTACAGCCGCGAGGAACTGCTGGGCGCCGATGCGCGCCTGCTGCACGCCCCGCCCTATCCGCAGGACCAATTGGCCGACGCGCTACAGGCGCTGAAAGACGGCGAGGCATGGACCGACGTCATCACCACCTGGCGGCGCGATGGACAGGAAGTGCGCCTGCGGGTAACGGTGACCGGTGACGACAGCGGCGCCATCATCGTCGGCAGCGTACTGCAGGCGCTAAAAGTTCCGCTCTGAATTCTGCCTTAAGTTTGGCTTAAGTCTCGGATTCTAGTAGCGTTTTTCCAGATATCCACAAATGCTGTGCATAACTATGTGGATAGACCCCCATTGACAACGGATACAGCCTGTAACGGCGCGGTTTTCTACAAACTGCCCATCCAACAGGCAAAACTAATCGCCTTAAAAATCAATGACTTACAAAGTCACCGATTGTAACGCGAAAAGTTTTCAAAAAAATTCTTGCCAACATGATTTGTGCATAAGTAAACGTCGGGGACGCATATCAATGCGTTACTTCCCGACGCTGGTCCGGGTGTAGCAACACCCGTTCGATCACCTTGGGATCGACGTTGTGCGACTTCATGTATTCGATCGCACATACGGTATTAAAACTGGATTGCACCAGGATGCCGCGGTTGACGACTGCGCTGCATTCTTCGTTGTGGCGGGACTGCTGGGCGAGCGAGACATTCATCATGATCCTTGCGAGAGTGGAGAGGCTGCCGCCCCGATCGGTGATGCGCTCAACGAGTATGGACGACCACCAGACAAAGTCAATGTCAGCCTCCTATCATTACGCAATTAAAAATGTTCCGTTCTATAATGTGGGATGACTGACGAGCGCCCTCGCCCTACTTCCCTGCTGGATCTGTTCATCTCGTTCACCCTCCTTGCGCTGCAGGGATTTGGCGGTGTGCTGGCGGTTGTCCAGCGCGAGATGGTCGAGCGCAAGCGCTGGCTGACGCAGGAAGAATTCATCGAAGACTGGGCCGTCGCGCAGATCATGCCCGGCCCCAACGTAGTCAACCTGTCGCTGATGATCGGCGACCGCTACTTCGGCCTGCGCGGCGCGCTGACGGCGCTGGCCGGCATGCTGTGCGTGCCGCTGCTGGTGGTGCTGGGCCTGGCCGTGCTGTATGCGCAGTACGGTAATCATCCGGGCGTGGCCGGCGCGTTGCGCGGCATGGCGGCTGTCACCGCCGGGCTGATCACCGCCACCGGCGTCAAGCTGGGAGCAGCGCTGCGCAAGCATCCGCTGCCAGTCTGGCTGACCGGGCTGATCGTACTGGCCTGCATGGGCTTCGGCCTGCTGCTGCACCTGCCGCTGGCCTACACGCTGCTGATCCTCGGCGGCCTGAGTTTCGCGCTGACCTGGCGCAAACTGGAAAAGAGCACGCCATGAACGACGCGCCTCTCCACATTGTGCTGACGCTGGCGGACTGGATCGGCCTGTTCGGCCATTACATGCTGCTGTCGTTGATGTCGATCGGCGGTGCGGTATCCACCTCGACCGAGATGCACCGCTACCTGGTGGTCGAGCATCATTGGCTGACGCAGGCGCAGTTCAATAACTCGCTGGCCATCGCCCAGGCCGCGCCTGGCCCCAACGTGCTGTTCGTCGCGCTGATGGGGTGGAATGTGGGCTTGAATGCCGGCAGCTACGCGGCCGCTTTGGCGGGCGTGGCGGTGACCATGCTGGGGATTCTGATACCGAGCACCACGCTGACCTACTGCGCCGCGCGCTGGGGCCACAAGAACCGCGAACTGCTGGGTGTGCGCGCCTTCAAGCAAGGCATGGCGCCGGTCGTGGTAGGCTTGATGATCTCGGTAGGCATCATCCTCGCGTCCGCCGGGGGCGACGCCGCAGCCGACTGGCCGCTATGGCTGATCTCGCTGATCGCCGGCCTGCTGATCTGGCGCACCCGCATCCACCTGCTCTGGCTGCTGGCCGCCGGCGCACTGATCGGCTGGTTCCTGCCGCAATAAAAAAAGCCCGATCCCACGCGGGATCGGGCTTCTCATTCAGCGAGTGCCGATTATTCCTTGATGGCTTCGATCGCGAAGGTCAGGGTCACGTCATCGCCAACGTTCGGTGCGTAGGCGCCGGCGTTGAATTCGGTGCGTTTGATTTTGGCGGTGGCGTTAGCGCCGCAAGCCAGTTTCTTGGCCATTGGGTGGTCAGCGCATTTGAAGTTGGTGATGGTCAGCGTCACTGGCTTGGTCACGCCCTTGACGGTCAGGTTGCCTTCAACGGTCGATGGCTCATCGCCTTTAAAGTTGACCTTGGTCGACTTGTAGGTGATGGTTGGGAACTTGGCGGTGTCCAGGAATTGCTCGCCCTGGATGTGGCCGTCGAACAGTTTCGAACCCGTGTCGACCGATTTAGCGTCAATCGTTGCTTCTACCGAGCCGGTCTTGGCGGCGCGGTCCAGCGTGACCTTGGCGGTGGTGTTGTTGAAACGGCTTTGCTGGTTGCTGAAGCCAAAGTGGCTGTAGCTGAAGCTGGAGAAGGTGTGGTTAGCGTCGGAAACGAAGGTATCAGCAGCGGCAAAGGCGGACAGCGAGAAACCAGCGGCGATCAGCAGGGCAACGATTTTTTTCATTTAGAAACTCCTAGAGTGGTGAACAAGATTGTTCGAGTGAGGACGATTATGCGCGCCACATCTAAAGTTGTAAAACGAAAAATTTACCGCCTTACTATCGATAAAATCGATTGTATCGGGATTATTAGCCTCAGGCAGCCGCTGCGATATTGCTCTCGGCCGGCGTCTGATTCAGGATACGGCCCAGCAAGCGCTGTTCCAGCGCGGCAAACGCCGCATTCCCCCTTCCGCGCGGACGCGGCAGGTCCACTTTCATGTCCAGCGTGATCCGCCCTTCCTCGATCAGCACCACGCGGTCGGCCAGCGCCAGCGCCTCCTGCACATCGTGCGTCACCAGCACGGCGGTGAAGCCGCGCGACAGCCACAGCGACTCGATCAGCTGCTGCATTTCGATCCGCGTCAGCGCATCCAGCGCACCAAGCGGCTCATCGAGCAGCAGCAACTGCGGCTCGTGCAGCAGCGCGCGCGCCAGGGCCACACGCTGGCGCTGCCCCCCGGACAACTCGGCCGGCCAGTCGTTCGCGCGCTCGGCCAGGCCGACCGTCGCCAGCGTGGCCGCCGCCGCGTTCAAGGAGCGCGGCAGGCCGATCGCCACATTCTCCAGCACCGTCTTCCACGGCAGCAGGCGCGCTTCCTGAAACATGATGCGGATGCTGGAAGCCAGATTGCCGGCGCCGACCTGGATGCTGCCCTTGTCGGTGCTCTCCAGTCCTGCAATTGCGCGCAGCAACGTACTCTTGC
Organism: Duganella dendranthematis; assembly: GCF_012849375.1. Classification (NCBI taxonomy): domain Bacteria; kingdom Pseudomonadati; phylum Pseudomonadota; class Betaproteobacteria; order Burkholderiales; family Oxalobacteraceae; genus Duganella; species Duganella dendranthematis. The sequence continues at coordinate 6,238,083 of NZ_CP051684.1, forward strand.
CGCAGCCGCTGCGGCCGACGATGGCGACGAATTCGCCGGGATGCAGCTCCAGCTGCACATCATGCAGCACCTGGCGCGCGCCGAAAGATTTGCTGACGCTCTCCAGATTCAGCGCCACGCCCTGACGGCGTGCCGCCGGTGCCGGCGACGCCTTGGTCCAGGTCGCGCTCTCGCGCGGCAGCGCGCCGGTATCAAATAAAGCGGTAGAAATGAACATGCGATCTCCTTAACGGTAAGCCGGATTCCAGCGCAGGAAGTGCTTCTCCAATCCGCGCGACACCAGGTCAGCCGCCTTGCCCAGCAAGGCGTACAACAGAATCCCGACCAGCACCACGTCGGTTTGCAGGAACTCGCGGGCATTCATCGTCATGTAGCCGATGCCCGCTTGCGCCGAAATGGTCTCCGCCACAATCAGCAGCACCCACACCAGGCCGAGCGAAAACCGTACGCCGACCAGAATCGACGGCAGCGCCGCCGGCAGAATCACATCGCGATACAGCGGCCAGCCGGACAAGCCATAGCTGCGCGCCATCTCGATCAATCCCTGGTCCGCAGAACGGATGCCGTGGAAGGTATTCAGGTATACCGGGAAGAACACGCCCACCGCCAGCAGGAACAGCTTGGCCGTTTCGTCGATGCCGAACCACAGGATCACCAGTGGAATCAACGCAAGCGCCGGAATATTGCGGACCATTTGCAGCGTCGTATCGAGCAGCGTCTCGGCGCGGCGGAAGCTGCCGGTCAGTAGCCCAAGCGCCAGGCCCAGACTGGCGCCGATGGCGAAACCGCTGATCGCACGCCACAAGCTGGTACGCAGGTGCACCCACAACTCGCCCGACACCGCCAGCGTCCAGAAAGCCTTGGCCACCGCCCACGGTTCCGGCAGGATGCGGCTCGACAGCCAGCCCAGTTGCGACGACGCCTGCCACACCGCGATCAGCAGCACCGGCAATGCCCATGGCGCCCATACACTTTGCTTCTTCATCTACGCGGCCTTCTTCTTGGGCAGGATGTCGCTGGCCATGATCTCGCCGAATGGACCGGTCAGGGATTGTTCGCCGTGGTCCTTGCCCTTGCCCAGCAGCGGGAACACCAGTTCCGCGAAACGATACGATTCTTCCAGGTGCGGATAACCCGAGAAGATAAAGGTCTCGATACCCAGGTCGGCGTATTCCTTGATACGCGCTGCCACGGTTTCGGGGTCCCCCACCAGCGCGGTTCCGGCGCCACCACGCACCAGTCCCACGCCGGCCCAGAGGTTGGGGGATACTTCGAGCTTGTCACGGCGGCCACCGTGCAAAGCTGCCATGCGTTGCTGTCCTACTGAATCCATTTTGGCGAACGACGCCTGCGCCTTGGCGATAACTTCATCATCCAGATTGCTGATCAACTCATCGGCGGCGCGCCACGCTTCTTCATTGGTCTCACGGACGATGACGTGCAGGCGGATGCCGAATTTGACGGTGCGGCCACGCTTGGCGGCGCGCGCGCGGATGTCGTCCAGCTTCGCCGCCACCGCCGCTGGCGGTTCACCCCAGGTCAGGTAGACGTCCATCTGTTCGGCCGCCAGTTCGTGCGCCGGCTCCGACGAGCCGCCGAAGTACAGCGGCGGATACGGCTTTTGCACCGGCGGATACAGCGTCTTGGCGCCTTTCACCGTAATGTGCTTGCCTTCGAAATCGTAACCCTTGTCGCCGCCCTCGCCGGCCAGCGAAGCGCGCCATACGCGGATGAATTCATCCGAGATTTCGTAGCGCTTGGCGTGATCGGCGAACAGGCCATCGGCTTCCAGCTCGCCCTGGTCGCCGCCGGTGACGACGTTGATCAGCAACCGGCCGTTGGAAAGCCGGTCAAAGGTCGATGCCATGCGCACCGCCAGTCCCGGCGTGGTCAGGCCCGGACGGATCGCCACCAGGAACTTGAGGTTCTGCGTCACGTGGATCAGCGACGACGCCACCACCCACGCGTCTTCGCACGAGCGGCCGGTCGGCAGCAGCACGCCGTCATAACCCAGCGTGTCGGCGGCCACCGCCACCTGTTTCAGATAGTTGGCGTCGATGGCGCGCGCGCCCTTGGAGGTGCCGAGGTAGCGGCTGTCGCCATGGGTAGGAATAAACCAGAACAGATTCAGAGACATCGTGACTTCCTTATTGCGCCGCCAGCTGTTTGGCCGGCAGGGTTGCATCCTTGACCGCGATCGGTTTCGGGATCAGTTTCAGATTGGAGAAAGCGTCGGCGACTTTTTGCTGTTGATCCAGCACGTCGGCGCTGATCGGCTTGACGCCGTAGCTGTAGCGCGAGGCAGCCAGCGCCACGATGTCGATATCCAGCCCGGTTTGCGCCGACAGGATTTGCGCCACGTCCTTCGGATTCTTGGCGCCCCACTCATCGACCTTGGCGATTTCTTCCAGCACGATGCGGACGATGTCGCTGTTCTTTTCAGCATAGGGACGCGCGGCCAGGTAGAACTGGTGATTGGCTACCAGCCCTTTACCGTCGGCCAGCACGCGCGCGTTCAGCTGCTTCTCGGCGGCGGCCAGGAACGGGTCCCAGATCGCCCAGGCATCCACGCTGCCGCGCTCAAACGCCGCGCGCGCATCGGCCGGCGGCAGGTAGACCACTTCGATATCCTTGTAGCCAAGGCCCGCCTTCTCCAGCGCCTTCACCAGCAGGTAGTGGACGTTGGAGCCTTTGTTCAATACGACCTTTTTGCCTTTCAAATCGGCCAGGCTGCGCAGCTTGGAATCCTTGTGCACCACAATGGCTTCGCTGCCTGGCGACGGCGGCTCGTTGCCGACGTAGACCAGGTTGGCGCCAGCCGCCTGCGCAAAGATCGGCGGTGCTTCGCCTACGGTGCCGAAGTCCACGCTGCCGACGTTGAGGCCTTCCAGCAGCTGCGGGCCGGCCGGGAATTCGGTCCACTTCACGGTGACGTTACGCGAGGCCAGACGCTGCTCCAGCGTGCCGCGGCCTTTCAGCAGCGTCAGCGTGCCGTACTTCTGATAGCCGATACGGATTTCCTGCCTGGCTGGCGTCTGCGCTTGCGACTGACCCGCACCCGCCGCCATCACGCCCGCTGCAAACAGCAGGCCGAGAGTATGGCGGCGCGAGGCGCGTTTTTGTTCGATGCTCATGCTATCTCCTTAGCGCGCCAGCCGCACGGGCTGCGGCTGCGTGACGAAGACATCATCCGGCTGCTGGCGCAGCGCGTTCAGACATGCCGACAGCGCATCCACGCCGGCCTGTACGCGCCAGGCGATGGCCGGATCAACCGTCAGGCCGCTCACGTCATTCCACACCAGCTGCTGCGAGGTGGCGTAAATACTGGTGAACACCTGGCGCGCGTCCAGCGCGTGCAGCACCGGGCGCAGCGCATAGTCCAGCGCCAGCATGTGCGACTGGCTGCCGCCGGTGGCCAATGGCAGCACCAGCTTGTCCTTCAACCCGTCCTGCGGCAGCAGGTCCAGAAAGGCTTTCAGCACGCCGGTGTAGGAGGCTTTATAAATCGGGGTGGCAATCACAATCGCATCCGCTTCGGCCACGGCGTCTATCGCGCGCTTCAGCGTCAGGTCGGCGAAGTCGGCATGCAGCAGCGCCTTGGCCGGCAGGTCGCGCACTTGCAGCTTGCTGTGACGGTGGCCGAGCGCAGCCAGCTTGTCGCCGACATGATCCAGCAAACGGCCGGTGCTCGAAGGCGCTGCCGGGCTGCCGCTCAGTAGAAGAATGCTCATGGTCCTATCCCCTGTTTTCTTGATGGTGGCGCTTAGCATAAATCCGCCCCATTCAATTCAAAACGAATAGTTTTGCGCTTCTATATGCAAAATCCATAGCATGATTTTTCCGCATAAGGAAAGCCGGAATTCTTCGTGTACTGAGTTTAGGGCGGTCGTCATACTGGCAAGACCGATTTCTCTATTTAGTGGACATACCATGTCTCATGCATTACTTAAACCGTCGTCCACTCACGCCGACGATCCGCTGCAAGTCGCGGCCGAACTGGCGCAGCGGCTTGCAGCAACCGCCAATGTGCGCGACCAGACAGGCGGCCATGCGGCGCAGGAGCGTGAATGGATACGCGAATCCGGCCTGCTGACGTTATCGATCCCCACCGCTTACGGCGGCCAGGGCGCCGATTGGCCGACGGTGTATCAAGTCATCCGCATCCTGGCCCGCGCCGACAGCGCGCTGGCGCACGTCTTCGGCTTCCACCATCTGCAACTGGCCGGGATTCAGCTGTATGGCAGCGTGCAGCAGCAGCGTCGCTTTCTGACGCAGACCGTGGAGCAGAATCTCTTTTGGGGCAACGCCCTCAATCCGCTCGACAAGCGCACCGTCGCCCTGGATGCCGATTACGGCTTCCAGCTGGACGGCATCAAGAGTTTTTCGTCTGGCTCGGTGGGGTCGGACTGGCTGACCATCTCGGCCTGGCACGAAGAGTCGCAGTCGGCGCTGATCGGTGTGGTGCCAACGCGCCAGCATGGCGTAGCGGTGCAAGCCGACTGGGATGCCTTCGGCCAGAAGCAGACCGACAGCGGCAATGTGCATTTTACCCAGGTGTCGCTGCCGTCGACGCAGGTGCTGCAAGCGCCAGGCGTGAAGGCGACGGCGCAGGCCACGCTGCGCTCGCAGGTGGCGCAGCTGATCATGGCCAATCTCTATCTGGGCATCGGCGAAGGCGCATTTGAAGCGGCGCGTGCCTACATCGCCAAGGAGGCGCGGCCCTGGTTCGCCTCCGGCGTGGAGAAAGCCGGCGCCGATCCATTGATCCAGCATCGCTTCGGCCAGCTGTGGCTCAAGTTGCGGCCTGCCTCGGTGCTGGCAGACCATGCGGCGCAGGAGCTGGACCGCTTGTTCCGCCTTGGCGCTGCCATCACGGCGCAGCAGCGCGGCGAACTGGCGGTGTCGGTGGCCGAGGCCAAGGTGCTGGCGCATCAGGCGGGCGTGGATGTCAGCAACGATATCTTCGAGCTGACTGGCGCCCGCTCTACTTCCGCCAAATTTGGCTACGACCGTTTCTGGCGCAACGTGCGGGTGCATACCCTGCACGATCCGGTCGATTACAAAATCCGCGACCTCGGACGCTATGCGCTCGACGGTACGCTGCCTGAACCTACTGCTTATTCCTGATGACTACTACCCTGATTCGCATCGAGCATGCGAGCAAAGCCTTCGGCGACTTTCGCGCGGTGCGCGATGTGTCGCTGGACATCGGCCAAGGTGAAATCTTTGGACTGATCGGCAAGAGCGGCGCCGGCAAATCGACGCTGCTTCGCTTGATTAACCTGCTGGAGCGGCCGGACCAGGGCGCGATCACGGTCGATGGCCGTGAACTGACGTCGCTGTCAAAGCGCGACCTGCGCGACGCACGCGCCAATATCGGCATGATCTTCCAGCAGTTTAATCTGCTGCAGAATGCCACCGTGTTTGATAACGTCGCCTTCCCCTTGCACATCCATGGCGGGCAAAGCAAGCAGCAGATCGCCGCACGCGTGCGCGACTGCCTCGATCTGGTGGGGCTGACCGACAAGACGGACAGCTATCCTGCGCAGCTGTCGGGTGGCCAGAAGCAGCGCGTCGCCATTGCCCGCGCGCTGGCCAGCAAGCCGGCGGTGCTGCTGTGCGACGAGCCGACGTCCGCACTGGACGCGGAAACCACGCGCGCGCTGCTTGGCACGCTGAAGGACATCAATCAGCGGCTGGACGTGACGATTGTGATCGTCAGCCATGAGCTGGACGTGATCGGTGAAGTCTGCGACCACGTCGCGGTGATCGAAAACGGCGCCATCGCCGAACAATTCGCGCTGGACGACGTAGCCAGCCTGGCCGCGCCACGCCACACGACGCTCGGCCGCGAACTCGCCGCCGCCGTCGCCAACCGCGCATCCGCCGCCAACGCGCTGGCGGCCATCGCGCCACTCACGGAGACCGCCCATGTCTGAACTCCTGTCCTCGCTGGGCGCCTCGGCCAACGCCATCTTCGCCATGCTGCCTGAAATGTGGGAAGCGCTCGGCCAGACGCTGGTCATGCTTGGCATCGGCCTGACGGCCGCGATCCTGATCGGCGGCCCAGTTGGCGTTATGCTGTTCCTGGTCGGCGACGGCCAATCGCTGCAAAACCGCCCGGCCGCAATGGTACTGGGCTGGCTAGTGAACACCGTGCGCTCCTTCCCGTTCATTATCCTACTGGTGGCGCTGGTGCCGTTCACGCGTATCATCGCCGGCACTTCCATCGGACCGCTGGCCGCTGCCGTGCCGCTGTCGTTCGCCGCCATCCCCTACTTCGCCCGCCTGGTCGAACAAAACCTGCGCGAAGTCCCGCGCGGCGTGATCGAAGCCGCCCACGCCATGGGCGCCTCGGAATTCCAGATCATCCTGCGCGTGCTGCTGGTGGAAGCCCGCTCCGGCCTGGTGCTAGCGCTCACCGTGCTGTCGATCAGCTTCCTCTCCTACTCCGCTGTGGCCGGGGTGGTGGGCGGCGGCGGCATCGGCGACCTCGCCATCCGCTACGGCTACTACCGCTTCGAAACCGACATCATGGTCGCCACCGTCGCCATCCTGATCCTCATGGTGCAGGTGATCCAGTTCACCGGCAACCGCATCGCAAAACGCATCGACAAACGCTAAAGGAACACATGAACACTCGCCGTCACCTGCTGCTGGCCGCAGTCGCCGCCGCAATCAGCTTCTCCGCCTACGCCAAGGATCCGAAGGAAATCGTCATCGGCACCAGTTCCGGTCCATATGCGGACCAGATCAAACTGGGCATCAAGCCGATATTGGAAAAGCAGGGTTATAAAATCAAACTGGTGGAATTCAACGACTACATCCAGCCCAACTACGCGCTGGCCGAAGGTTCGCTGGACGCCAACGTCTTCCAGCACATCATCTACCTGACCAAGTTCTCGACCGACCATAAACTGGCGCTGTCGGAACTGGTCAAGATCCCGACCGCGCCGATCGCCATCTACAGCAAAAAGCACAAGTCGCTGAACGAAGTCAAAGAAGGCACCACCGTCGCCTTGCCAAACGACCCGACCAACCAATCCCGCGCGCTGGTGCTGCTGGATCAACTGGGCTGGATCAAGCTGCGCGAAAAGACCGATCCGATCAAGGCGTCGGAACGCGACATCGCCGCCAACATCAAGAAGATCAAGCTGCTGCCGCTGGAAGCTGCGCAACTGCCACGCTCCCTGCAAGACGCCGACTACGCCTTCATCAACGGTAACTACGCGCTGGCCTCGGGCCTGAAGCTGAAGGAAGCGCTGCTGACCGAGAAAATCTCGCCGGCCTACGCCAATCTGGTCGCCATCCGTACCGCCGACAAGGACAAACAGTTCGCCAAGGACATCGCCGCCGCCTACCGTTCGCGCGAATTCCTCGCCGTGACCGAGAAATACTTCCCTGACTACGCCAAGACCGATGATCAAGTGGCGCTGGAAAAAACCAAGTAAATGCCGAAATTCATACGCTTCAACGCTTTTCAAATGAACACGGTGAGTCACCAGTCGCCGGGACTGTGGACGCACCCGCGTGACAACAGCCACCGCTACAAGGACCCCGACCACTGGACCGAACTGGCGCAGTTGCTGGAACGCGGCCGTTTCGACGCCATCTTCCTGGCCGACGTGCTGGGCGTGTACGACGTCTTTGAAGGCAGTCCCGCCGCCGCCATCCGTCACGGCGTGCAGGTGCCGCTCAACGATCCGCTGGCGCTGATCCCGCTGATGGCGCAGGTGACCACGCACCTCGGCTTCGGCGTGACGTGCGCGCTGACGTATGAGCATCCCTACACCTTCGCCCGCCGCATCTCCACGCTGGACCACCTGACGCGCGGCCGCATCGGCTGGAACATCGTCACCGGATACCTCGACAGCGCCGCGCGCAACCTGGGCCTGAACCAGCAACTGAGCCACGACGAACGCTACGATCTCGCCGACGAATACATGGAGGTGGTGCACAAACTGTGGGAAGAAAGCTGGGAAGACGGCGCTGTGATCAACGACAAGGAACGCGGCGTGTATGCCGATCCGTCGCGCATCCACCCGATCAACCACGAAGGAAAATACTTCAAGGTGCCCGGCTTTCACCTGTGCGAACCGTCGCCGCAGCGCACGCCGCTGCTGTACCAGGCCGGCACCTCGCCGCGTGGCACGGCGTTCGCGGCCCAGCATGCCGAATGCACCTTCGTTAGCGGTCCAAGCAAAAAGGTGGTGAAGAAGTATGCGGACGACCTGCGTGCCGCAGTGCACGCGGCCGGCCGCGACGGCGACGATCTCAAAATCTACGCGCAGGCGCTGATCATTACCGCACCAACGGCAGCCGAAGCGCACGCCAAACATGAAGAATACAAGCGCTACATCGACATCGAAGCCGCACTGGCGTTGCTATCCGGCTGGACGGGCGTCGACTTCAGCAAGTTCCCGCTGGACGCCACCATCGAATACATCGACTCCGACGCCGGCCGTTCGGCGCTGGCCTCCTTCAGCCAGGCCGACCCGGACCGCCGCTGGACCGTGCGCGAAGCCGCGCAGTTCATCGGCCTTGGCGGACGCGGGCCGGTGCTGGTGGGCGATCCTGCGCAGATCGCCGACCAGCTGGAAGCCTGGCAGGACGACACCGGCATCGACGGCTTCAACCTGGCTTTCGCCGTCGCCCACGAGAGCATGCGCGACGTGGTCGACCTGATCGTGCCGGAACTGCAGCGGCGTGGCCGCTACCGCGAGGAATACACGCCCGGCACCCTACGCGAGAAGGTGTTTCAACGCTCCCAGTGACCGCGCGTCCACTGCCATTCGTTGTGGTGCCATGCCCAATGGCCCGGCACCCAGTAGTGCGATGGACTCGGCGCCACCGTGATCTGCTCCACGATCACGGCTGGCATGGGGCGCGACGGGCCTTGGTACCAGTAACCGCGCTGCCACTGCCAGCCGTGGTCGCGCCAGGCCCAGTGGCCTTGCACCCAGGCGTAGCCGGGAGCCGGCGCCGGCGGCATCACTTCCTGCACCGGGGCCGGCGCATAGCGCACGGTGGTCGGATGATCGTGCACCACAACGCGCTCCTTGACCACCGTGGTGCAGCCACCGAGGCCGATAACCGTGGCGAGAGCCGCCGCATAGATCATTTTATTCGTCATTGTATAAGTCCTCGTTCTTTGTGCGGCGATTGCCGCAACCAGGATCAATAACGCGCGAGCGGCGGAATCTGATGTATAAAGCAGGTTTCGCGCGTAAGCAAATGTAAGCTTGCAATCCCTAGATTGCATGGCAAATCATCTTTGATATGGATAAACCAGCCGATCCCCTGTTGCGCGTGTGCGCACCCATTGATGCTGCCGAATGGGAGCGCATGCATGCCGAAGTCCGCGCCATCTCCGCCGCCAGGCTGGCAATGATGAACGCGCGCTTCGTCAGTCGCGTCATGCGCTACATGCCGAAGCGGCGGCCCAATTCGCAAAAAATCGTTTACGCGCTCGGCACGTTCGGATTGATCGTGTCATTGCTGATGACGCTTATCGGTGGGATTCCCTACAAGGGCTATCGGCTAGAACTGCTGTTCGCAGCGTTCTTTGTGGCGATCATGGTGGTGACCTACTTCGTGCCGGCGATTGAAGCGCTGCAGAAAAGACGCCAGCCGGCATTTAACTTTCGGCTGGCCGGCTTCACCGCCAACCGCGTGCTCAAATCGGCGAAGAAGTCTTTACCCTTCGACGCCGAGTACCAGTTCTTCGACGATAAAGTGGCTTACACGCGCATCGCCAACGACAAGCCGGAACTACGCTGGAAGCGTGCGCTCAAGGGCGTCTACCTGCCGGGCGACGGCTTTACGCTGCTGTACAAAAAGCAGACATCGCAGGAACCCTACGGCATCCTGCTCCACACCTCGCCCGAGGTGTCGGAGCAACTGGAAAGGCTGGGCGTGAAGCGGATGGTGGACTGATTGCCTCAGTCGTTGCGCATTTGCGCCTGCGAGACGTTGCTGGCCGGCGGAACGCTTTGCGTCAGCCACACGTTACCACCGATGGTGGACCCAGCGCCAATAGTGATGCGGCCCAAAATGGTGGCGCCGGCGTAGATCACCACGTCGTCTTCGACTATCGGGTGGCGCGGCACGCCTTTGATCAACACGCCCTGCTCGTCTGCCGGGAAGCGCTTGGCGCCCAGCGTCACATGCTGGTACAGGCGCACGCGCTGGCCGATGATGGCGGTCTCGCCGATCACCACGCCGGTGCCATGGTCGATGAAGAAGCTGGCGCCGATCTGCGCGCCGGGGTGGATATCGATTCCGGTCAGCGAATGGCCAATATCGGAAACCAGACGCGCCAGGAACGGCGAGCCAAGGCGATGCAGGCTATGCGCCAGACGGTAATACAGAATGGCGATGGTGCCCGGATAGCACAGCATGATCTCGGCCACCGAGGTCGCCGCCGGATCGCCGGAAAACGCCGCCTGCACGTCGGACACCAGCAACGCGCGGATTTCCGGCAGTCCGGCCGCAAACTGGCGCGTGATGTCGTGCGCCTGCTTGGTCAGCGCCTCTTCGTTGGGAATCGCCTCTTCCGACGAAAACTGCAAACCGCGCCGCACCTGCTCGGCCAGCCGGTTCAAGGTGGTGTTGAGCGTATCGCCGACAAAGAAATCGATACTTTCGTCGGTCAGGTTGGGACGGCCATAGTGGGTCGGGAACAGCACCGCCTGCAAACCGTTGACGATGATGGTCAGCGCCTCGCGCGACGGCAGTTCGCGCACGCGGCCGTGGTGGCGGATGTTGTGGGTGGCCTCGCGCGAAACGCGCAGCTGTTCGATCACACTGGCCAGGTTCCAGTGCGAAGGCTTGACGGAGGTGCCGTCAAAGGTGTCTATAGTCATAGTGTCTCTAATTCGAAAATCCTGAGCGCAATCGCCCACTGCGCAGCATAACCGCCCGCTGCACGCAAACAAACGAAGGTTTTCGGCCATTCTTATGCGGCAAGCGCATATCGCGTAAAATGCCGGGTCCAACGAACAATACGCTATTCATGAATATTTTGCTGACGCTGCTGCTGGCCGGCCTGACCATGGTCGGACCGCTGGCCATCGATACCTATCTGCCGTCCTTCCCGGCGATTACCGTGGCCTTCAACGCCAGCCCCTTGCTGGTGCAGCAGACGCTATCGATGTTCCTGTTCTGCTTCGCGTTCATGATGCTGTTTTACGGCACCCTGTCCGACTCCTTCGGCCGCCGTCCGGTCATCATCGTTTCGCTGGTGGCCTACATCGCCGCTTCGGTAGTGGCGGCAATGGCGCCGTCGATCGGCGTGCTGCTGGCCTGCCGCGTGGTGCAGGGCCTGGCCGCCGGCGCCGGCTCGGTGGTGGGACGGGCGATTGTGCTGGACCGCTTCGACGGCATCCAGGCGCAGAAAATCCTGTCGCACATCATGATGGTATTCGGCCTGGCGCCGGCGATTGCCCCGGTGCTGGGCGGCTGGCTGCAGGTGAGCCTCGGCTGGCGGTCGATCTTCTGGTTCCTCAGCGCCTTCGGCCTGCTGATGCTGGTGTCGGTATTCCGCGCGCTGCCGGAAAGCCTGGCCGTCAAGGACCGCCATCCGTTCCACCTGGGCGTGATCGCCAAGAATTACTGGAAGGTGCTGTGCCACCACCACTTCCTGCTGCTGGCGGTGGCCGTCGGCATGTGCTTTGCGGGCGTGGCGCTGTATATCGGCTCCGCCGCCTACTTCGTAATGAACATCCTGCACCTGCCGGAAACCGCGTTCGCGTGGATGTTTGTGCCGCTGATTAGCGGCATGGTGATCGGCTCCGCGCTGTCGGGCAAATTTGCGCAGAAGTTCTCGCGCAAAGGCCAGGTGTGGCTGGGCTTTGTGGTCATGATTACCGCAGGCGCAATCAACGTCGCCTATAACCTGGCGTTTGTCGCGGCCATTCCGTGGGCCGTGATGCCGCTGTTTATCTACTCCTTCGGCCTGGCGCTGGCGATGACGCCTTTGTCATTGATCGCGATGGAGTACTTCCCGAACAACAGCGGGCTGGCGTCGTCGATGCAGTCCTTCATCCAGATGCTGTTGTTCGCACTGGTGTCCGGACTGGTGGCACCGCTGCTGTTCGACAGTGCGCTGAATCTGGCTTGGGGCGTGCTGGCCAGCTTGGTGGTCAGCCTGATTGCGTGGCTGCTGGCGCAAATCGGCACGCCAGTGGTCCACGACTAATCACTGCTCCTCAAGGCCACGGCGCCGGGGTCACATCGATATACTGCGCGCCGCCCTGCTCCGGTTCCCGGTCTGCCGGCACGCCGCCGGGGGCCTGGGCCGGATTGCGCAGGCCGAGGATCTCCTTGCGCGACTCCACAAAGTCGGCGCTCGAAAGCGGGTGCTCTTTATCAGGCCAGTTCTCCACTGCCCATGCCTGCAATTGCTCGAACCGTTGCCACAATTCGCCGATAAAGCGGCGGCGTTCATCTTCATTGTCCATAAGGCCTCCCGAGATTCCAGATAACGCCAGTCTGCGGCCATCGCTTCTGCGCGTCGGTACGCAAGATAACTCACTAGCATGTAAAATGGCGCATTAATCTGTCTTAAGTCAGAATCAACGCATGCGTCTCACCTCTTTTACCGATTACTCGCTGCGCACGCTGCTGTACCTGGCGGCCAATCGGGATCGTCTGGTCACCATTCAGGACATCGCCGATCTGCACGTAATCTCCAAAAACCACTTGATGAAAGTGGTGTACCAGCTGGGCTTGGCCGGTCTGGTCGAGACGGTGCGCGGGCGTAATGGCGGGCTGCGATTGGGGAAAGAGCCGAAGGACATCAACATCGGCGCGCTGGTGCGCGCCACCGAGACCGATTTCTTCATGGCCGAATGCTTCGACCGCTCCACCGACACCTGTCCGCTGACGCCGAATTGCAAGCTGAAACACACGCTCAACGACGCCACCCAAGCCTTCCTCAACGTGCTGGATCAGCAAACGCTGGCCGACATGCTGCCGGCCGATCCGGTGCACTCGCAGAGCAAGCCGGTGCGCATCATCCGCAATTCGGTCAAGTCACACAAAGCCTGACGCCAGCGTTCGCCTGAACGCACAAGCCCCCCGCTTGGTTTAGAATATTCTTAATAGCTTTATAATTATCGCTCAATAGGGAGGGGTCATGAAGCATCGCTTTGTTGGTGTCCCGCTGGCGGCTGCAGCCCTGCTGTCCGGCTGTGCGGCAAGTTCCAGCAATCCGGATCAGCCGGCCAGTCTGGCCGGCAGCAGCTGGAGTTTGATGGCGTTTCAGCCTGACGGCGACGGTGCCGCCGTCCGCCCGGCAAGACCAGATCAATATCGACTGACCTTCCAGCCAGACGGCCGCCTGTTGGCGCAGGTCGACTGCAACCGTGGCAGTGGCCAGTGGCAAGCCACGCCGGCGGGCCAGGGCGGCAGCTTGCAGCTTGGGCCGCTGGCGCTGACGCGCATGATGTGCCCGCCCGATCCGGTGGGCCAGCGACTGCCGCAGGATATCGAGGCAGTGCGCTCCTACCGCATCGTCAATGGCCGCCTCCTGCTGGAACTCGGCGGCAATGCGGGCAGCTACACGTGGGAGCGCGCGCAGCAGTGATGGCGCGGCGCCGCACACCCCCCCAACGCCGGCCTCCTCGTTGCGCCGGCTGGCTGCGGCATTGGTGCTGATCATGTGCTGGCTAGCGGGCGCCGACGTTCACGCGGCGCCCGCCGCCACAGCGCCACCGGAGACTGCCAACGCCAGCACTGCTATTGGGCCAATCGCCGTGCCGGACATCCTGGCACGTGCCAGCGACGAACAGCAACAAGTGGAATTTGCCAGGCGCTTGCTGTCCGCGCCGCAGCCGACGGACCGGCTGAGCCTTACCCTCGACGAGATTCTTGCCCCGGTCGATGCCAAGCAGCGCAACGCCAATGGCGCGATGCTGCGGGCGCTGCCGATCATGCGGCTGGAAAGCCTGGCGCGGCACTGGGAATTCGATGAGCGCCGCTTTGCCCGCTGGGAAGCGGACGCGCGCAAGGCGTTCGCGCCGTACGAGCAGACCGCGATGCAGCTGGCGCAGCGCCGCCTGGCGTGGTCGGCCACGCGCGCGGCCGGCTTGCTCGACGGCCTGCCGCCGATCATGTCCGACCGCGTGGACGCCATCCTGGCCCAGATCGATGCGTGCGAGGCCGAGTTGGGCACGGCGCTGGCCCGCCAGTTCGCGCTGAGTGAACGCGCCAACACGATCACGGCGCGCATCCGCGCCGGAAAAGCCGACGTGGCCGCAGCCATCGACGATATTGATAGCCGCCTGCTACGCGTCGATGTGCCGCCGCTGTGGCATGGGCTCAACCTCAATCACAATCCGCAGTCCACCCTCGACGCCGTGGAGCAGGGCCTCGATGTCGAAGTGCAGTTTGCGCACGATTACAATTCAGCCGGCACCGCCAACCAGCAGGCCCTGCACGTGGTGCAGGTGCTGTTGCTGCCATTGATACTCTGGCTGGTGCTGCGCAGCCGCCACGGCAACGCCAGCTTCAGTACGGCGGTGCCAGCCTTGCGCCGCCCGCTCTCCGCCTGGCTGTTGCTGGCCATGCTGTCGGCGCTGGTGTTCGAGCCGGACGCGCCGCTGCTGGTGCAGGAATTCGCACTGCTGCTGGCGCTGGTGCCGGTGCTGCGGCTGCTGCCTGACAACACCAGAGCCTGGCTCGGCGTCCCGCCTTACATCGCGGTCGGCCTGTATGCGCTGGACCGGCTGGGGGTCGCGGCAGTGGCCGATGCCGGCATTTACCGCCTGTTCCTGCTTGCGCTGAACACGCTGGCGCTCTGCCTGACCATCTGGATACTGCGCCGCCCGCCTGCATTGCCCGTCGGCTGCGGCAAGGCGCTGCATTGGCTGCGTCCCGTGCTGGCCTGGGCGGTCCTGCTGATGCTGGCGGTCGCCCTGGTCTGCAACGTCGTCGGCAACACCTCGCTGGCGGAGACGCTCACCAGCGGCGTCATCGACAGCGGCTACATGGCCTTGATGTTGTATGCCGGCGTGGCCGCCTGCCTCGGCCTGTTGCAGGTGATCCTGAACCAGCCGCAACTTGCTGGGCGTCAGTTGATCCACCGGCAAGGACCGGTGCTGCAAGCCATCTTCGAACGCTTGCTGGTGCTCGGCGCGGTGCTCGGCTGGCTGCTGTACAGCCTGCATCGCTTCCGGCTGCTGCGTCCGCTGCAAGGTGCAGGCGCCACCGTGCTGGGCGCCGGCATTGACGTTGGCGAAGTCTCGATCCACCTCGGCGACGTACTGGTGTTCCTGTTCTCCAGCTGGCTGGCGGTGTGGGTCGCCAGCGCGGTGCGCCGGCTGCTGCGCGAAGAATTGCCCGGCCACAGCAAGCTGCCGCGCGGCGTTGGCAACAGCATCGCGTCTCTGAGCTACTATGCGTTGCTGATACTGGGATTGCTGGTGGCGCTGTCGGCCGCCGGCTTCAAGGTCAGCCAGCTGATGCTGGTGTTCGGCGCCCTGGGCGTGGGCATCGGCTTTGGCCTGCAAAACGTGGTGAACAATTTCGTCTCGGGCGTGGTGCTGATGTTTGAGCGGCCGATCCAGCCCGGCGACGTCATCGACGCGGCCGGCATCTCCGGCACCGTGCGCGACATCCGCCTGCGCGCCACCACCATCCGCACCTTCGATGGCGCCGATGCGGTCGTGCCGAATGGCCTGCTGCTGAGCGGCAATCTCACCAACTGGACCATGTACGACAGCAGCCGCCGCTTCGACATTACGGTAGGCGTGGCCTACGGCGCCGATCCGGCGCAAGTCATCGCCCTGCTCAACGCCACCACCGTCGCCACCCCGGGCGTGGAAAGCGAGCCGGCGCCGGTGGTGCTGATGACCGGCTACGGCGACAGTGCGCTCAATTTCATCGTGCGCGCGTGGACTGCCGACTTGAGCCACTGGATGCAGGTACGGGGCGAGCTGCTGCAGCGCGTGCTGGCGGCTTTGCAAGCAGCCGGCATTGAGATTCCCTACCAACAGATTGATGTCAATCTACGTCCCCCACCTGGAGCAAACCATGAATAAAATCGCCCCTTTCCTGACCTGCTTATTGCTGGCGAGCGCCAGCGCCTGGGCTGCCGATCCGGTACGGCACGAACAGCTTGAGCTGGCGCAGGGAGCCCCGCTGAAGAAACTAAGCGGCAAGCTCAAGGGCTATGGTACGGTGGAATATCGGCTGGCGGTACCGGCCGGCGGCGCGCTCGATCTCAAGCTGAAAAGCGCCAACCGCTCCACCAACTTCAATGTCAGCGCCGATGGCGCGGACGAGGCGCTGTTCGTCGGTTCGCGCGACGGCGATCACTTTGCCATGGCCGCACCTGCCGGCGCGGTCTACAAAGTCAGCGTCTACCTGATGCGCAATGCCGCGCGGCGGAACGAGCAGGCCGCCTATGTGCTGGAAGCGAACGTCAGTGCGCCGGCGGCGGCGCGCTAACGGCGGCCTTGACGGCGATCAGAAACGGCGATGGCCATCATCCGCATCGCAGCGGCCGTTGAACTTGATCATGCCGTCGATGGTGATGGCGCCGCTGCGCCGGTTGATCGACAAACGCGGCTGATTGAGGCCGTTCAGGCGAAACTGGCCGCGGATTTCATCATGCCCGACGATCAGGTCGTTGATGTTCCACCAGCCGTTATTGCTATCGCCATGCAGGGGCGGAATCAGGCTTTTCGGTAGCTGGATCTCGGCACGGTCGCCGTGAATCGACACATTGATGGTTGCCTGGAAGTCCGACTTGCCACTTTCCACGCTCTGCTTGGGCACATACTTATGCTGTTGCGCATCCCATTCAAACCCGGAGCGCACTTCCGCCGTCGGCTTTTCCGCACCGCCGTAGCACACCAGTTGAATATCTTCGCCACGGTCGTCGCGATAGCGCTCCTGCGCATTGGCGGCGCCCGCCGCGATCAGGGTCAGCACAGGCAGCAAACACAGGCAGGCCTTCATCGTATCTCCTCGTAGAATCAAGCAAAGCGTTGTTCCGATTATAACTGGACCAACTCAGGCATGACGCACGCTGCACAGGAATATCGGCTACGCACCTCGGTAGAGCTACGGTCTGGGCTCGGCTCGCTCCAATTGTTCGTAGACGCTGGTCGCCACGCGCGCCAGTTCACCCTTGTCCGCGCCGGCCGACAGCGCATAGCCGAATTTGCCGTCGATCCAGTAGAAGACGTTGACCCGGCCTTCCCTGGCAAAGCGGAACCCGGTGTCCTGATTGCGGGTTTGCTCATTGGATACGTATAAAGTCAGGCGACGGCCGGCCTGATCCTGATACATGAACTGCGCCACCGGCCCACTATCACCGGGCAGCAGCCGCCCGCCGATCAGTTCATAGCCCAGCTTGCCGAGACGGGCCGGGCGCACATCGCTGCCCAGCCGCTTCGACAGCCAGGTCACCAGTTGCTCCTCCTGCAGCGCGCCGATCTCGACCGGCCGCCGCATATCCGGCGTGTAGACCGCGTGCGCCACTGCGGCGCGCTGGGCCAGGCCGCCGGCGCTGGCCAGCATGGGCGCGGCATCGTCCGTCACGCGCGCCTGCATCTGCGCCGGCGCGACGATTCCATGCAATCCCCAGCCAGCGACTGCGCCCATAAAGGCGATGGCGACCATGGCCGCCGCGCGCAGCCAGGGTTGACGTTGGCGGTCAGCCTGCGGCCGCGCCAGCATGGCGGCAGGCGGAACCTCATCCCGCACCGGATCAAACAGGCGGCGCAGTTCGTCGTTTTGGGTGACATAGGCGGCGATGCGTGCCGCCTCTTCCGGACGGGCGTTGAGATAGGCTTCGATCTCCGCCATGCGGGCAGCGGGCAGGACGCCATCGACATAGGCGTGCAGTTCGGCTTCGGTAACAGGCATCTGGCTCATTTGACGACTTTCAGCGGCGCGCGCAACGGGCGGCCTTCCATCAGGGCACGCAATTTTTCACGGGCGCGCGCGAGGCGCGACATCACCGTTCCCAACGGGATTTCCAGCATGGCGGCGACTTCTTCGTAGCGCAGCTCTTCGAGTCCGACCAGCAGCAACACGGTGCGCTGGTCTTCCGGCAGCAGACGCAGGGCGGTCTCCATGTCGCGCAATTGCAGGCGCACGGTGGCATCGTCGTGCACGGCGCCGGTATGGGTGTCCGCGTTAAATTCTTCCACCTGCGCCGGATTGCGCCGCAGTTGATCGATCCGCACATTGTGCATGATCGAAAACAGCCAGGCACGCATATCGGTGCCGGCTTGCCAGGACGCGAGGCGGGCCCAGCCTCGCTCCAGCGTGTCCTGCACCAGGTCGTCGGCGCTGGCGGCATTGCCCGTCAGCGCGCGCGCGTACCGCCGCAGGCGCGGCACGCAAGCCAAAAGAAGCGCGTCGGCGCCCGGTGCTTGGTCAGGCATGGTTCAGCGCGCGGTAATCGCCAGTTTGGGATCGACTTGCCAGGTTTCGTGAACCAGCTTGCCCTCGCGATAAGTCAGCACGTAACGTACTTTCACCTGATTTTTACCGTCGAACTGCACAGCGGCAGTGACTGTCGCGCCCTTCGGATTGGCCGACTCCTCGATGGCGCCGACGCTCACCTTGGCATTGCCCAGCGCCGCGCCGAATTTGTCCCAGACCGCGCCGATGGCGGCAGTGCCGTCATATGCGCCATCCAGCGGACCGCCGACCCACAGCAGCCGCGCGCTATCGCTGTAATCGCGCAGGATGGCGCTGCGGTCGCCGGCGCCGATGGCGGCGAAATGGGCTTGCGCCGCGTCGAGGGCGGGGCCGGCGACGGCATTGGCGCCAGCGGCGCAGGTCAACAGGAAAAGGAGGGGCAGGCTGAGACGTTTCATGGGTAGCTCCGTAGTGATCGACAAGTGAAAACTGTGTGTTACTACGTGGTGAACGCAGCTGGAGCTACTTTATTCCATTTAAACAGAAATATTCTATCAGCGTCCTGACGGCCAGCGCCGGAACAGCAGGCTGGCGTTGACGCCGCCGAATCCAAAGCCGTTGGAAATCGCGTATTCGGTGTGCACTGGACGCGGTGAGCCGGCGACGATGTCGAGACCTTCAGCGGCGGGATCGCGCTCCGTCAGGTTCAGGGTGGCCGGCGCCGTTTGGTCGCGCAGTGCCTGAATCGTAAAGATTGCTTCTACCCCGCCGGCCGCGCCCAGCAAATGTCCGGTCGCCGATTTGGTGGCGGAGATGGCCGGGCCGCCATCCGCGCCAAACACCGCGCGGATGGCGGCCAGTTCGCTGATATCGCCCACCGAGGTTGAGGTGGCGTGCGCATTCAGGTGGCCGATGGCCGATGCCGGCACGCCGGCCTGGCGTATCGCCTGCTCCATGGCGCGGCGACCGCCGTTGCCGTCGTCCGGCGGCGATGTCATGTGATAGCCGTCGGCACTGGTACCGTAGCCCACCAGTTCCGCGATCGGCACGGCGCCGCGCTGCAAGGCGTGCTCCAGCTCTTCAATCACCAGGATGCCGGCGCCCTCGCCCATGACGAAACCGTCGCGCGCCTGGTCGAACGGCCGCGATGCCGTGGTCGGGTCATCGTTAAAGCTGGTGGACAGTGCGCGCATGGCGGCAAAAGAACCCAGACTGACGCGGTCAATGCACGCCTCCGCGCCGCCGCAGACGGCGATATCAGCTTCGCCGGCGCGGATCAAACGCGCGGCATCGCCAATTGCCTGCGCACCAGCGGCGCAAGCGGTGATCGGCGCACCGAGCGGGCCGCGCAAACCGTGCTTGATCGAGATCTGGCTGGCCGCCATATTGGCAAGGAAGCCCGGTACGGTGAACGGCGACAGCCGGCGCGGTCCGCGTCCATCCGTGGTGCGTACTGCCTCCACCACCGCGCCAAAGCCGCCGATGCCGGAAGCGACCACGGTGGCGGTGCGCAGTTGCGCGTCTTCCGTGTCGGGATGCCAGCCTGCCTGGTCCAGTGCTTCCTGCGCTGCCGCCAAGGCAAACAGCGCGAAGCGGTCCATCTTTTTCTGGTCTTTGGGCTCGGCTGCCAAGGTGGCGTCAAAGTCGGCCACGACGCCGCCGATCTTGCACGGAATATCCAGCGTGTGCTGCTCGTCCAGCTGAACCACGCCCGACTGTCCCGCCAGCAGGCGCTGCCAGACGGTTTCACAGCCACTCCCCAGCGGCGAGACGATGCCCATGCCGGTCACCACGATACGTTTGCTCATGAATACTTGCTCCATCCAGATTAGCCATGCAGAATAGGCAAAGTACGCCACATTCCAATGCGACGCCGCCCTCAATAGACAGCAAGTATAGGGAGCAACGGTTCAACATGCTTCACCGTTCGAGCCAGTTTATATGCAAAACGCGCCAACATTTTCCCATACCGTTTCCGCCCATTTCGTGCAGGGTATGCTGGCGTTCATGCGCGCGCAGCGCGGCGGCGGCGGCGTCGCAGACACACTGGCCAGCGCCGGCATCCCGCTGTCGCTGATGGCACAGCCGGATGCACGCATCACGCGCCAGCAATATGTGGCGCTGTACAAATCGGTAGCGGCGCAGCTGGATGACGAGATGCTGGGACTGTGGTCACGTCCAATTCGCAGCGGTACGCTGAAGTATCTGATGCTGAGTTTGCTGGACACGCCCACGGTGATGGTGGCGTTGAACCGCTTCGTACGTTTCTGGAATCTGCTGCTGGACGATTATCGGCTGCAGATGACAAGGAAAAATGACATGGTTAGACTGGCGCTGATCGCACGCACGCCTGCCAGCAACGCCAATCCGCTCGGCCACGGCTTGATGATGAAGCTGGTCCACGGCGTCACCTCATGGCTGCTGGGACGCGAGGTCGCGGTGCACAAGGTGGAGTTCTGCTTTGCCCGGCCGCGCTACGTGCAGGACTACATTTTCCTGTTTCCGGGCGGGGTCAGTTTCGATGCGGCCGACACCAGCATTTATCTCGACGAGAAGGATTGCGCGTCGGCCTTCAAACGCGAGAAGCACGCACTGTGGGGCTTTCTGAAACGCGCGCCGGAAGACTGGACCTTCGCCGCAGTCAACCGCACTTCGCTGGCGGCCAAGACCCGGATCTTTCTGGAGCCGCGCATCGAGGAGGCGATCACGATTCAGGATCTGGCCGACGCCCTGCACCTCTCGGTGCGCAACCTCACCCGCAAGTTTGCCGAGGAAGGCACGGGATTCCAGACGGTGAAGGACGATCTGCGGCGGGACATCGCCGTGCATAAGCTGACGCACTCCAACGTCACAGTGGCAGCATTGGCGCTGGACCTGGGCTTTTCCAATTCAGCGGTATTCTGCCGCGCCTTCAAGCAGTGGACCGGCAACAGCCCCACCGCATACCGCAAAGGCGCGCGCGACAAGGAGTGATTTACGCCGCGTCCTGACGCAGCTGCGGCAGTGACGCCATCAAATCCGAGAAGCGCTGCCCCTGGATCATCACGTGCTCGCGCAGCAGCTGGGCGGCGCGATCGCCGTCGCCATCGATGATGGCTTGCACCACGCCGTCGTGTTCATTGTAGGAGTTAGCCAGCCGGTTGCGCACGCGCAGTTGCAGACGGCGGTATGGCCGTAGGCGGCGGTACAGCGCCCGCGTCTGGTCGATCAAAAACTGATTGTGGCTGCCAGCGTAAATCGCCTCGTGGAAGCTCTCGTTCTTGTAATAATAGGTGTCCGGCTCCTGCGCATCGAGCGCTTCCTGGCAGGCCTGATGCGCGGCCAGCAGCGCCGTCTGCTCTTCCGGCGTCATGCGGCGCGCAGCCAGGCGGCCGCAAGTCGCTTCCAGCTCCGACATCACCTCGAACATTTCCACCAGCTGTTGCGGCCCGAGTTCGGCGACGATGGCGCCGCGCCGCGGCCGTATCACCACCAGCCCCATGGAAGCCAGCTGGATCAAAGTTTCCCGGATGGGCGTGCGTGACACGCCAAAGCGCGTGGCCAACTCAGTCTCGTCCAGATGCTGGCCGGGCTTGAGCTCGCCGACAGCAATCATTTCTTCAATGTGCTCGCGGAGGGTGGCGGAGTGCGTAGTCATGAATCGCATTATATCGCTTGACAATGTATTCGCAAGCGCTATTCTTGTATACATAAAAAAGCTGATTGCATATCGAATGCGATAACGATAATATTTCTGTACATCAACCCTTGGAGGACGTATGACTGTTACCACCCGCAGGTCCGCGATGGCATCCCTTGCAGCACTGGCAGCCAGCCCCCTGTTGTTGCAATCCGCTTGGGCCCAGACCGCGCTCAAGCTGTCCCACCAATTCCCCGGCGGCACCATCGATGCCGGCGATTTCCGTGACCGTCTGTCGCGCATGTTTGCTGCTGAAGTGGAAAAGCGCTCCAAGGGTGCGCTGAAGTTTTCGATCTATCCCGGTTCGTCGTTGATGAAGACCAACGCCCAGTTCTCGGCCATGCGCAAAGGTGCGCTGGACCTGTCGCTGGTGCCGCTGTCGTATGCCGGCGGCGAAGTCCCGGAAGTGAACATCGGACTGATGCCCGGTCTGGTCACTTCATACGAACAAGCCTACGGCTGGAAGAACGCCGAAGTGGGCAAGGAACTGGCGCGCATCCTGTACGACAAAGGCATCGTGATGGTCAGCTGGATCTGGCAAGGCGGCGGCATGGCCTCGCGCACCAAGCCGGTGGTCGATCCGGACGACGCCAAGGGCATGAAGATTCGCGGCGGCTCGCGCGAGATGGACCTGATGCTGAAGGCTGCCGGCGCCGCCGTGGTCACGCTGCCGTCCAACGAAATCTACGCGGCGATGCAGACCGGCGCCATGGAAGCGGCGCTGACCTCCTCCACCTCGCTGATCTCGTTCCGTCTTGAAGAAGTATCGAAAGGGCTGACCACCGCGCGCGCCGGCTCCTACTGGTTCATGCTGGAACCGCTGATGATGTCGCGCAGCGTGTTCGACAAACTGCCGAAGGACCAGCAGCAGCTGATCCTGGCCGTGGGCGCCGAGCTGGAAGCGTTCGCGCTCAAGTCCTCCAAGGAAGATGACCAGCAAGTGGCAGCCGTGTATCAGAAAGTCGGCGCCAAGGTGGTCGACATGACGCCGGCCTCGCTGAAAAAATGGCAGACCATCGCCCGCGCCACCGCATGGAAGGACTACAGCGACAAGAGCCCAAGCTGCGCCAACCTGCTGAAACTGGCGGAGAAAACGCTGTGAGCCACGGCGTCGATATCGGCCCGTCGCGCGGCCCTGCGCCGCCCGACAACGCCGTCATCGCAGCGCTGACGGCGGCGCTGGACAAGCTCAATCGCGGGCTGATGACACTGTCCATGTGCGCGCTGATCCTCACCGCGCTGGTGCTGACCTATTCGGTGGTGTCGCGTTACTTCTTCAACGCGCCCACCGACTGGCAGGACGAGGCTTCGGTGTTCATGCTGGTCGGCGTGACCTTCTTCACCACCGCCTTTGTGCAGCACCATCGCGGCCATATCGGCATTGAAGCGGTGGCGGGCCTGCTGCCGCGCCGCGTGAATGCGGTGCGGCTATTCATCGTGGATGTGGCGTCGCTGCTGTTCGTCGCCTTCTTCACGTGGAAATCGTGGCTGCTGTTTCATGAAGCGTGGGTCGATGGACAAACCACCTCCTCCACCTTTGCGCCGCCGCTGTGGATTCCCTACTCCATGATGGCGGCCGGCATGACGCTGCTGTCCTTGCAGCTGCTACTGCAAACGCTGGCCCGCCTGACCAACAAACCGGAGCATGCAGCATGAGTGACCTGACCCTGGGCGCGCTGTACGGTGCCGTCACGCTGGTGGTGATGTTCTCCGGGATGCCGATCGCGTTCGCGCTGGGCATCGTGGCCACCGGCTTTATGTACTTCTTCATGCCGGCATCGTCGCTGGACACCATCACGCAGAACGTCTACGAAGAGATGGCGTCGATCACGCTGCTGTCGATTCCCCTGTTTATCCTGAAGGGTGCGGCCATCGGCAAATCGCCGGCGGGCCGGGACTTGTATTCGGCGATTCACACGTGGATGCACAAGATCCCCGGCGGTCTTGGTATCGCCAACGTCTTTGCCTGCGCGCTGTTCGCGGCCATGGCTGGCTCCTCGCCAGCCACCTGTTCGGCCATTGGTTCGGCCGGCATTCCGGAAATGCGCAAGCGCGGCTACTCGCCGGGCTTCGCAGCGGGCATCATCGCCGCCGGCGGCACGCTGGGCATCCTGCTGCCGCCGTCGATCACCATGATCCTGTACGCGGTGGCTGCCGAACAGTCGCTGGGCCGCTTGTTCCTGGCCGGGATCGGCCCCGGCGTCCTGCTGGTACTGCTGTTTGCCGGTTACGCCGTCTACCGCGCCCGCAAGGAATACCGCATGGCGCTGGAGATCTATGAAAAAGGCGGCGAAAAGTCGGCCTACCTGGAAGACGAGCATTTCACCCTGAAAGAGAAAGTGGAAATGCTGCCGCGCGTGCTGCCGTTCATTGTGCTGCTGATCGGCGTGATGGTGGCGCTGTACGGCGGCTTCGCCACGCCATCGGAAACCGCAGGCCTCGGCGCGCTGCTGGCGCTGGCGCTGCTGGCCGTGATCTACGGCGTGTGGAAGCCGAAAGATCTGTCGCCGATCCTGGGTTCGTCGATCAAGGAATCGACTATGCTGTTGCTGATCATAGGCATGTCGCTGCTGTACTCCTACGTGATGAGCTATCTGCATATCAGCCAGTCGGCGGCCGCCTGGGTGGTCGGCCTGCACCTGTCCAAATGGGTGCTGCTGGCGGTGATCCTGTTTATGGTGATCGTGTTCGGCTTCTTCCTGCCGCCGGTGTCGATCATTCTGATGACGGCGCCAATCATCCTGCCTCCACTGCGCGAAGCCGGTTTTGACCTGATCTGGTTCGGCATCGTGATGACGGTGGTAATGGAGATGGGCCTGATTCACCCGCCGGTGGGACTGAATATATTCGTCATCAAGAACATCGCGCCGGACATTCCTTTGAAGGATGTGATCTGGGGCGTATTCCCCTTCCTGTTGCTGATGGTGCTAGCGGTGCTGCTGCTGTGCGTCTTCCCATCGATTGCAACCGGCCTGCCTGACATGATTATGGGAGCAAAATAAAATGTCCTGGAACACCTTGCAGCAAAATCGCGAAGCGCGATTGCAGCGCGCCCGAACGGAACTGGGCAATCAGCTGGACGGCAAAAGCCTGCCGCCCGCGCGCATCGCCGATCTGCTGCATGCTGTCATCGAGTGTGGTGATCGCGTCTGCCTCGAAGGGAACAACCAGAAGCAGGCCGATTTCCTCGGCCATGCGCTGGCCAACCTGAATCCGGAGCGCGTCAACGATCTGCACATGCTGCAGTCAGTGCTGGCGCTGCCGGAGCACCTGGATGTCTTCGAGCGCGGCGTCGCCTCGCGGCTGGACTTTTCGTTCTCCGGCCCACAGGCAGCCCGGGTGGCGCGGCTGGCCTCCAGCGGCAAGCTGAATATCGGCGCCATCCACACCTACCTGGAGCTGTTCAGCCGCTACTTCATCGATCTGCCGCCGCGCGTCTGCCTGATCGCGGCGGAAGCGGCGGACCGCGACGGCAATCTGTACACCGGGCCGAATACCGAGGACACGCCGGCCATCGTCGAAGCGACAGCGTTCAAGCAGGGCATCGTGATCGTCCAGGTGAACAAGATCGTGGACAAGGTGCCGCGCGTCGACGTGCCGGGCGACTGGGTGGACTTCGTGGTGCAGTCGCCGCGTCCCTACTACATCGAGCCGCTGTTCACGCGCGACCCGGCGCAGATTTCGGAGATCCAGGTGCTGATGGCAATGATGGCCATCAAAGGCATCTATGCCGAATATGAAGTGCAGCGGCTGAATCACGGCATCGGCTTCGATACGGCGGCCATCGAGCTGCTGCTGCCGACCTACGCAGAATCGCTCGGCCTGCGCGGCAAGATCGGCAAGCACTGGGCACTGAATCCGCATCCGGCGCTGATCCCTGCGATTGAAGCGGGATTCGTCACCTCAATCCACTCGTTTGGCTCGGAGCTGGGCATGGAAGACTACATCCATGCACGACCGGACGTGTTTGCGATCGGCCCGGACGGCACTATGCGCAGCAACCGCGCCATGTGCCAGGCCGCCGGCCACTACGCCTGCGATATGTTCATCGGCTCGACCTTGCAAATCGATTTGCAGGGCAATTCGTCCACCGCGACGGCGGGCCGCATCTCCGGCTTTGGCGGCGCGTCCAACATGGGCGCCGATGCGCGCGGCCGGCGTCACGCCAGCCCGGCATGGCTTAAGGCCGGCGAGCAGGCGCGCGCTGGCCGCAACACCATCCCGCGCGGCCAGAAGCTGGTGGTGCAGATGGTCGAGACCTTCCGCGAGCATATGCAACCGGCCTTCGTTGAAAAGCTGGATGCGTGGGAGCTGATGGAACAGGCCAAGATGGCGATCCCGCCGGTGATGATCTACGGCGACGACGTCACCCACATTCTGACCGAGGAAGGCATCGCCAACCTGCTGCTGTGCCGCACCGACGAAGAACGCGAACAGGCGATACGCGGCGTGGCTGGCTACACGCCGGTCGGTCTGGCGCGCGACCAGCGCATGGTGGAGAACCTGCGCGACCGTGGCATCATCACCCGCGCCGAGGATCTGGACATCGACAAGCGCATGGCCACGCGCGATCTGCTGGCCGCCCGTAACATGAAAGACCTGGTGCGCGCATCGGGCGGTTTGTACAATCCGCCCAAGCGGTTCCGCAACTGGTGACCTCCCCCGTCGTTCCCGCGCAGGCGGGAACCCATACTCAGCATGGATTCCCGCCTGCGCGGGAATGACGGCGCTGAGTTAGGAGTCTAAAACATGGAAACACTGAATTATCGATTTGAAAACGGCACCCACCGCCTGACCGCGCCGCCGGAAGTGGTGGGCGTAGTCGGCTCGGGCAATCTGGAAGTGCTGATCGAGCCGGCTTCACTGGACGGCGCATGCAGCATCGAGATCACCACCGCCGCCGTTGGCTTTGGCCAGATCTGGGAAGCGGTGATGCGCGACTTCCAACAGCGCTGGCTGCTGGCCGATACCCGTATTTCAATCAACGACATGGGCGCCACGCCGGCCGTGGTCAGCCTGCGGCTGGACCAGGCGGTGCAAACCATGCTGGGAGATGCACCATGAGCCGCCCTGTCAGCTATCAGGAAGCGACCGCGCGCGAGCGCTTGCACCACCTGTTCAATGCCGGCAGCTTTGAAGAATTCCTGCCGCCGTCGGAACGCGTCACCAGCCCTCACCTGCCGCAGTTGAATGCGCCGGTGGCGTTTGATGATGGCGTGGCGATCGGCCGTGCGCTGCTGGGCGGCGTGCCGGTGTACGTGGCGGCGCAGGAAGGTGCTTTCATGGGCGGCGCGGTCGGCGAGGTACATGGCGCCAAGCTGGTTGGTCTGCTACGCAAAGCGGTGGCCGACAAGGTGGCAGCAGTGGTGCTACTGGTGGAATCGGGCGGCGTGCGACTGCACGAAGCCAATGCCGGCTTGATCGCGGTGTCGGAAGTGATGCGCGCACTGCTGGATGCGCGCGATGCCGGGGTTGCAGTGGTGGTACTGGTCGGCGGATCGAACGGCGCCTTCGGCGGCATGGGCATCGTGACGCGCTGCGCTAATGTGGTCATCATGTCGGAAGAAGGACGGTTGGCGATGTCCGGTCCCGAGGTGATTGAAACCGCCAACGGCGTGGAAGAATTCGATTCGCGTGACCGCGCGCTGGTGTGGCGCACGACTGGCGGCAAGCATCGCTACCTGCTGGGCGACTGTCAGCGCATCGTGGCAGATGATGTAGCGGCCTTCCGCGTTGCAGCGCAGGAGGCTGTGGCCTCGCTGGCTGGCGGCGATACCGCCTTGTCGCTGGAAGCGCTGGAGGCCGAGCAGAAAATGCTGTCCGACCGTTTGAACAATTACGGCGCGCTGCATGATCCGATCGATATCTGGACTGCGATGCAGATGCCGGATGCGGCCAATATTCCGATGCTGGATGCGGACAGTTTTGTCGCGGCGGCGGCATCGCACCGCCACGGAGGTTGAGATGGACTGGAAAAAACTGGCAAATACGCTGTTCCCTGAAGGGCATAGCATCAGTGAGCAGAATGAGTTTCTGAGCGGTGAAGCACAGGTGGACGGTCAGACCGTCGCGGTGATCGGCACCACTGGTCACACGCCCATCGGCATCGAGATCGCGTTGGCGCAGGCGCAGGCGATTCTGCGCACGGTGCGTGATTTCCCCGGACGGCCGATTCTGATGCTGATCGATACGCAGGGCCAGCGCTTGCGGCATCGCGATGAGATGTTGGGCATTAACAGCTACATGGCGCACTTGGGCAAGTGCGTGGATCTGGCGCGGCGCAAGGGACACAAGATTATCGGCCTGGTGTACGACCAGGCGCTGTCGGGTGGCTTTATCACCAGCGGTCTGATGGCCGATGCTTGTCATGCGCTGCCGGATGCCACCATCCGCGTGATGGGTTTGCCGGCGATGGCGCGCATTACCAAGGTGCCGGAGGAGCAGTTGACGGAACTGGCGCAAAGTAATCCGGTGTTTGCGCCGGGGCCGGAGAATTATTTGCGCATGGGAGGCCTGGAGTCGATCTGGCATGGCGATCTGGCGGCGCATTTGCGCACGGCACTCGCTCAGCCGGTGGCGGGCGATCAGCGTAGTGCGCTGGGGTTGCAGCGTGGCGGCCGTCGTCTGGCGCAGCCGGTGATTGATGCGGTGCTGTCTGGCGCTCATGTCCAACGCGTCTAACCATTTTGAGCGGCATATGCTGGTGTGGCTGACCGCCATCGGTTGGCACACCGCGATTGCCGCTGCACGCGATGAGCACAAGACGGCTTTGACGTTGTGGGAGAGTCAGGATTGGCCGGTAGTGGTGCGGCGGCTGGATGTGGATGCTGGCGCCGACGAGGTTTGTCTCGGTCTGCCGCTGCCGCCGGATAGCGCTGGCGTGAAGGTAAGGATTGCGTTGCGCGCGCGGGTGGCGGATATCAGCCGCTTGTCGCCGGCGCTGTTGCTGCGTGATGCCGCGGCGGTGCGCGATGTGCAGGCGTTGTGTGACGATGCCGGCGCGCTGCCGTTGCGCGTGTTTGGGTCGGTGGCGATGCAGGCGTTGACTGGCTTGCAGTATCTGTCGCCGACGTCGGACGTGGATGTGCTGTTTCACCCGGCCAGCCGTCGCCAGCTTGAAGAAGGCAACGCACTGTTGGCGCGCCATGCGGAACGCTTGCTGCTGGATGGCGAAATTGTGTTCGCTGGCGGCGCCGCCGTGTCATGGAAGGAGTGGCAGATGGCGATGACGCACCCGGCCAAGGTGTTGGTGAAGGATTTGCAGTCGGTGCGCTTGGTCGATACGGCATCGCTGCTGGCGACGTTGGAGGCGCAATGACGCGCGCGACAGCTATATCGCTCCGCGCCGCGCCGGCGATGGCGACGTCGGCGATTAGCGCCCGTCGGCTCGGGCGCGCTGAGAAGCTGGGCTTTTCGCGCGAGGTAGCGCGGCTGGCGGTGCGTAGTTTGCATGCCGAATTGTGCTTGTATCCCAAGCCAGGCCTCGTGTCACCGGTCGACAGCGGCAGTCATGACGACATGGACGCGGGGACGTTCATGCGCAGCATGTTCGCGCTGCGTCACTACTTTAAGAAAATCTGTTTGGCAGGATTGAACGATGCACCGTTCGCGCAACTGAAGTCACTGGGCATCGCAGCGGAGACGGCGATGCTGAAAGCGACGCGTGGTATTAATACGCATCGCGGTGCGATCTTCAGCCTGGGCATGCTATGTGCCACCGCCGGCCGCGCCCGCGCACAAGGCACACCAATGACACCCTCCGCCCTTCGCGCTGAAATGCTGATCCGCTGGGGCGAAGAGCTGGCAATGCACGCCGCCCCTGCGGCAAACAGCTCCAGACCATCGCGCGCAGCCCCCTCCCGCCCACACGCCACGCAAGCGGAGCCCGGCTTCGGCACGCATGCTAGCATCACAACCCTCGGCGGCAGTCCGCGCGGCGTGCTGCCAGCGATGGCGATCGCGGCGGGGTCGGCGGGCAGTAGCCTGCCAGGCGGCGAGGTCGCGGGCGGGATAAGTAACGGGTTGCGCGTAGCGGCGCGGTATGCGGTGAGTGGTGCGCGTGAGGAAGGGGCGTTGGGACTTCCGTCGGTGTTTGAGGTCGGCCTCCCTGCCCTTCTGGCCGCGCGCGCGCGTGGCGCTACCGTCACCGAGGAGCGTATCGATACGCTGTACACACTGATGGCCCACATCAGCGACAGCAACGTCTATCACCGTGCCGGGCCGCACGGCGCGCAGATCGTGCGCGATCACGCCGAACGCTTTCTCGCCCAAGGCGGCACCGCCAACAGCAACTGGCGCGCCGACGCCATCGCCAGCCATTACGTTTTCATGCAACACCGCCTGTCGCCCGGCGGCGCGGCCGATCTGCTGGCGGCCTGCTGCCTGGTGCAAGCCATCGCCGCATTGGACACGCCATGAGTCGCGCGCGTCTCCTGCTGCTCTGCCCCGGCCAAGGCGACCAGCATGCCGGCATGTTCGATCTGGCCCGCACTAATCCAGCCGCCAGCGCGCTGATTGACCGTCTGCTGAACATGCAGCCGCCAACCGGCGAGGATATCTTCGCCAACCGCACCGCCCAGCCGCTGATCGTGACGGCCACGCTGGGCATGTGGCAAGCCATCCGCGACTTTGCGCCGCAGCCCGCGCTGGTCGCCGGCTACAGCATCGGCGAGTTATCAGCCTACGGCGTGGCCGGCGCGTTCACGCCCGAACAAGCAGTCACGCTGGCGACACAGCGCGCGCAGTGGATGGACGACTGCCAGCAAGCCGCCCCCGGCCAGGCGCTGGTCAGCATCACCGGGCTGACGTTGGCGAACGCGGGCAAACTGGCAAGCACATACGGCTACCACATCAGCATAGAAACGGGAGAAGACACCTGCATCGCCGGTGGCCCCGGCGCGCAGGCGGACCACCTGTTGCAAGCGATAGAAGCAGCCGGCGCACGCGGCAAGCGCTTGCCGGTGGCGGTGGCGTCGCACACGCCCTATATGCAAGGCGCCGTCGCGCCGTTGGCGCAGGCCGTGCGCGCAACCGCGTTCCAGACTATGCAAGCGCCGGTACTGGCCGGCATCGATGCAGCGGCCGTGCACGACCACGAACGCGCCGTCGAGACGCTCTCGCGCCAACTGGCCGAGCCAATACGCTGGCTAGCCTGCATGGACGCCGTTGCCGAAGCCGGCATCACCGTCGCGCTGGAACTCGGTCCCGGCGGCGCCCTGTCGCGCATGCTGCAAAACCGTCACCCGCACATCGCCACCCGCTCGGTGGCCGACTTCCGGACGCTGGACGGCATCCGCAAGTGGCTGGAGCGCGCGGCCGAGAACTGATCAGCGGTTGTTCTGGGTTGCCCAGGCAACGATGTTTTGCGCATCCATCGCGCCTGGCTGGCGCGCCACTTCGCGGCCGCCCTTGAACAAGGCCAACGTTGGAATGCTGCGGATGGCATAGCGCGCGGCCAGATCCTGCGCCTGTTCGGTGTCGACCTTGATGACGCGGAAATGCGGCTCCAGCCGCTGTGTGGCCTGGGCGTAAAACGGCGCCATCGTGCGGCACGGGCCGCACCACGGCGCCCAAAAGTCGACCAGCACCGGAATGTCGCTGCGTTCGATATGTTTGAGGAAGCGCGCGCTGCTCAGGTCGGTCGGCTGACCGGTGAACAACAACTTCTGGCATTTTCCGCAGACGGGCTCGGATGCCAGCTTGGCGGTGGGCACGCGGTTGACCGCATCGCAATGCGGGCAGACGATATGCAGCGACTCAGGCTGCGCGTTGGGGGAATTGGTCATGTCTCATCTCCGGCTACAAGCTGAGCATGATAATCCAAGGACGGAAAATGTGTATCCGCTTAAACGTAGAGGACGCATTGGCGGTTGGCGGCATCTTCTAACCCGCACACCGCTGCGCCAGGGTCTGACCCCGTATGGGGTCAGACCCTTCCGTTCAGGGGTTGCTATCAGGTTTCTTTACGAGCGCCAGTCTGTTTGCTGCTCTGGGCGGCAGCTTGGGCGGCGGTTTGGGCTTGGGTAGCTTGACCTTGCACATTGCCGCTGTCGCGGGCTTCGGCGCCGCTGTGACCATTTTGTGCGGACTGGCCGCGCACATCGTTACCGCGCGCCTGGCGTTGGCCGTCGATGCGGAATGGATCGGTGAATTTCTCCACCGCATCCTGATGGTTACGCAGGGTTTTTTCCGTTTCTTCGGACGTCACACGCGCCACTTCATCGGCCAGGGCCTTGGCGGTGCGGCTGGTTTCCTGAATGTGATCTTCGGCCACTTGGGACAGGTCCACTTGCGTGTCGGCGGCGATGCGCGACAGGTGTTGCTGGTAAGCGCGCAGTTTCTCAGCAGTAGGCTGCGCATGCGAAGCCGCCGCTGAAATTGCCTCGGTCGGACGATGGGCGATAATGATCTGCTGGCCGACTTGCGTCGATTCTTCCAACAGGGTTTGCGCCAGTTGAATGTTCAGGTCGCTGTATTGCTGAACAGAACGGAACAAGGTTTTCGACAGATCATTGAAGAACGACAGTTGCGCTTCCAGATGGGTTTTTGCGGCTGGGGTGACAGTTTGGGAAAATGGGTACATAAAAGCCTCGTTGAGTTGTCAGCGCCGCGACATGCAGCGCGAACGTCAAGGCTACGTTAGCCCGATTTGCCACGTTTGATCTGCGTCAAACGTGGCCTACTTCTGCCGTAATTCCACCAGCCAACCCGCACACAGCAGTAGCACCGCCGCCACCAGGTAGCCCAGCACGGACGGCACGGTCGCCGCGCCGTTGAAGCCGACCACATCCAGCGCCGCCACCGTCTTCGCCTGCTTCGCCACATACATGCCGAACAGAAACAGGCCCAGGAAGACCCGCGCCGTCCGGCTCAAGCCGCCAAACAGGACGGCAGCGGCCGACAACGCCAACACGCCGCTCAACAATGCCGCCGCGCGCAGCGGTGCGATTGCCAGCCAGCGGATCAGCACCGGCACCGTGAACAGCAGCGCCAGCAACACGGCCGCCAACCATTGCGCCGCATATGCGCGCGCCGGGCCGCCGGGCGCCGCCGCATTCAGCGCCGCCACATCGTACTGCGTATCGCGCACGCTGATTTCGCTGATCAGGATGCCCCAGATGGCGATGGCGGCGGCGATCACCGAACCCAGTTTCGCGCTGCCGATCACACAGCCCCCCACCAGCAATACGGGAATAGCCACCGCCGCCGCCGGATTGGAGGCCAGCACCAGCGCCAGCACCGCCAGCGCGTGACCGGCCACGCCAGGCAGCCGCGCCGCCAATCCAAACACAGGCCGCGCCACGCGGGCAAACGGTTGCAGCCAACCGTTCAGCAGCGCCAGCGGCGACCAATTGCGCCGCCCTGCCCGCGCCTTCACGCGGTCCGGCGAGAAGCGGTGGAACAGCGCCAGCGCCGGCAGCAGCGGCAGCCACGCCAGCACGGCGCAAGCGGCACGCGTCCATCCCGCTTGCGCGTTCCACAAGTGATCCGGCAATGTGACGGCAGCCAGCGCGGGATCGAACGTGCCGCCGCCGATCGTCAGTCCTTTCGAGGGCAGCACCTGCTGCACCGCGCCGACGATGGCGCCAATGCCGGAGAAGTCCAGCAGCAGCAAGGGATGCCACTCGGTGCGGCCGATGGTTGCGAAAGCGCCGACGCCCAGTTGCGCGGCCCAGACGAAGAAGTACAGCACATCGCCGCCCTTGCCCATCAGCGGCGGCCAGGCGTCAAACAGCATCACCATGCTGGCCGTGAAAAACACCAGCGGCAGCAGCACCAGTGCATAGGTTTGCAGATAGATCAATAGCTGGATCGGGCCTTGGCCGCGCAGCAGATGCAGCACCAGCATGGTGGCCAGGAAGATCAGCAGCAGCCCGCACAGATAGGCCACGTTGCCCAGCCAGCGGCCCAGCAGGAACACGCCGGAACCCAGCGGCGTAGCGGCCAGCACGGCGCCAATGCCGCTGCGGACATCCTCGCCCATGCGGCCGCGCGCCAGATAAAAGCCGGCCAGGCCGAAGAACAAGCCAGTCAGCGCGGCGCTGCCCATCGCCAGGCAGATGCTGGTGTACGCCACGCGCGCGTCGTCGCTGACGATCATCGCCTGATGAAGCGCAGGATCGCCAACCATCAGCCACGTGAGCACAATCAGCGCCAGCACCGCGACCAGCGTGCCGGTACGCCGCATGCGCAGCCGCACTTCGGTCAGCAGCAGCATCTTGAGCGCGTCGCCGGTGAACGGCATCAATGCCGCCGTCATGCCGCCAGTTCCACGCTGCCGCGCACCGCGCTCAGTGCGTATCGCTGCGCCATCAGGGCTTCTTCCAATGTCGGTTCGACCGGCACCGCGCCGGCCAGTGGCGACGTGGGATGGGCGATGCGCAGCGTGATGCCGTCCGCATGGCGCTGCGCTTGCAGTACCTGTAGTTGTTCGCTCAGCGCGTCGTAATCCTGCGCCGCCACCGTCACCGACCACACCTGGTTGCGCGCGCGCTGCACAAAGCTGTCCGGCGTGTCGCAAGCCACCAGCCGGCCCTGATTCATGACGGCCAGTTGGCCGGCCATGTTTTCGATGTCGGAAACGATATGCGTCGACACAATCACCAGCTTGCGGAAGCCGATCTCCGACAGCAGATGGCGGAAGCGCAGCCGCTCTTCCGGATCGAGACCGGCGGTCGGTTCGTCGACGATCAACACATCGGGATCGTTGAGCAGCGCCTGCGCGATGCCCAGCCGTCGCCGCATGCCGCCCGAGAAGCCGGCCGCCTGGCGGTGCGCGTGGTCGTGCAGGTTGACCAGTTCCAGCAAGCGGCGGATGCGGCCCGGATCGCGCACGCCTTTCAGCGCGGCGAAATACTGCATGAATTCCAGCGCGCTCAGATTGGGATAGACGCCAAAGTCCTGTGGCAGAAAACCAAGCCGCGCGCGCATGGCCTCCGGCTTTTTCACGATGTCGACACCGTCGAACAGGATTTGTCCGCTGGTGGGTTTGGCGATGGTGGCGATCATCTGCATCAGCGTGGTCTTGCCGGCGCCGTTATGGCCGATCAGGCCTACCACGCCGGATGGCAACGTCACGCTGACATCATCCACCGCGCGTACATTCTTCCCAAAGGTCTTGACGACATTGCGTAATTCGAGCATGGCACTCCTGAAATGAAAACGGGGCCGTCACCGGCCCCGTAAGCTGGAGATTTATTCTACCGTGTTATTTAAACAGCACCGATGCTTTTTGCACCGTAAGCGCTATGCCAATCGCCAGAGGAATGCCGACCGCCAGCCAGCCGAAGGCCACGGCCAGCGGGCTGGTAACGCCGTTCGACGTCACCGCCGCGCCGTTCGATGCCGCCGCGTCGCGTTCGTGCGCCAGCTTCTTCTCTGCCGCCAGTTCGGCATCGGTCATGAAGTGCTTGTCGGCCACCGGACGCACCAGCAGATTGCAGATCAGGCCCACCACCAGCAAGCCGGCCAGCACGTACATGGTGATGTCGTAAGCCTGCGCCTTAGGCACGCCATGGGCGATCTGGTACTCGCGCACGAAGCCGATCAGCAGCGGCCCAAACACGCCGGCCGCCGACCATGCGGTCAGCAGGCGGCCGTGGATGGCGCCGACCATCTGAGTGCCGAACAAGTCTGCCAGGTAGGCCGGCACGGTGGCGAAGCCGCCGCCGTACATCGACAGGATCACGCAGAAGAAGATCACGAACAGCGCCAGCAAACCGCCATGCGCCAGCGATGGAATCGACGCATACAGCGCCAGGCCCAGGACGAAGAAGATGCCATAGGTGGCTTTGCGGCCCAGATAATCGGAGCACGACGCCCAGAAGAAGCGGCCGCCGATATTAAACAGCGACAGCAAGCCGGTGAAGCCGGCGGCAATCGCGGCGATCTGTGCCTTCTGCGCCGTATCCAGCTCATTGAACGACAGCGGTAAATTCAGCAGCTGGCCGCCGAAGATTTCCTGCAGCAGCGGCGAGGCCATGCCGAGGATGCCGATACCGGCCGTCACGTTCAGGCACAAGACCCACCACACCAGCCAGAATTGCGGGATGCCCCACACCTTGCTGGCGTGGACGTGGCGGGTGGTGATCATCGCATTGCCGTTGGTGGCAGGCGGCGTCCAGCCAGCCGGTTTCCATCCGGTTGCCGGCACGCGGTAGGCCAGCGCGCCGGCCATCATGAAGACGAAGTAAATCGCGGCCATCACCAGGAAGGTCTGCCACACGCCCACCGAGGTGGCGGTGGCGAAGTATTTCATCAGCTTGTCGGCCAGCGGCGCGCCGATGACGGCGCCGCCGCCAAAGCCCATGATGGCCATGCCGGTCGCCATGCCGCGCCGGTCCGGGAACCATTTGATCAAGGTCGAGACGGGCGAGATGTAGCCCAGGCCAAGGCCGATACCGCCGATCACGCCGGAGCCCAGCCACATCAGCCAGATCTGGTGCTGGTACACGCCCAGCGCCGAAATCACCAGGCCGCCGCACCAGCACAGCGCCGACACCACGCCGGCCTTGCGCGGACCGGCGTGTTCCAGCCAGCCGCCGAACAGCCAGGCGGACAAGCCGAGGAAGACGAAGAACATGGTGTACATCCAGCCCAGCATGGAAATCTGCCAGTCGCAGCTGGACGACAGGATGCGCTCCAGCAGGCCGATATCGGCCGCGCACGCAATCGATTCCTTGATCCCCAGCGCCTTCGATAGAGGCAGCCAGAATACGGAAAAGCCATAGGCCATGCCGATACACAGGTGGATCGCCAGCGCCGCAGGCGGCACCAGCCAACGATTGAAACCAGCACCGGCGACGGTGCGCTCCTTCTCCAGAAAATCAAACAAAGCCATTCACCTTTTCCCCGAAATGTGTTTCTTATGAACAATATCGGGCGCAAGGATAGCATAAGTGAAATGGCTAGGGCAGCCGTTTCAGGTCGTCCAGCGTGAACCACAATTCCTTGCGTTGCAGCGGCGTCTCTGGCGTCAGCAAGGGATTGGGGAGGTGGATCAGCACGCGCTTGTCGAGCCGCGCGCGGCGGATCTGCGCGCCGTAATAGGCGTAGAACAGCTTCTCGAAACTGCCGTCGGCCAGCGCCGCTTCCAGTCCCGCGCGCAATTCCTCGGCCAGCGCCGGATTGTTGCGGTTCACGAAGAAGTAATCGGTGGTCGGGTACCGCACCACCACATAGGGATCGACGGCCAGCTCGGGATGGCGCGCGGCCTCGGCCCAGATTTCGTTGACCGAGCGCGGCGCCCAATCGATGCGGCCGGCGTTGAGCATGCCGAACATCGTGCTGTACACCGCCGCCGGCTGCACCGTCACGCCGCTGTGGCGCAGGATCTGCAAATCCGGCCAGTCCTGCCCTTGCCCGCTGATGTAATAGCGCAGGTCGTCCAGCCCTTTTACGGACTGCAGCAGATCCTTGTGGTCGGCGCGCAGCAAGGCGATGCGCCAGCCGATCAGGCCGCGCGTCAGCGGAATGCGCACCGGCAGCAGCCGCGCCTCGCGCTCGGCCGAGGTCATGGTGCCGACCACGTCGATACGGCCGGCCCCGGATTGCAGCTCGACCAGCGCGCGGTTTTGTTGCATGCGCGACGCTGACGGCTCGGCGCGGTAGTGTCCGCCGGCCTTGGCCAGCGCCAGTTGCAGCAAGGCGATGCCATAGTCGCCCTGCTCGCCATCGCCGTCCACGCGCGGGTAATGAACGACCGCCGGCCCGGCGGCAAAGGCCAGCCCATTCAAGCATAGACACAGCAGCAACAGGATACGCATGGCGGCTTCCAAAAATGAATCTACTTTCATCGTGCGCTAGCTGCGCGGCACTGTCAAGCTGACAAGAATAATTGCAACACGGATTCGCCTATTTTTTAATCAGTTCGTGCATTCTTTCGGGCAACGGTGTAAACTACCAGATATTGCCGAAGGGAAATGCCATGGCCATCGCCGCACTTAGCTCAGGAATTACCG
This sequence comes from Duganella dendranthematis, assembly GCF_012849375.1. NCBI lineage: Bacteria > Pseudomonadati > Pseudomonadota > Betaproteobacteria > Burkholderiales > Oxalobacteraceae > Duganella > Duganella dendranthematis. The sequence goes on from NZ_CP051684.1 coordinate 6,276,102, forward strand.
GTCTCAACGTCGCACAGCGCGCGTTGGGCAACAGCGCGCACGCGATCGCCAATATCGGCACCCAGGGTTTCCAGCCGGCGCAGGCCACCTTTGCCGAAAATACCCCCGCCGGCACCGGCGTTTCGATTTCCATGCGCGGCCAGGAGTTGCAGCAGGTGGACGCCCCCAGCGCCACCAACCTGGCGGTGGAGACCACCAATTCGCTGGTCTACAAGGCGCAATTCGACCTGTCGGCTAAGGTGGTACAGGCCGCCGACCAGAATCTGGGCACGCTGATTGATATCAAGGCTTGATCGCCACCGGCCGTTTCGGCCACAATGCGCGGTAATGAATACCCTGAAGATCGCACCACTCCTCGCCGACCTGCCTTCCCGTATCTCCGCTATTCCGCGCCGCTGGGCCGCACAGACGCCGCACGCCCACGCGCTGCACGACGGCCAGCGCCATTGGACCTATGCCGAACTGGCTGCCGCCATCGACCACGCCGCCGCGCAGCTGCGCACATGGCAGCTGCGGCCGGGCGACCGTCTGGCCGTGGTCGGTGAAAACTGCGTGGCGCAAGTGGCGCTGAGTTTTGCCGCCGCCGATGTCGATGCATGGATAGTACACATTAACGGCCGCCTGACGGCGCGCGAAGTGGACGGCGTGCTGGAACATAGCGGCGCGCGACGGGCGATTTATCTGGCCACGTCGGCCTCGCCGGAAACCGCGGCGCATGGTGCGCGTAACGGGGCAGTGGCAGCGGAAACGTTAGAGGCGTCACTGGGCCAGTGGCTGGTCGGCCCGCTGAACGTGGACTGCGTGCCCGAGCCGGTGCATGCGGCATCGGAGCAGCAAGTGGCGGCGCTGCTGTACACCACCGGCACCACCGGCCAGCCGAAAGGGGTGATGCTCACGCACCGCAACCTGCTGTTCATCGCCGCCGTGTCGAGCACGCTGCGCGGCCTGACGCCGGCCGACCGTGCCTATGGCGTGCTGCCGATCACCCACGTCTACGGCCTGACCTCGGTCATGCTGGGCACCTTGTACGCCGGCGCATGCCTGTATCTGTGCCCGCGCTTTACGCCGGACGGCCTGCTGACCGCATTGCGCGACGATCGCCTGACCATCGTGCAGGGTGTGCCGGCCATGTATGCGCGCCTGCTGGAGAAATTGGGCGGCGCGCAACAGCACCTGGACACGCAACTGCGCTTCGCCTACGCCGGCGGCTCGCCGTTGCCGCCGTCGCTGAAGGCGCAGGTCGAGCAGCTACTCGGCCTGCCGCTGCACAACGGCTACGGCCTGACCGAGACCTCGCCCACGGTCAGCCAGACCCGCCTGGACCGGCCGCGCAGCGATACCTCGGTCGGCCACGCCATTCCCGGCATCGAGGTGCGGGTAGTCGCTGGCGAGGACGGCGTCGGCGAACTGTGGGTACGCGGCCCCAGCGTCATGCGCGGCTACTACCGCGAGCCGGCGCTGACGGCGGCCGTACTGGATGCGGACGGCTGGCTCAATACCGGCGACATGGTGCGCCAGGACGACGACGGCGCGCTGCACCTCGTCGGCCGCACCAAGGAGCTGATCATCCGTTCCGGCTTCAACGTCTATCCGCTGGAAGTGGAGACGGTGCTGAATGCCCATCCGTCCGTGACGCAATCGGCGGTGGTGGGCCGGCCGGCGGCCGATGGCGACGAGCAGGTGATGGCGTTCGTGGAGCTCGACCCGCGCCAGCCGGTGACGATGGAAGCTCTGCACCTGTACCTGCGCGACCAGCTGGCGCCGTACAAGCGGCCGTCGCAGATCATCGCCATGGACGCACTGCCGGCGGCGGCCTCCGGCAAGATCCTCAAGAGCCGACTGGTAGCAGAACCAGCTTGCGGCGACTGACGATATCGTCATAAGCGCCGCTCTTGCGCAGGTTGTCCAGCGCGCGGTTGAACTTGACCAGCAACTCGGCGTTGGCCGGGCTGCGGTTCACCAGCATGACATTCTCGGAGCGGTAATACGGCGTGTCCAGGCTGTGAAAGCCTGCCGCCTGCTGCGCGAATTCGGTGCGGATAATATAGTTGCCGACATTTTCGTCGGCGATGGCCAGATCGAAGCGGCCCACCTGCAACTTGCGGAAGTTGGTCGGGTCATTATTGGCCAGGTCCAGCGCAATGCCGCCAGCCTTGAACAAATCTTCGTACCAATAGCCCGCCACGCCGCCGATCTTGAATTGCCGCAGCTCGGCCAGATCCTTGTAACCGGCCAGCCAGCTGCGGCCAGGCTGGTCGTAATAGAAGAACTTGGCCCTGCGCGCATACAGCGTGTCGGACAGCAGATAGCGCTCCAGCCGCTCGGGCGTGGCGACAAACGGCACCGCCGCCCACACGTCGCGCGCGTCCAGCAGCACCAGGCAGCGCTTCCACGGCATGAAGCGGAAGGTGAACTTCACACCGATATCCTTGCCGATCCGCTCGAACAATTCGCTAATGAAGCTTTGCCGGGGATCGGCGCTGATATACGGAGGATATTCGTTGGTGGCGATCACCAGCTCCAGCGGGGCCGCCCACGCCGTCATGCCCCACATAGCCAGCCATGCTGCGATCAAGTGCCGCATCGATTCTCCCCTGCGCCAGGACTTCCTCCCTTATACGCCAGATCGGGCCGCTTGTCAGTGACGGATGCGCTCGGAGAAATCGTCGGCCTGGCCCGCAGCCCGCGCCCGGGCGGTGATGTGGGCATTTTGCCGCAGCGTGTCGAAATCGCCCTGCCCTTGCAACGCGCCGAGATCGTACAGGTAGCGATCGAGGTAGCCGGAGGCCAGCAGACGCCAGTCCAGCGGCAGGCCGGGCTGGATGCGGCGCGCCATCTCGTAGATGATGGTGGTGCAGTTGCCGATCAGCGTGTTGTAGAAACGCGGCGTCCGTTTCAGTTGTTCGCCCTCATCGAGATAAGCCAGGAACAGGGAGCGCATCGTCTCCGGCGGCATCTTCAAACGATACAGCCACATGTCCTCGTCGCGGACGTTGGTGCGCACGCGCAGGATGTCGCGTTCGTCGGCAGCGATCAGCACCGTTTCGTAGCGCTTGAAGAAGCCGGCCAGCGCATCGAAACTCTCGCCGCGCTCCTTGCGGATCTCAATCGAAAACGTCAGGTAGCGTCCGTCGGCAAAGCCAAACGACACCAGCGTGTGGGCAATGGCCGGTCCCATCCAGTAAGACAGCGCCACATCGACCGAACGCAGCTGGTTCAGATCGTACTGGCGCGGCTCCCAGCGCACTGTGTAATCGGTGTCGCTGCGCCAGTCGAAATTGCGCACCTGGTCCAGCGTGACGATGCTGCCGTCCACCCTGCCCGTCACCATGCGCGCGACGTCATCAGCCCACAGGCGGTCGTGCGACGGCTGGATGGTGCTCCACCACGCCATTAGCCCGATCAGCAGCACCAGCCACGCGGACGGTGCCGGCCAGCTGCGTCGCCACAGGCACACCAGCGCGGCGACGCTGATCACCGTCCACACCACCAACGCTAGCTTGCGCGGCAAATCGCCGGCTGGCAGCTGGAACCACAGCGCGCACGCGCCCCAAGCCGCCAGCGCGGCCATCACAAGAGAGGCTATCAGCATGGCGACAATCGTCAGGATATGTTTAGTCATGCCCCGATTATGCAGCCTAATCCTCCTTGTCGTCGACTCCGCTGGTGCACCCGATCTGGACGCAGATCAGTTTTACTGCAATACTCAGCACCACGCCGACAATGCCCAATAATTCCAACATGGCAGGTTCCGTTCATTAATAGAGATGCGAAGAAGAGACGCTTCACTTTAACGGCCAGCCCGGGTTTGATCCAATATCAAAAACGGCGACCATCTATCTCGAAACGGCATAACGGTGATTTCGCTCAAACAGTTTAAATATTTTATAGAGATCGTCGAAGCGGGCAGCTACTCGCGCGCGGCGGAAAAGCTGTACATCGCCCAGTCGGCGCTGAGCCGGCAAATCAAGGAACTGGAAGACGAGCTGCAAACGCCGCTGCTGATGCGCGACGCCCGCCAGTTCGAACTGACGCCGGCCGGGCAGCTGTTCTTCGAACGCGGCAAGCGCATCCTGGAAGACATCGACGACACGCTGGTGCAGGCGCGGCATGTGGGACAAGGCGCGCAAGGCGTGATCCGGCTGCAGCATTCCAGCTCGGTGATCCTGACGCCGCGCATCAGCAACGCGCTGGCGCGCACGCTGGACGCGCATCCAGGCGTGACGCTGGAAGTGTCGATGCTGCCGTCGGAAAACCAGACGCTGGAAATTGAAGAGGGCCGCGCCGACCTCGGCCTGCTGCGGCTGCCCACCTTGCGCCGCCATCCGCACATCCAGGTGCGCGAGATCGGCAGCGAGCGGCTGATGGTGGCGGTGGCGCAGCACTCGCCGCTGGCGGCGCTGGACAACGTGGAACTGGCCGCGCTCAGCGATGAAGCGTTTATCTCCATCCCACACAAGGATCGCGGCGGCTTGAGCTATCTGGTGGCCAATCTCTGCCTGGAGCAAGGCTTCTTCCCCAAGCCGGCGCGGGCGCTGTCGCGCAAGTCGTCGCAGCTGAATCTGATCGAGGCGGGATTGGGCATCGCCATCGTGCCCGAATGCATGCGGCTGACGGCGCCGGCCGGCGTGCGCTTCGTGACGCTGTCGCAAGGCCGGCTGCTCACCAGCGTCGGCCTGGCCACGCGCCGCAAAGCCGATCCGCTGGTGACGGCGTTTGCCGATGCGCTGGTCGGAATGCTGGCAAATCCTGTCGCCTAGTATCGCCGTCATGCGCGGCGTTTTTTCTCCAGCACCGTGATGCTGCCGTCCGCTTCGAGGAAAATGCAGCGGGCGTCGGCCAGTTCGACGTCCGCTTCGCGCAATGCCTGTTCGACGTCGCTTTCGGCGATCCGGCATTTTTTCAGCACGTCATGGTAAACGCGGCCATCGCGGCCAAGCAGCACGCTTTCGCCGTCGATGATGCTGGCCAGCTTGCGGCTGCGGGAGGAGATGTAGGCCAGCGAGATATTCAGCGCAATCAGCGTGCAGGCGATCAGCAGCCCCCCGCCGATCGAGTCGTCGCCGCCGGACAGCGAGTTGGACACTGCTTCGCTAAGCAGCATCACCACCAGCAGGTCAAACGGCGTGAACTGCCCTACCGTGCGCTTGCCGGACATCCGTACCAGCACCAGCAACACGCAATACACGATGACGCCGCGCAGGACAAATTCCCACCACGGCAAGCTCATATCGAACATGTGGTCTCCTTGCGTGATGCTTGAGCGTAAACGCAATAGCGCCCGCGAGTATGTGCGGGCGCTAACGATGTCAACACGGCGGCGCGCGGCCGCCGGGTGGACTGTGATAATCAGCGATCTTTCTTGTGGCTTTGACGGCCGGCTTCCGCATGCTGCTCCGGCGTGCCGCCACGCGTTCCGCCGCTGCCGCTGCCGCCAGTGCCGCTGCCGCTGCTGGCACTACCCCCACTGCCGGTATTGCCGGTGCCCGCGCCGCTGCTGCGCGAACCAGCGCCACCGCTTTGCTGGCTGCCACCACTGCGCGCTCCGCTGGAACCGGTGGTGCCGCGCGAGTCGTCATCCCGGTCATCGTCTTCGCTGCGGGGGAACCGCTGCTGCCCGCATTGCCGCTTTGCTGATTGCCATCATTCTTATGGCTCATGCTGCCGGCCTTGCGGGCTTCTTCGGTGGTGAATTCGTGCGCATTGCCGGAAGCATGGGCGGCACGGCCGCCTTCCGCCGCGATCTCGCGCTGCCGTTCAGGATCCATCGAACCGAAGCCGCGGTTGCTGGTGTCGCTTTGCTCGCTGCTGCCTTTGTCACTGCCCTGCTTACCTTGGTTGCCTTGATTGCCTTGATTACCTTGATTACCTTGATTGCCTTGATTAGAACTGGCCATGATCTGGTCTCCCTTTAGGTGTTTTCCCGGCACTGATGCGCCAGTGAGTGCTCATCGTAAGACGTGTGCCGCAGCACGGGTAGAGCAGCTCGCCTGTGTTCGCGTAGGAGATTCCTTGCTTCTGAAGAGCCTGGGTCACATATGGATGAGCCAACAGGTTACACAGGCTGCGCCTACGCGAACACGAGCGTCCGGCCTACAGCCTGCTCTAGCATACGCCGCTAAGATGTTCCTCAGCGCCCTACTGGAGGTGCGCCTTTCACACGGAGAAACATCATGAGCAAACCGACCCAAGGCGGTAAAAACGGCGGCAACAGCAGCGTGCAGGAAGCCAAAGGCAGCAAGTCGGCCACTACCGGCTCGTCGTCCACCGGCAATGGCGGCAGCAGCAAAGGCAACAGCCAGTCGGCCGCCAGCGGCAACAAAGCCAGCAAATCCGGCAACAAATCGAAGTAAGCGGGCATGGGCGGGCGCGCAGTGTACGCGCGCTCACCTTCGCCAGCGATAGCGTACGACTGTTGACTTCGACCTGTGGCACACTGATGCCATCCGAGACCAACAGGAATGAGCATGAGCGACGGACCAGACGAGCAAGATCCCCCAGTCACGCCACAACGCCGCGCCGCCGACCAGGGCGAGCGTCGCAAACAGGACCGCAAGACCCAGCACGATAGCGGCACGCCGCGTTATCTCGATCCCGGCGATACCGTCTTCAGCCTGTGGGGCCGCGTCATCATGGCGCGCTACCGGCGCGTCGCGGCGGCCGCCACCCGGCACATTATCCAGCGACCATTGCACATCGGCGTCTCGGCGCGCATCTTCCACCCGGAACCGGGTGCGACCGGTCTGCGCAGCAAGAATCTACAGTATCTCGAAGAGTCGATCGCGCAGTGGGTGATGTCGCGCGATGTGCTGGTGTTTATGATCCCCACCGTGAATACCGATGGCCTGCTGCACCCGTCCAACATCCGCCTGCGCGATTACGCCAAGCATCTGGACGGACTGGTGCTGCAAGGCGGCGCCGACGTGTCGCCGCAGAGTTATTCCGAGGTACCGACCCGGCCCGAATGGGGTGGCGACCGGGCGCGCGATATGTACGAGCTGGAATTGCTGCATGAATTTGTCGAGGCCGGCAAGCCGGTGCTGGGCATTTGCCGGGGCTGCCAGCTGATCAACGTCGCCTTCGGCGGCACGCTGTACCAGGATATCGCGTCGGATGTGCCGGAATCGCTGGCCCACGTCAACGACGACTACGACCGCAACCGCCATGAAATCAGCTTCCCAGCCGGCTCGTCGCTGGCGCGCATGTTCAAGGGACAGGCGCGTGGACTGGTCAATTCGATCCACCACCAGGCGGTCAAAACGCTGGGGCGGGATATGTCGGTGGAGGCGCTGTCGGTGCCGGACAATATGGTCGAAGCGATCCGCTACCGCAAGGCGCCGTTCGTGATGGGTCTGCAATGGCACCCGGAATTCCACCGCGCCGGCGGCGTCGAACTGCTGGACTGCACCGGCATCCTCGACAACTTCCTGCGTGTGGCCCGCGAGACACGCTTCTGACCGCTGCCGGCGTATGCACACCCTGTGTGGTCCCCGGCAGATGCCTGCTTTTGTCTGAAATGGTCTGAAGATTGCCTGCTTTTTTTGGTCTGCCCGCTGTCATTCTCCTATGAAGAGTGGCCTGCGGCCTGTTACAAATGCAGGCATCGCTCAGGCGATTTCAGCCAAAAGCAGGCATCGGCTTGAGGTACAAGCCCCTATGTATATACGGATCAAGACATTGGTGTAGACTGGCGGCACCATAAAATCAAAACAATAGTCATGAGACGTGCCGTGATTGCCGCTTGTATGCTGCTTGCCTCGCCGACCACCTCGGCCGAGGAAGTGATCCACGTGGCGTACAGCGAGCGGCCGCCGTACATGATTACGCAGCCGGATGGCACGCCTGGCGGCCTGACCGGCGCGCCCGCCACCGCCGCGTTCAAACACGCCGGCATCCCGGTGCAATGGCATAAGGTACCGACCAACCGCCAGTTGATGATGGTGAAAGACCACGCCAGCCCCAGCTGCGCCATCGGCTGGTTCAATACGCCGGAACGGCGGCAATACGGCAAATTCACCAAGCCTATCTATCGTGACCGCAGCTGGGTGGTACTGACCAACGCCGCTTTCGCCGCGCGCAACATCGGCTCGCTTGCCGAACTGGCACGCCAGCACGACGCCCGCGTGCTCGTTAAGGATAACTATTCGTATGGCGAGCTGGATGCCTTCATGCAGCACTGGCAGCCGGTGACGGCCATCTCGACCGCGCCCACGCTGAAGATGGTGCAATCGGTCAGCAAAGGCATGGTGGACCTGATGTTCGTCTCCGACGACGAAGGCCATTACATCATCGAGCACCACGCCGGCCAGCAGGCGCCCAATCTGCGGCTACTGCAATTCAAGGATATGCCGCGTGGCATGGAGCGCTACATCATGTGCGGCAAGAGCGTGCCGGATGAGGTGATCGCCCGTCTCAACAAGGCAATCACCTTCAAGTAATCAACGTCCGCGGAAGCGGTGAATAGCCGCGTCGACCACGCCTTCCACACTGCCGCTGGCGTCAAACTGCTGGCGCAGATAATGCGCATCGCTGCCCTCATGCGTGACCTGCATCAGATGCTGTAAGCCGGCCGTGGCGCCCAGTTGCGCGCCGTACGGTTCCATCTTGCGCAGCGTGGTCAGGATGTCTTCGCGCAGCGACAGGCTCTCATAGGTTTTCGGATGGACCACCGTGCCGTCCAGGCCAAAGCGGCAGGCCTGGAAGCGGTTGTAGTTGTACACCAGATAGTCGTCCTCTTCCGGCGCCGCCTCGCGCCGCTCCAGCAGATAGGCGCACAGCGATTGCAGGTAGACGGCCAGCGCCGCCGCCCGCTCCACGGTGAGCGGCGTGTCGCACACGCGCAGTTCGATGGTGCCGAACTCCGGCTTGGGACGAATATCCCAGTAGAAGTCCTTCATGCTCTTGATCACGCCGGTGTGTTCCATCTTGGCGAAATACTCGTGCTCAAAGGTGTGCCAGCTTTGCGTGAACGGCGCCCGGCCGCTCATCGGAAACGCAAACACCGAGTTCAGCCGCGCCGAGTTGAACAGCGTGTCATTGCCCTGCACATACGGCGACGACGACGACAGCGCGATAAAGTGCGGCACGTAGCGGCTCAGCGAATGCAGCAGGAACAGCGCATCGTCGCCCGAGGCGCAGCCAATGTGCACGTGCTGACCGAAAATGGTGAACTGCTTGGCCAGATAGCCATACAGCTCCGACACTTCCTTGAAGCGCGGCTTGGAGAAGATGCGGCGGTCCGACCATTTCTGGAACGGGTGCGTGCCGCCGCCGCAGATGCCGATATTGAGCTGCTCGCCGGCCTGCACCAGCGTGTCGCGGATCACCTGCAACTGCGCTACCAGTTCAGTATGGTTGGTATGCACGTCGCTGTTAATCTCGATCATGCTTTCGGTAATTTCCGGCGTCACGTTGCCGGGGAAAGGCTTGCGGCTCAACAGGTGCAGCAAGTCCGGGCTGGACGCGGTCAGGTCGAAGTCCGACAGGCTGATCAGTTGCAATTCCAGCTCGACGCCCATGGTCAGCGGCTTCGACGATTTAAATTCTTCCAATGCCATTATTTTTCCTCCTGCGATGGCGATTCATTGGCCCAGATCAGCGCGCGCTGGGTGATCATCGGACCGACCACTTCCAGCAGCAGCGTCATGGCCGTCAGCGCGGCCAGCTCATCGACCAGTACGATCCCCATGTACTTGGTTTGCTCCAGCAGCAGCGTGACAAACACCGACATCGGCGACAGCGCGATGCCGGTCAGCACGCCCTTGCGCCACCAGATGCCGCTGACGTGCGCAAACGCCGCCACGCTGGCCGTCTTGACCAGGAAGCGCGCCAGCAGCAACACCGCCGCCAGGCCGGCGCCGTCGACCACGCGCTCCCACTCCAGCGTCGACACGGCAAACACGAACAGCAGCACGGTCAGCAATTCGCCGATGCCGCCGAAGTTGCGCTCGGTGCGGCTGAACGCCACCCGCTTGTGCCGCGCCGCCAGACCGAAGGTCAGCGTGGCCAGCACCGGCGACACGTCAAACGCGCGCGAGGCCGCCACCAGCAGGATCACGCCCAGCGCAAACGCGATGGTGCCGTCCTGCGCCAGCGCGCCTAGCCGGCGCAGCAAGGCCGGCACAATGAAGCCCATTACCGCGCCCATCGCGGCCGACACCAGCAGTTCAATCCCGCTGTGCGACACCGCCTGCGTCAGGCTGCCGGAGGTCTGGAACACCCAGAAGCCGACCACCACCTTGAACACGAACACGGCGATGACGCTATTGATGGCGACCAGGTGCAGCACCCGTTCGGTCACCTGGCCGGAGCTGTTTTCTTCGTTAATCACGCGCAGCACGCCGGCTGGCGAAGTCGACATGGCCAACGAGGCCAGCAGCAGAGAAGTCAGCGGCGGCATGCCGGTCAGATGCGCGATCAGGTACACCACGCCGAAGGTCGCGGCCGACTCCACCAGCCCGCTGACGGCGATCCACGGATTAATCCGCAGCCAGTGCAGATTGATGCGATAACCAAATTCAAACAGGATCAGACCGAAGGCCATATTGGCCAGAATGGTCACATTGCTCGATGCGCCGCTGCTGAGCGCTTCCGGGAATGCCTGCGCCAGTAAAAATCCCACCAAACCGTAAACACTGATGCGCGGCAGGCGCGTCCAGCGATGCACGAATTCCCCCGAGAGCCAAGCCAGGGCAATTGCCAGTGGCCAGCCCAGATCGGCCAAAATGACCTGAATATCCGGCATGTACTTCTCCTTTTTAACAATACTTGTACAATTCTGCGCTGGATCGGCCGCTTTTACTGTGCGCTGGGGAACATTAGGAAACAAATATGCTAGAGATTGTCAACGAACATGCCTGCTTCGGCGGCATACAGCGTTTTTATCGCCATCAATCGCAGGAGATCGGCTTGCCGATGCGCTTCTCGGTATTCATCCCGGCACAGGCCCAGCACAGCCCGGTGCCGGCGCTGTTCTACCTCGCCGGCCTGACCTGCACCGAAGAGACCTTCATGATCAAGGCCGGCGCGCAGCGCGTGGCGGCCGAACTGGGCCTAATGCTGATCACGCCCGACACCAGCCCGCGCGGCGCCAATGTCGACGGCGAAAGCGACAGCTGGGATTTCGGCGTCGGCGCCGGCTTCTATCTCGACGCCACCGAGGCCAAGTGGGCCAGGCACTATCGCATGTACAGCTACATTCATGAGCTGCGCGAACTGGTTGAAAAAACGCTGCCGGTCGATGCCCAACGCCTCGGCATCTTCGGCCACTCGATGGGCGGCCATGGCGCGCTGACCATGGCGCTGAAACGCCCGGACGTGTTCCGCTCGGTGTCGGCGTTTGCGCCGATCGCCGCACCGTCGCAATGCCCGTGGGGCCAGAAGGCGTTCAGCGGCTACCTCGGGCAGGATACTACGGCATGGGCACAGTACGACGCCACCCTGCTGATGGCAGGGCTGAAGACGCCCTTCCCGGCCGGCATCCTGATCGACCAGGGGCTGGGCGACAAATTCCTGGCCGAGCAGCTGTATCCGGAAGCGTTCGAGGCCGCCTGCCAGACGGCGGCGCAGCCGCTGACCCTGCGCCGCCACGCGGATTACGATCACGGCTACTACTTCATCCAGACCTTCGTGGAAGACCACCTGCGCTTCCACGCGAAGAATCTGGCTACAGTTTAATTTCCGTGCCCAGTTTCTGCAGGAACTGGCCGATCCACGCCGGATGCGCAGGCCACGCCGGCGCGGTGACGAAGATGCCGTCGGTGACCGCCTGGTCGACTGGAATGTCGGCATAGGTGGCGCCGGCCAGCTTGACCTCCGGCGCGCAGGCCGGGTAAGCGGAGATCGTCTTGCCGCGGATGACCTCGGCCGCCGCCAGCAGTTGCGCGCCGTGGCACACCGCCGCAATCGGCTTGCCGGCCGCCGCGAACTGCTGCACCAGCTCGATCACGCGCGCATTGAGTCGCAGATATTCCGGCGCGCGGCCGCCGGCGATCATCAGCGCATCGTAGTTACCCACCTCGGCGTCGGCAAAGCTGGCGTTCAGCTTGAACAGGTGGCCGGGTTTTTCGGTGTAGGTCTGGTCGCCTTCAAAATCATGAATGGCGGTCTTGATGGTGTCGCCGGCCCGCTTGTCCGGGCACACGGCGTGTACCACATGGCCGACGGCCTGGAGCGCCTGGAACGGCACCATGGTCTCGTAATCTTCCGCAAAGTCGCCGGTCAGGAACAGAATTTTCTTGGCTGCCACGGTATATCCTTTCGAAAAAAATAAAGGGCCGCGACGTCACCATCGCGGCCCTTCATACTACCGTGTTTTGCGACTTACGCCGCAGCCTTGCCCAACACCGAACGAATCGTGCCGGCCAGGTCCTCGGCCGAGAACTTGGCGACATACGCATCGGCGCCCACGCCTTTGACGTGGTCTTCATTGGTTTTACCGGACAACGAAGAATGGATCACCACAGGAATCTTGCCGAAGCGCGGGTCCTGCTTGATCAGGCGGGTCAAGGTAAAGCCATCCATCTCCGGCATTTCCAGATCGGTCAGCACCATCGCCACGCGATCCGTAATCTGCAGCCCTTCGGCCTTGGCGCCTTCCGCGATGGTTTGCAGACGGTCCCAGGCTTCCTTGCCGGATTTGGTCATGATGAAATGCACGCCCATCGCTTCCAGACCTTTTTCGATCAGGTTGCGCGCCACCACCGAATCGTCGGCGGCCAGCACCACGGCGCCCGGCTTGAGCAGCACTTTCGGGCCGATGGTTTCCGGATCGATGTCTTCGCGTTCCGGCGGCACCAGTTCGCGCAAGATGGTTTCCACGTCCAGCACCTGCGCCAGGCGGGTGTTTTGCGTGTCGCCGTCGACGCGGGCGATACTGGTGACCTTGCCGCCGGCCGTGCCTTCGGCCGTCAGCACCTGGCTCCAGTCCAGGCGCACGATTTCATCCACTGATTCGACCGCGAACGCTTGCGTGGTGCGCGCGAATTCAGTGACCAACATAATATTCAGACCAGTTTTTGGGGTCACACCGACAATGCCAGGCAAATCCAGCACCGTGATGATTTGTCCGCGCAGGTTCACGACGCCCAGCATGTGTGGCGGGGATCCGGCCACAGCAGTCACTTCGGGCATCGCAACGATTTCGCGGATTTTGAAGACGTTAATACCGAACAGCTCAGAATGTTCGCCATTGGCGTCGCCGCCGAGACGGAACAAGAGGAGTTCGAACTTGTTGGAGTTGGTTAAGTTACTACGCTCATCAACTTCCTGTTGAACAGATTTCATGGATTCGTCTCCTTCGGTGGTCCTAACCCAGTATAACGTTAGCAACGCCGAATATGTTGTATTGGAGAACGATAAACAACAAAAAAGGAAGCCCGTGGGCTTCCTTAGTGTTTGCTACTGATGTGCTACTGAATTCTGGAGCGGGAGAAGAGTCTCGAACTCTCGACCTCAACCTTGGCAAGGTTGCGCTCTACCAACTGAGCTACTCCCGCAGAAGGCATGCATTATGACAGAAAGATTTCTCTTCCGCCAGTGCCATGCCCCAACTTTTTAGCGAACACCCGATAGTGTAAGCTTAGCCTGTTTAACTGTACACGGAGTCAAGGTAGGAATGGATTCAATTGAAGTCGTCTTGGTCATGATGCTGGCGGTGGTCGCCAGCGCCTATATTCGCCGGGTGCTGCCGGGCACCATCCCGCTGCCGCTGGTGCAGATCGGCCTGGGCGCGCTGATCGCCGCCAAGTCCGAACATGGGGTCGACCTCGAACCGGACCTGTTCTTCCTGGTCTTCTTGCCGCCGCTGCTGTTCCTGGACGGCTGGCGCATACCCAAGAGCGGCCTGCTGCGCGACAAAGGCACCATCATCGAGCTGGCCTTCGGGCTGGTGGTGTTTACCGTGATCGGCGCCGGCTTCCTGATCCACTGGATGATTCCCGCCATGCCGCTGCCGGTAGCGTTTGCGCTGGCCGCCATCGTCTCGCCGACCGATCCGGTGGCCGTGAGTTCGATCGCCGCCACCTCGCCAATTCCAAAACGGCTGATGCACATCCTGGAAGGCGAATCGCTGCTGAACGACGCCTCCGGCCTGGTGTGCTTCCGCTTTGCGGTGGCCGCCGCCATGACCGGCGCCTTCTCGCTGCAAACCGCCGCCATCACCTTCTTCTGGCTGGTGGCCGGCGGCATCGCGGCCGGCGTCGGCGTGACCTGGCTGATCACCTGGCTGCAACGCTGGCTGACGCGCCACTTCGGCGAACCGCCAGGCTCGCCGATTTTGGTCAACCTGCTGATGCCGTTCGGCGCCTACCTGGTGGCCGAACGCCTGCACGCCTCCGGCATCCTGGCCGCAGTGGCGGCCGGCATCACCATGAGCTACGTCGAGTTGAGCGGCCACGCCATGGCCAGCACCCGCATCCAGCGCTCGGCCGTGTGGGACACGGTGCAGTTCTCGCTGAACGGCGTGATGTTCGTGCTGCTGGGCGAACAACTGCCGGAGATTTTCCACCTGGCCGGTACCTCGCTGGAAGAAAGCGGCCATTTGAATCGCTGGTGGTTGCTGGTGTACGCGCTGGCCATTACCGCCGGCCTGCTGGTGCTGCGCTTTGCGTGGGTGTGGGCCTCGCTGCGGCTGACCATCTTCAAACAGAAATTCCGCCACCAGCCGCGCCAGAAAATCAATCCGCGCCTGCTGCTGGCCACCACGCTGGCCGGCGCACGCGGCACCATCACGCTGGCCGGCGTGCTGACGCTGCCGCTGGTGCTGCCGGACGGCTCGCCGTTCCCGGCGCGCGCGCTGACCATCTTCATGGCCTGCTCGGTGATCCTGCTGTCGCTGCTGGTGGCCAGCATCGCCCTGCCACGGCTGCTGGCCGGCATGACCTTCCCGGCCGAGCCGGAAGAACAGCAGGAAGAAGACCTGGCGCGCCGCACCGCCGCCAATGCCGCCATCTCCGCCATCGAGAAAGCGCAGATAGAGCTGATGGAATCCGACGCCTGCATCGATCCCGATGTGTATCCGCAGGCGGCCGCGCGCGTGATCGCCTTCTATGAGCACAAGCTAAAAGAAGTCGATCCCGAAAGCCAACAAGCGTGGCGCAAGACCGATTCCGCCGAACGCGAACTGCGGCTGGCGGCCCTGGCGGCCGAGCGCAACACCGTGTTCGACCTGGCCCGCCACGATCACATTTCCGACGAAACCTCGCGCAAGCTGGTACGCGAAATCGACCTGATGGAAGCACGCTACCGCTAACGCCATGCAGAGAACCCGCACCGTCCTCGCCATCGCCTGGGTCTTATTCTGGCTGCTGATGATCAGCACCGCCGTGCAGGAATACCTGCGCGACCATGACCATGGCATGTGGAAGCCGGTGCTGTGGGAGACCTCGTCGGCGCTGACCTGCACCCTGCTGCTGCTGGCGCAGCGCCACTTCACACGCCGCTACGACTATCTGGTGCATGCGCCGCTGCGCTGGTTTGCGCGCCAGCTGGTGTGGCTGCCGGTGTACTGGCTGGCGTTTGTGCCGGTCGCCTTCGGCAGCCGCTACGCGGTGTACGCGCTGGCCGGCGACGCCTATACCCACGGCGGCTGGGCCGAAGTATTTTTGTACGAAGACATCAAGATGACGGTGTTTTTCTTCATCTTCGCCACCATCACGTTCGGCGTGCTGTCGTTCCACGCCATGCTGGATGAGAAGCTGCGGGTGGAACGCGCCAATGCGTCATTGCGTGAGGCGCAGCTGCTGCGACTGAGCCAGCAGATGCAGCCGCACTTCCTGTTCAATGCCTTGAATACGATATCGTCGCTGATGTACAGCGAGGTGGCGCGCGCCGACGCCATGCTGGTGCAATTGTCGGACGTGCTGCGCGCCACGCTGGATGTCGGCGAGCGTCATCTGGTTCCGCTGGAAATGGAACTGCGGCTGCTGCGCGGTTACGCGGCGCTGATGGCGGAACGGTTTTCCGACCGCGTCACCATCTCGTGGGAGATTGATGACGCACTACTGGCGTGCGCAGTGCCGGTGATGAGCATGCAGCCCTTGCTGGAAAATGTGTTCAAGCACACCGTGGAAAAGCGCCGCCAGCCAACCGCCATCACACTATCCGTCCAGCGCCAGCAAGACACGCTGGTGCTGCGCGTCGAGGACGACGCCGGCCTGCTGCCCGCCGCCACGCCAGCAGCAGGTAGCGCGGCGGCGGCGGCCGGCGGCGCGGACGCGGACCGCAGCGCCAGCATTGGCGTGGGCGGCATCGGCGTGCGCAATCTGCGCGAACGTCTGGCCGCGCTGTATGGCGACCGTGCGGCGTTTGACCTGATCCAGCTGTCGCCCGCCGGCGTGCGGGCCGAAGTGAGGCTGCCATGCGCGTGCTGATCGTCGACGACGAACGTCCCGCGCGCGACAAACTGCGTCGCATGCTGGCGTCGGAACCGGACATCAGCGCCATCGACGAAGCCCGCGACGGCGTCGAAGCGCTGGAAATGCTGCCCGCCTTCGCGCCCGACCTGCTACTGCTCGACATCCAGATGCCCGAAATCACCGGCCTCGATGTCGCCGCCTCGCTGCCAACGCCGGCGCCACTGGTGGTGTTCGTCACCGCCTACGACGAATACGCCGTGCGCGCTTTCGACGCCAACGCCATCGACTACCTGCTCAAGCCCTACGACCAGCCACGCCTGCAACGCGCCCTGCAGCGCGCGCGCGAACGCCTGGCAGCAACGCGCACTGCAACGGCTCCACCAACCGCCGCAGCGCCACTGCAAACGCCCGCCCCCGCCCTGCCCGCCGTCACCCAATTACTGGTCCCCGAGCGCACCGGCACCCGCATCATCAAAGTCGACGCCATCCAGTGGATCGAAACCGCCGACAATTACATCATCCTGCACACCGCCGACGGCCAACCGCTGATGCGACAAACCCTGGCCGGCCTGCTGGACAAACTCGGCCCGCGTTTCATCCGCTGCCACCGCCGCGCCGCCGTGCAGCTGGACTGGATCGCCAGCATCGTCAACCACGAAAAAGGGGACGGCGAACTGCTGTTGCACAGCGGCGCGCGCGTCCCCCTCAGCCGTCAATACCGCGCCGACGTCATCGCGCGGATCGCCGGCAACAGCTAGCCAAAGCTGCCGGCTTCCAGCTCGCCCCACGCGCCACCCATTTCGCCCCATGACGCTGGACGCCGCACGGCCAGCTCCTTAATCTAAAGACATCACAAAGGAGCTATCAATGACCAAGCCACGCCTGTATTTCCTCGACTGGATCCGCATCTTCGCGTTCTTCGTGCTGATCTTCTACCACACCGGCATGTACTACGTAACCTGGGACTGGCACGTCAAAAGTCCCTACGCCAGCGACGCCATCGAACCGCTGATGATCCTGTCGTCGCCGTGGCGTCTCGGCCTGCTGTTCATGATTTCCGGCGTGGCCACCGCCTTCATGCTGCAAAAAATGCGCGTCGGCGCGCTGCTCAAGCAGCGTAGCTGGCGGCTGCTGGTGCCGCTGATCTTTGGCATGTTCGTCATCGTGCCGCCGCAGTCCTATTTTGAAGTGGTGGAAAAAATCGCCTACCACGGCAGCTATGCGGAATTCATGCGCCTCTACGTCAGCGGCTACCACGGCTTCTGCCGCGGCGACGACTGCCTGCGCATGCCGACCTGGAACCACCTGTGGTTCGTCGCCTATCTGTGGACCTACACCATGATCGGCGGCCTGATTGTGTGGCTGCTGGGCTCCCGCTTCCAGCGCGTCTCCGATGCGCTGGGACGACTGCTCAGCGGCTGGCGCATCGTCGTGCTGCCGGTGGCCGTGCTGGCGGCGGCGCGCTACCTGCTGGTCGACCGTTTCCCGACTACCCATGCGCTCACCAACGATTGGTACAGCCACTCCCAGTACTTCTTCCTGTTCGCACTCGGTGCGCTGCTGGCGATGCAGACGGGCTTCTGGGCCCGCGTTGACGCACTGCGCTGGACCAGCCTTGGTCTGTGGCTGTGCAGCTGGGCGCTGATCGTCTGCTACTGGTCGATCCCGGAAGCGCTGGCCACGCCGGAAGTGCTGCAATGGAAGCCGGTGATGCGCGCCATCTACTGCCTGTGCCAGTGGGCGCCGATCCTGACCGCGTGCGGTTTCGGTCACCGTCATCTGAACTTCGACAGCGCCAAGCGCCGCTACCTGACCGAAGCCGTATTCCCGGTCTACATCCTGCACCAGACGCTAATCGTCAGCATGGCGCACTGGATGAAGCCGATCAAACTGGCGCCGGGCATCGAAGGCGTATTCCTGATCGTGCTCACTTTCGGCATCAGCTTCGGCGTGTTTGAAGTGGTGCGCCGCATCGGCGTGCTGCGCCCCCTGTTCGGACTTACTTCACAAAAGTCAGCGTATGCTGCGCAGGCCCCGGCAGCAATGGCGACTCCCGCCCTGTAAGCCAGTCCATGCGGCCATCGAGGAAGTACGGCGACAAGGGATGGCCACTCTGCCCGCCCGGCATGTTGAAGATGCCCTGCTCCTCGTGGCCCGGCGACACCGTCAGCCGCTCCGACTGGCCGAAGGTCGGCCCGGCCACGCGCGGCATGTGCTGATCTCCGGCCAGCATGTCCGGCGCGACCTTCAGGTATTTGCCCAGCAGCGGCACGGCCGACGCCATCGGATGGGCACTGGCTGCGGTGTTGCGCTGACCCCAGGTGGCGTTCCTCAGCGGCTGGCCTTCCTTGGTCAGCTCCGCGATCACGCGGTCCAGCGCCGCCAGCTGCAAGGCCTCCCAGCTCGGATATTGCGGCGGCAGCCAGCCGGCCGGCTGCTGGTCCAGCAGGCGCGCCAGCACCACCGGCCAGCGCGCGCTGACCGCCGCCATGCTGGCCTTGGGATCGATCTGCGCCAGTTCCGCATTGACGCCGCCGTAGGTGATGTCATACACCGCGTACATGAAACCGCGCGTGATGCGGTAGCCGGCCGAATCCACGCTGGCCTTGCCGCTCCAGTTATCCTTCAGCAGCGCCAGCGCACCCGTGCGTTGCGCGTTGCCGGCGATGGCCTTGGCGTCCAGCGCGCCGATGGCACGCTCACGCCACGCGGTCAGGAACACGGCGCGGTCATCGAGGCCGATGGCGTAGACTTTCTTCACATCCGTTTTCGGGCCCAGCGCGGTCAAGTCGTCGCGCACCTGATGCGCGCGCGCGCCGAGGTCGAAGCCGCCGTCGCCTATCAGCGCCGCGCCGTCGCCGGCCAGCTGGCGGTTGTTGGCGGTGCCAAGCTGTCCTTGCGGCGGATTGACCACCTTCGGATACTCCGCCGGCGCCAGCCAGCCTTGCCACTGGCCAGCCGCATCGTCGGCCGTCAGCGGATAGGTGGACGCCGTGCCGGGCGTCGCACGCCGCGGCAACGGACCGGCGATGGTCCAGCCGATATTGCCCTGGTCATCGCCGGCGACGAAATTCTGCGCCGGCACGCCCAGCGTCGGCGCAATCGCCAGCGCCTGATCCAGCGTGTCGGCCGACTCCAGCTTGCCCGCATTGAAGTTGACAGCGCCCGGAAGATGCGCGCTCCAGTGCAGCGCATAGCTGCGGCCCTGCACCTCGCGGATCGGGCCGAGCGACGTCTCGCGCACCGCCAGCCTGACCGCCGGCGCGCCTTTGACCAGAATGGTTTCCTCCTGCACCACCGGCGTCTCCCATCCGGCCTGCGTGCGCACCTGGCCCGGTTTGGCGGCGTCGCTATCGAACGCGATCAGGTCCAGGTAATCGCCATAACTGTTGGTGAAGCCCCAGGCCACATGACCGTTACTGCCCACCACCACGAATGGCGCGCCGGGCAGCGTGACGCCGACGATGCGACGCTGGCCGCCCTTCCCATCTGGGAACTGCAAGGCGGCGCGATACCAGATGGCCGGCAACTGTATGCCAAGATGCATATCGTCGGCGACGATGGCGGCGCCGCTGTCGCTGCGCGCGCCCGCCACCGCCCAGTTGTTGCTGCCGACGGTATTGAGGAAGTCGGCCTGCGCCAGCCTGGCCGACTTGACCGAGTCGGTATCGCCGGCTTTTGGCTTGCCCCACCACGCAGGCGGCGCGGATGGCGTCACTACCTCGGCGTCGATCTGCTGCGCATCGAGCGGCGCATCCCATGGCGTGGACTCAGGCGCGAGGAAAGCGCGTTGTTCGTCGGTGGTGTGATCGCGGAACCAGCCGCGCGCCAGTTCGCGCGATTCCAGATTGCCTTGCAAATCGAAATACATGGCCCACACCACCAGCAGCGTATCGGCCTGCGTCCATGGGCGCGGTGTCGCGCCGACCAGCGCATATTCAAACGGCTTGGTCTTGAGCGCGTGCAGGCCATCGTTGACACCGGCCACATAGCGGTCCAGCAGCGCGCGGTCTTCTGCCGGCATGGACTTGAGCGCCAGTTCGCCGCGCGCGCGGAAGCGGTGCAGCCGATGCGCCTTGTCCAGCGCCAGCGCGCGGTCGCCAAACAGCTCGGACAACTCACCGGCCGCCACGCGGCGCAGCAAATCCATCTGGAAGAACCGCTCCTGCGCATGCACGAAGCCGGTGGCGTAGGCGACGTCGCCACGGCTGCCGCCACTGATGACGGGCACACCGTGCGCGTCGCGCGCGATGCTGGCCGTCGTGTCGATTCCGGGCGCCTGGCGCGTGCCGTCAAGCTGCGCCAGACTGCCGCGCAAATAAAGCCAGGCCCCGGCAACCGCCAGCACCAGCAAAATCAGCGCCGCCAATAAAATCCGCTTCGACCACTCCGCCAGTCTGCTCGTCCGCATGCTGTCCCCAATTTAGGATGAAGCTATGCATATTGCCATAAGATCGAGCTCCCACGTCTCATTGACCATATCTTTGCCGAAGGCGTGTACCGGCTCCTCGGCCACCAGCACGTAGCCCTTGCTCTGGTAGATATGGCGCGCCTCCTTCTGCTGGTCGGTGGTCCACAGGCGCATTTTGCGGTAGCCGGCTGCGCGTGCGAAGCGGTGGCATTCGTCCACCAGCCGCGATCCCAGTCCATAGCCGCGCGCCTGTTCCTCCACCAGCAGCAGCCGCAGTTTAGCCACGCCTTCCTCGCCGCTGCGCGCCAGCGCAATCGAGCCGACCGGCTGGCCGTTCATCTCGGCGATCCAGCAGTGTTCCAGCGCGGGATCGAAGTCGCGTTCAAAGTCGGCGCAGATCTGGCCGACCAGCGTTTCAAAACTGCGGTCCCAGCCCTGCTGCGTGGCATACAGCTCGCCGTGACGGCGCGTGATCCACGCCATGTCGCCCGGACGATGCGCGCGCAGCACGAACGGCTGGGCGTATTTGAGGCCGGACTCCGCGTCCAGCAGTTCGCGGATGGTGCGCATCGCGTCCAGCATGCGCAACTGGTCGGCATCGCCGAAGCGCGACAGCATGTCGCCCACCTCTTCCCGCGAGCGGCGGTCCAGCGGTTCGTAGACGGCGCGGCCGTGGTCTGTCAGATGCAGCAGCTTGGAGCGGCCATCGGTGGCCGACGGCACCTTGCTGACCAGGCCCGCGCTTTCAAACTTGGCGAGGATGCGGCTGAGGTAACCGCGATCCAGCCCAAGGTCGCGGCACAGCGCGGCCGATGGCTGGTCGCCATGGTTCGCCAACTCGTACAGCACGCGCATTTCGGTCAGCGTGAATTCGCTGTGCAGCAGGCCTTCGCGCAGCACGCCGATCTGACGTGTAAAGAATCGGTTAAACGAACGAACCGCCGCAACGCGGTCGTTAAAAACAGGGACAGGCATGACAACTCCAACAAACGATACAGGGCAATTGTGCGACACATTGCTGACTGAGTCAACAATCTTGCATGGCTCCGTGTAGCAGATAATGTTAGAGTAAGCTCAACACGACCACGCGGCCGTCGCGCCGTCTCACGCCATGTTAGCTGCACCCATACCCGACTACGATAAAGAGCGTCTCGCCGCCCTGCGAGAAATGCTGATCCTGGACACACCACCGGAAGAGCGCTTCGACAAGGTGGTGCAATTCGCGGCACAGGAATTCGACGTGCCAATCGCACTGATCTCACTGATCGACGAAAACCGCCAGTGGTTCAAAGCCCGCGTTGGCCTCGACGCCTGCGAGACTGGCCGTGATGTCTCCTTCTGCGCGCACGCCATCCTGCAACCGGACATTTTCGTTATTCCCGATTCACGCGCCGATGCGCGTTTTGCCGACAATCCTCTGGTGACCGGCGAACCGCACGTCATCTTCTATGCCGGCGCGCCGTTGCCGATGCCATCCGGCTTCGTCATCGGCACGCTATGCCTGATCGATCACCAACCGCGCACGCTGGACGCCACCGAAATGGCGATCTTCACCTCCTTGCGCGACCTGCTGCTGGAAGAACTGGCCAATCGCGCGGAGGCAGGCCATGCATGACGCGCCGTCCAGACACCTCAACATGCTGCTGGTGGAAGAACAACCACTACTGCGCAAAACCGTCTCCATGACGGCGCGCTCGCTGGGCCTGGGCACGGTGCACGAAGCGGCGACCGTGCAGGCGGCCGAACGCATGCTGCGCGAGCGCGCGTTTCAAGGCGCGGTGATCGCCATCGACTGCGGCGTGCAGAACGGCTGCCACTACAACCTGGAACTACTGGACAAGGTTCGAAACGGCATGTCGGCCAGCGACGCCGCGATCCCCATCGCGGTGATGGTCGACCAGGCCACCACAGACCTGATGCGCGAACTGCGCGACCGCCAGGTCAGCCGCGTCATCCTCAAACCCTTCCGCGCCAAGATTCTGCTGGAAGCGTTTGAGCAAATGTCGGGGGTCCGCGTGCGCTGAGACCCGGGCTGTCGCGAATTTGATAGGCAACGCACAGAAGCGGGCGAGCCGCGGGCCTAGCATGGTAGCTTCTTCAAAGGAGCGGCTATGAACGACATCCCAGACATGCAGGACTGCATTGACGCCTGCACCAACTGCCACCAGGCCTGCCTGCAAACCGCGCTCACGCACTGCCTCCAGATGGGCGGCAGGCATGTCGCGCCGGACCATTTCCGGTTGATGATGGACTGTGCCGCTATCTGTGAAACCTCCGCCAACCTGCAACTGAGCGGCTCCCCCTTCAGTGCACGCCTTTGCGCCCTGTGCGCAGACATCTGTCATGCCTGCGCGCTGAGTTGCCTGGAACTGGATGGCATGGAAGAATGCGCCCGCGCCTGTGAGGCGTGCGAACACACCTGCCGTGCGATGGCTGCCTAGATACCGAGGTGAGATGGCGTCATCAGATCGCGCCGGGTATTTGATACTTCGGGCGTGCTGCTGTCGTCAGTCAGGATGCCCATCACGTACTTCAATACCTGCGTGGTGCGGGTAATCTGCTCGTCTGCCGTTGCGCGCACCAGCATGCCATTGTGGTAGCCGATCTCGGTGTCACTGGAGCGGTCTTCGCTGACATGCTTGAAGTAGTAGTTTTGCGGGCCCTTGCTATTGTCCAGCGCCAGCGGCGTAGCGCCGAGCGACTCGTGGAAGCTGGCCTCCAGATGTGCGTGCCGCTTCTGCGAGATCGAGCGATTGCGCTGGCTGTCGCCGCTGATGTTGGTGCTCTGCGAGACCTGGTATGAGAACGTATCGACTTCATTCTGGCGCATCGGATTGGACGCGACCGGCGTGTTACTCATGGAAGCGTCAAAGTCCGGCAACCCGGTCAAAAGCGCGTGGTCGCTGTCCGACAAATTAATGGGGCGATTACTGACCGCAGTGGTCTCCGACGCCATACCCGTCATCTGCTGAAACGCCGACTTGAATGTGGCCAGCGTCGACTCATTGGCGTGGCCGCGAATACCCGCTTCGTCAAACTGCTTCAGGTACGCGTCCATGCCCACCTTGCGCTGCTGCGCATTGCCCATGCCGGCCAACTGGCGTAGGTCGACGCTGACATTAACTTTACTGTCCGGCCCATCCGAGGTGAACGACCGCTTCGCGTGATCGACATGAAAAGTCTGCGTTTGCGCCGGCATGGTACCAAACTGCGTTTTCGCCTCCACATCAATCGACGACACCAATGACGAATCGTAGGCCAGCAGCCCGGTGAAATCCAGCTTGGATCCATCCCGCATGCTGTCGATGGCGTTCTGGAAGCCGTCCGCCAGCTTGGCCAGTGCGGCGCGGTCAGCCGCACCAAGCTTGCTGCCACTGCTTACCTGTAGCGAGAGACTATTGGCTTTGCTATCCAGGTTGACCTTGACGTCGATACCATCAGCCATCTTGATGCTCAACGTGACTTGATCCCCCCCCGCTACCGGATCGGCATTTAACAGCGATACCGACTGCGAGAAGTTGTTCACGTCGCGCAGCGCGGCGGCGCCCAAACCGTCAAAGCGGTTCAACAGGGATTTTGAACCGTAATTGATGGTCATCAGCGACGTCAGCGGATCGCTGGATTTGACCTTCCACGTCAGCGCGCTGGCCAACGGTGCTTGCATGCTTGTCAGGCTGCCGGAAGATTCGACGCTGGACGCTTGCGCCCCAGTGTCAGCAACCATGGGAAGATTTTGTTGTTCCTGCGCCTTGAATACCGGAGGCACAGAGACAACGCTGCTACTTAAAGGGGATATGGTCGTCATAACCTATAGTAGCGACAAAATCCCTACCAAAGTTAAATCCGCCGTCAGTAGATCTCCTGCGCCACCTCGCGCACGGACTTGAGCAGCAGCTCGGCGCCCGGCGACAGGATGTGGCCATTGACGGTGATGATGCCGAAAGCGTCCATGCGGCACGGCAGCTCGATCGGCAGGATGTTCAGCACACCCTGCGACTCGTAATACTGCGCCACCGCGATCGGCATCACATTGAGCGCGTCGGTCTGCTGCAGCAGCGGTTTAATCAGCAGCACCGCCGTCGTGTCGACCACGTTGATCGGCACTTCCAGCCCCGCGCGGCGGAACATCAGTTCACAGCGCGCGCGCAGGATCGAGCCTTGCGGCGGCAAGATCCACGGCTGGTTGGCGATGTCGCGCAGTTGCAGGTTCTTGGACTTCATCAGCGGATGGCCAACCCGCACCACCGCGCATGCCGGTTCGTCGCCCAGCTCCTCGTAGCTCAATCCTTGCGCGCTTTCGCGTTCCGGAATACGGCCGATCATGAAATCGAGCCGGCCGCGCTGCAACTGCTCCAGCAGCACGTTGGATAGCTCCATCTCCACGCCGATGCGCAGCTTGGGCGCCAGCTGCTTGGTGCGCGTGATCGCCTTCGGCAGCAGAGAAATCCCCGGCGTCATGATGGTGCCGATGTCCACCTGCCCGGTCAGCCCAGCCTTGATGGCGACGATATCCTCGTGCGCCGCCGAGAGGCTGGTCAGCGCCATGCGGGCGTGACGTATCATCGTCTCGCCGTAAATGGTCGGCTCCATGCCGCGAGGCAGACGATCGAACAGCTGCACGCCCAGCATCTCCTCCAGATCCTTGAGCTGCTTGGACGCGGCGGGCTGCGTCATGTGCAACTCCTCGGAGGCGCGGTGGATGTTGCGTTGTTCGTCCAGCGCGATCAGCAACAGCAGCTGGCGCGTTTTGAGGCGCGCGCGCAGGAACCAGTTAGGGTTTGTATCCATAGGTAAATGATATCAGGTTCGGCATTGATTATTATTCAATGCCATGGTTATTGATATCACTTGCAAGCAGCACTAGGGTTGGCCGCAGGGCCTTCCTTGGTCTGCTTGATAAATGGAATCGTGCCGTCGGCGTTGTACGCAAACTCCTCCACCGCGACCGAACGGCGGTACTCGCCACCACCCGGCAGTTTGGCGTTGTGATAGATGATGTAGTTCTTGCCGTTGAATTCAACAATCGCCTGGTGGATGGTCTTGACCTTGACGTTCTTCGACATGATCACGCCACGATAAGTCCACGGGCCGGTGGCGCTTGGGCCGGTCATGTACGCCGTCTCCTCCGGGAATTCGCGCGAGTACGAGAGGTAGTAAGTGCCGTTATGCTTGTGCAGGTAGGACGCTTCCGTGAAGCGCTCGACGCCCACGGTATGGATCGGGCCATCCAGCTCGATCATATTGGCTTTCAGCTTGGCCCACTTCAGCACCGAGTTACCCCAGTAGAGATAGGCTTGGCCGTCGTCGTCCTGGAAGATCGCCGGGTCGATATCGTCCCAGGCGATCTGCGTTTCCAGCGTCATGTTGTTGGTGATAAGCGCCGAGCCGCGCGCGTCGACAAACGGGCCTTCCGGCTTGTCGGAAACCGCCACGCCGATGGCGCGGCCCGGAATGCTCGCGTGATCGACGGTGGCGTAGAAATAGTATTTGCCATCGCGCTTGGTGATGTCGGCCGCCCACGCATCCACTTTGCCGATCGCCCATTTAAAGGCGGACGGCTGGATCGGCGAGCCGCGGTCGGTCCAGTTTTTCATGTCGCAGCTGCTGTACAGGCGCCATTCCTTCATCACGTAATCCTTGTCGGCCGGCGTGGCCTGGTCGTGGCCGACGTACAGATAGACGGTGCCGTTTTCCACAAAGGCCGCAGGATCGGCAGTGAACACCTTGGGCAGGATGGGATTGGCGGCTTGCGTGACAGGCGCCAGCAAACCCGCCAGCACGCTCGCCGCAGCGAACATCAGACTTTTTTTCAAAATACTCTCCAGTGTCGTCGTTAATTATTTTTTATTGGCGCGCATCGTCATCACGCGTTGTACTACACAGAAGATGAACAGCAGGCCGCCGATCACAATCTTGGTCCACCAGGAGCTGAGCGTGCCGTCGAAGGCAATCAGCGTCTGGATCGCGCCCAGTACCAGCACGCCAGTCAGCGCGCCAGCCACGTAGCCATAACCGCCGCTGAGCAGCGTGCCGCCGATGACCACCGCCGCAATCGCATCCAGTTCCGTGCCCTGCGCGTGCAGGCCATACCCGGACAGCATGTAGAACGAAAACAGTACGCCAGCCAGCGCCGCGCAGAAGCCGGAGAAGGCGTAGATCAGCACCTTGGTGCGCGCCACGCGCAATCCCATCATCAGCGCCGACTGTTCATTGCCGCCGACGGCGTAGATGGCGCGGCCGAACGGCGTACAGTGCGCAACGTAGATGGCGGCGGCCAGCGTCACCAGCGCGATCAACGCGCCCGGTGAGATGAAGCAGTCGCCGATCGGCAGCTGCGTTTGCGACATCGCGACGAAGAACGGATCGTCGATGGTGATCGAGTTAATGCTGATCAGGTAGCACAAGCCGCGCGCCAGGAACATCCCGGCCAGCGTGACAATGAACGGCTGCAGCTTGAAGTAATGGATCAACGCACCTTGTGCGGCGCCGAACACGGTACCCAGCGCCAGCGCGATGCCGATCACCAGCAGCGGCGGCAAGTGCCAGGTCTGAAGCATGTAGGCGCAGATCATGGTGGTCAGCGCCAGCACCGAGCCGACCGACAGATCGATGCCGCCGGACAGGATGACAAAGCTCATGCCGACCGCGATCACCAGTAGGAAGGCGTTGTCGATCAGGAGATTGAACAGCACCTGCACCGACAGGAAACCGGGATACGCCGCGCCGCCAGCGACCAGCAAGACCAGCAACAGGAAGACGGTAATCAACGACGTGAAATAAGGCGACGAAATGATCGAACGCGCCGGCCCAGCGGCGGGAATACTCATGCTGCTCATTGTGCTTTACCTCCGCGGGCAGCCGGGAATGCGCGCCGCCACATGGTTTTGAACTCCGCCGACTGCGACACGCAAATCACGAACACCACCACCGACTTGACGACCATGTTGACCTCCGGCGGCAAGCCGATGGAGTAGATGGTGTAGGTCAGCGTCTGGATGATCAAGGCGCCGATCACGCTGCCGGCCAGGTTGAATTTACCGCCGGCCAGCGACGTGCCGCCCAGCGTCACGGCCAGAATGGCGTCCAGTTCCAGCAGCAGGCCGGCGTTGTTGGCGTCCGCGCTCTTGATGTTGGAGGTGATCATCAGGCCGGCCACACCGGCGCAAGCGCTGCAAAACACGTAGACGAAGAAGATCAGGACCGCCGTCTTCAGGCCGGCCAGACGCGCCGCCACCGGGTTGATGCCGACCGACTGAATGAACAGGCCGAGCGCGGTCTTCCGCATCAACAGCGCGGTGACGATAAACACGGCCGCCACGATGTACAGCGAGAACGGCAAGCCAAACAGATAGCCGCTGCCGAGGAAGAAGAATGGCTGGTAGTAGACGGTGATGATCTGGCCATCGGTCAGCAACTGCGCCAGACCACGCCCCGCTACCATCAGGATCAGCGTGGCGACGATCGGTTGCAGGCCAAGGCCGGCTACCAGCGCGCCATTCCACGCGCCGCACAGCAGCCCAGCGCCCATGGCGGCGGCCAGCGCGAGCCACATCGGCGTATTGGCCACGTACTCCGGCGTGCCGTTGTTCGTGACCATGGTGCCACCCACCAGCATGGCGGCCACGGTGCCGCTGATGGCAACGGTGGCGCCAACCGAAATGTCGATGCCGCGCGTGGCAATGACCAGGGTCATGCCAATGGCGGCCAGGATCAGTGGCGCGGCGCGGTTGGCGATGTCGATCAGGCTTCCGTACAGGTGGCCATCCTTGATCTCCAGGTGGAAGAAGCCGGGGACCATGATCAGGTCAATCAGCAGCAGGATCGCCAGTGCGGCCAGTGAACGAAATATGGGGTGTTGCACAAACATGGGCAGACTCGGTTTGGTTGACGCGCTGCCGGTGCGGGCGGCGGGACTATGCATGCTGGTCCCCTGCCGCGATCACGTGCAGCACGGTGGTTTCGTCGAGCGCGCCGCGCGGGTATTCGCCGCCTTGCTTGCGGTCGCGCATGACGACGATGCGGTCGCTCACGCGCAGCACTTCGGGCAGCTCGGACGAGATGAACAGGATAGACATGCCTTTCTTGCACAGGGCCGAGACGTAGTCCATGATTTCCTGCTTGGCGCGCACGTCGATGCCGCGGGTTGGTTCGTCCAGGATCAGCAACCGGGGATCAGTCACCAGCCAGCGCGCCAGCAGCACTTTCTGCTGGTTGCCGCCGGAGAGCGAGCCGATTGGCGTTTCGATGCTGGCAGTTTTGATGCCGAGCGCTTTGACGTATTCTTCCGCCAGTTGCTGCTGGCGTTTCAACGGGATGGCGCGCAGGATGCCCATGCGGGCTTGCAGCGCCAAGATCAAGTTTTCGCGCACCGACAGTTCGAGGATTGCGCCTTCGTGCTTGCGGTCTTCCGAGCAGAAGCCGATGCCGGCGGCGATGGCGTCGCGTGGGGAGGAGAAATTACGCTGCTTGCCGTCGATCGTGATCGTACCGGTATCCGCCTTGTCCGCGCCGAACAGCAGGCGCGCCGCCTCGGTGCGCCCGGAGCCCAGCAGGCCGGCGAGGCCCAGCATTTCGCCTTGGCCGATTTCCAGATCCATCGGCTGCAAGGCGCCCTTGCGGCTCAAGCCGACTGCACGCAAAAAAGCGCCGAAGCGCGTGCCGCTGCCGACAGGGGCTTGCGCCGCATCCGTGTCGGCGACCGCGGGTGCCTGCGCAACGGCCGGCGCACCCACCATCTTGTTGACCAACTCAACGCGCGACAAATCGGCGGCCAGGTATTCCCCTTCCCGCTCGCCATTGCGCATCACTGTAATCCGATCCGAAATTGCATAGGTCTGATCAAGGAAGTGCGTCACAAACAGAATCGCCATGCCCTGCTCGCGCAAGCCGCGCAAAACGTTGAACAGTAAATCCACTTCCTTCTCATCCAGCGAGGAAGTCGGCTCGTCCAGAATCAGCACCTTGGCAGACACCAGCAACGAGCGCGAAATCGCCACCATTTGCTGAATCGCCAATGGATACTGCGCCAGCGGCGCCGTCACATCGATCCGAATCTGCATCCGCTCCAGCAGCGCCGTGGCTTGCGCCGCCATGCTGGCCCAATCGATGCGTCCCAGCTTGCGCGGATAACGGCCAATGAAAATATTCTCCGCCACCGACAAATTCGGGCAGAGATTCACTTCCTGATAAACAGTGCTGATGCCATGGTGCTGCGCATCCAGTGTGGACTGCGGCTGTATCGGCTGGCCAGCCAACAGAATCTGGCCCTGATCCGGCGCATACACGCCGGTCAGCACCTTGATCAGGGTCGACTTGCCGGCGCCGTTCTGGCCCATCAGCGTGTGCACCTCTCCGGGATACAGATTGAGCGACACGCCACTCAACGCCTGCACACCGGTGAAAGCCTTGCTGATGCCGCGCAGCTCCAGCACCGGGTTCGCGGGTGCGGAAGAATTCATCGTCATCAGTATTTACGGTTCGGGAATTCCTTGGCTGCGACGTCGGCCGGGAATACGCCTTCTTGCGTCACAACGCGCTTGGGTACAGGCTTGCCCGCGACAACGTCCTTGGCCAGCTGCATCAGCTGAGGACCGAGCAGCGGATTACACTCCACCGTCACGTTCAGCTTCCCGGCGATCATGGCCTCAAACGCGCCCTTCACGCCGTCGATGGAAATCACCAGGATATCCTTGCCCGGTTTCAGGCCGGCTTCCTCAATCGCCTGGATCGCGCCAATGGCCATATCGTCATTGTGCGCATACAGCACATTGATCTTCTTGCCCTCGGCTTTCAGGAAGGCTTCCATCACTTCCTTGCCCTTGGCGCGGGTGAAGTCGCCAGTCTGCGAGCGGATCACCTTCAGCTTCGGATTACCGGCGATGACTTCTTCAAAGCCGTTCTTGCGGTCCAGCGCAGGCGCCGAGCCCACGGTGCCTTGCAGTTCGACGATATTCAAAACGGCATCAGGCGTTTTCTTCTGACGCTCCACCAGCCAGCGGCCGGCGCGACGGCCTTCTTCTACGAAGTCCGAGCCGAGGAAGGTCACGTACAGCGACGGATCGCTGACCTTGACCGCGCGGTCGGTCAGGATCACAGGAATCTTGGCGCGCTTGGCTTCCAGCAGCACCGTATCCCAGCCTGATTCCACCACCGGCGAGAACGCAATCACGTCCACCCGCTGGGCAATGAAGGAGCGGATGGCCTTAACCTGGTTTTCCTGCTTTTGCTGGGCGTCGGCGAATTTGAGGGTGACGCCTTCCTTCTTGGCGGCGTCCTTGATCGAGACGGTATTCGCGGTGCGCCACTCACTTTCGGCGCCGACCTGCGAGAAACCGATCACCAGTGGCTTGGCGGCGAAGGCGGATGGCACGCTGAGTGTGATGGCGGCGGCCAACGCGGTGACCAATACGGTTCTGCGATTGCATGTCATGGCAAGTCTCCTGATAAGATTTTTTATATTGTTATTTGGATCAATACTATGAGAAACATAAATATCTATCCAATGATATTTTCACACTCTGCGATATCTTTTTTGGTATATCAACGCAACAAGCGCAGACCGTAAAGCCCTCCCGCCACCGAGCCGTCACGGGCGACGAACTTGACGATCAGCTTGCCAGCCTGCGCTGTACCTGCGGGAATCGGGTAGTCGCGGGTGTAAATCTCCTGTGGCGCGCTGGCGTCGAGACGCACTTCGGCCAGCAGCTTGTCGTTGACAAGAATATCGAAACGGCGTCCGGCATCCAGTTTTGAATATGTCAGCCGCAGAGTACGCGCCTCTCCCTTCTTGTCGGTCAGCTCATAGCTGAACCATCTGGTCGCATGGCGCCAGTGCTTGCCCTTGTTGATGCCGGCGTCCGCGCCTTCAGCCTTGAAGAAGTGGTCGGATTCCGGTTGCTGTTCGCCCGGCGCCACCTGGTCGATGGTTCGGGCGTCTAGCGCAAGGCGCTCCTTTTCGTCCTCGGCGGCCTTGGCGCGGCGCTCGGCCAGGTCGCCCGGCGTGGAATATGGCCAGTAAACGACGTAACGCGCATCGTGCACGCGGAAGAACGGCACGAAGGTGGTCGGGCCGGCGTCCACCGACTGCACCAGTCCCGGCGCCATAAAGGTCAACGGTCGGCCGGGAACGGGACGGAAGCGGTTGGCAAACGCCGCGCTGTCGCTGACCAGCACCGGCGCCTGCTCCAGCGGGCATACAGGTCCGCTGGCGATGTGGCCCATGCGGCTATCGTCGGCCAGGTAGTTAAGCTGCTCGCCGGGGAATGGATTGGTCTTTGCGGCGAGCACCACAGGACCGTGCAGCACGGCGTAGTAAGCGGATTTGTCGGGCATCTGCTCCAGCCGCGTTGTCATCGGCAGGTGGATCTCAACCCTGTCACCATCGCGCCACGCGCGGCGCACGTTGACGTAACGGTCGGCGCCAATGGCGGCGGCCACCGGCTTGCCGTTGACGGTGATACGCAAGGCGCCCTGTTTGACCCACTCGGGATAGCGCAGCTTCAGTGTGAAAGTCTTGTTGCCCTTGACGGTGATGGTGCTGCGGTCTTCATCCGGGAATCGGTTGGTCTGGCGGATTTGCACACCCTGTTCGCGCCAATCCAGCGTGGATGGAATGAACAGGTTGATGTACAGGTTGTCGCCGCGATGGGCATAAATAAATTCTCCGTATTTCGCGTGGCTTTCCAGCCCGGAGCCGACGCAGCACCACATGGCTTTTTGCGGCTGCGAGTAGACGCGGTAGTGATTCGGCCGCATCGGCGTGAAGTAGACGAAGCCACCGCTGTCAGGCCGCTGCGACGAAAGTATATGGTTGTACAGCGCGCGCTCGTAGTAGTCGGCGTAGCTGCCTTTGGCATCGCCGAGGAACAGCAACTCAGTGAGCTTGAGCATATTGTAGGTGTTGCAGGTCTCCGGGCCTTCCACCTCTTCGATCATTGGGCCGAAGTCTTTGTCGTCGTGGAAGTGCTCCTTGACGCTGTTGCCGCCGATGGCGACGGTGCGGTGATCGTGGACGGTCTGCCAGAAAAAGGCGGCAGCGTGCTGCCAGTCTTTGCGGCTGGTGATGTCGCCGATGCGTTTGAAACCGATGACTTTCGGGATCTGGGTATTGGCGTGCAGGCCGGTGAGCTGGTCCTTGTTTTCTTCCAACGGGCGCAGAATGGCTTGATGGGAGAAGCGGATCGCCAGTTCCATGTACTTCTGCTGGCCGGTCATTTGTGCCACGTCGGCCAGCACTTCATTCATGCCGCCGTGTTCCGCGCGCAGCATGGATTGCATTTGTTCGTCGCTCAGGTGTGAGGTCAGGTCCAGCGTCCAGTCGCATAGGACGATCAGCATGGCGCGGGCGTCCTGGTTGCTGGCGTAGGTATAGGCGTCGCGCAAACCGGCGTAAGTTTTGTGGAGGTTGTACCACGGGACCCATTTGCCGTTGACCGAGAAGTTATCGGCTTGCAGTTTGCCTTGGGCGATGTCGCGCCATGCGGACGCGCCGCCGGGAACGCCGCCGATGTAGCCGTCACCATTGGCTTGCTGGCAGCGTTTGAGTTCTGCGACGAAGTAATTCAGGCGCTTGAGGACTTCTTCATCGCCGGTGGCTGCGTACATCAAGGCGAGCGCCGACAGGTAATGGCCGCCCATGTGGCCATCGAGGCCTGTGGACTCCCAGTTGCCGTAGGTCGGCTGCTTAAGCGGCAGGCCCGCTTCGCGCAGGAAAGGCGCAAGCAGACGGTCGGCGTCAAGCGACAGGATGTAGCGCAGATCGGTGCGCTGCGCTTCCAGAAAAGGACTGGGTCCAAGGCGCACGTCGCTCAGCGGGAATAGCGCGACCTGTCCCTGAGAACCGGCGGCACCCTCAGCCCGCGCGGCCGGCGTCACAGTGGCAAACGCGCCATGCGACACCACCGAGGCAGCTGCGCCGGCGGCCAGCTTCAGCGCGCGGCGGCGGGAGGACTTGCGCGGGCTGGCCATTATTTCGCCGGCAGCTGGTTGCTGCGGTATTTATTCAAATCCGCCTGATCGACTGTCGGCCAGCCGGCGGCGTCAAACTTCATCTCCATGATCTTGAGCTTTTGCAGATAATTATCCGCAGTCTCATAAGCATGCAGCACAAGGTAATCCTTGCCGTCCATGGTGTAAGCGCTGTTGTGGCCCAAGCCCTTCCAGTCCTTATCGCCCGCAATCACCAGTGTGCCGCCGCCCTTCATCATGTCAACGCCGTTCTTGTCCAGATACGGCCCCGCCACCTCCTTCGAGCGGCCGACCATCACATGGTAAGTGCTGTCAGCCTTCTTGCAGCACAGCCCAAACGACACGAACAGATAATAGTAATCGCCCTTCTTGAAGATAAACGGCGCCTCGATCTCGCCCGGTCCCGCCTTCTCGGTGGCTGCAGCTTCGCCGCTGGTGCGGCTGGCGATGGCATGCCACTCCTGCGGTTCCGCGATGCCAGTCCAATCCTTATTCAGCTTGACCAGTTTCAGCCCGCTCCAGAAAGAGCCGAACGACATCCAGGCATTGCCCTTGCCATCCTCGATCACATTCGGATCGATAGCGTTCCAGTCGTCCCGCACCGGCACCGACTGCAACACCATCCCCTTGTCCACCCACTTGTAGTCAGGAGAACGAGGGTTCAATGTTTTATTAACGGTGACGCCAATGCCGGACGTGTTTTTTCCAAAGCCCGAAACGGAATAATACAAGTAGTATTGACCGTCATGGAACTGGATGTCCGGCGCCCAGATATGGTCGTCAAACGTCGGCGCTGCTTTCTTCGCCCACACCGGCTGGCCCTTGAACACGCGGCCCTCCGGCGTCCAGTTCTTCATATCCTTCGAACTGTAGAAAGTGATACCCGGCCCTGTGCTAAACACATAGTAGGTATCGCCTTCCTTCGCCATCACCGGATCATGCACGCTGACTTCCTTGGCCGAGCATCCCATGGCCGCCAACGCCAACGCCACCGTCGATAAAACATGCTTCATTGCGAACCTCTTCTTAATTACCCGTACGTGCGCCCCAGATGGATACGCCTTCCACCGATTGCGCCGTCCACGTCACCACAAATGCGCTGGCGTTGGTATTCCACTGGCGCGACAAAACGCCGGAGAAAGTACCGGCGGTACCAAGCGAAATGGTGACATTGTTATTGCCGTCATGCTTCCACGTGCCGGTCGCCGCCCCAGTCACCGTGCCGTCCGACGCCAGCAGGACATTCGCAGACGACTTGATCGTCGTCGTAATATCCTTGCCGTGGTTGATCATCTTGTACGTGCCCACCGCATCGGCCGCAGTCACAACGGCCGACAGCGCCGTCGTATTCTTGCTAAGCGGCGCGTAGCGGAATGGCGCCACCACCGGCCAACCGTCGCCATTGATGAACATCTCATGCACGCGGATCTGATGCAGTTCGCCCTGATTCGGGAAGCGCGTATGGAAGATCAGGAAGTGCTGGCCGGTCGACGCTTCGTAATAGGCCGAGTTATGGCCAGGCGACACATAGCCCAGCGGTGTACCGGTCTCGCCGGCCGCCAGCGCGAACTGGTAGTTCCCCATGATCTTCTGGCCGTATGGCGCGATCGACGCATCGTCAAACAGCGGCAGCGTCGGATTGGCCTTCACGTTGGCCATGTCGGTGCCCTTCGCGTCTACATACGGACCGTCTGGATTCAGCGAACGCGATACGCGCATGTTGTACGCGCCGTTCGCATCCAGCCCGCCAAAGGACGTGAACAGGTAGTAGAACTTCGACTGCGGGCTATACAGCACATAGGCGCCTTCGATCCGCGCGTGATTACCACCCAGCAGATGCTTGCCGTAACCCTGACCTGGTTTCTGCAAACCGGTGGTGGTGTCCATCTCCAGGATGAAGATACCGCCCGAGTAGGAGCCGTAAATCATCCACAGCTTGCCGTTCTGATCGAAGAAGGTGTTCGGATCGACCACGTTGGGCATGGTCAGCGCGTCGTAGATCGTCACGCCATCCTCGCCCGGCAGCCCCCACATGCCCGACTTGAGCAGGATCTGCTTGTTGACGTACGGGCCTTCCACCTTGTCCGCGACCGCGACACCCAGCGCGGAGCGCGGAGAGTCTCCCTTGCAAGCGCAGTAGTAGTGATAGAACTTGCCGTCGGCGAGTTTGACCACGTCCGGCGCCCACAGGTCGGTAACCTGCGCCCAGGCGAAGGTATCGGCCAACGCGGTCACCACGTTGTTGAACAGCGGATTGGCCGTATTGACGCCATCGGCGATCTTGGTCCAGTTCATCAGGTCCGTCGACTTGGCCGCCGCCAGGTGCGAGCCG
The DNA here is from genome assembly GCF_012849375.1 of Duganella dendranthematis. Lineage (NCBI taxonomy): Bacteria > Pseudomonadati > Pseudomonadota > Betaproteobacteria > Burkholderiales > Oxalobacteraceae > Duganella > Duganella dendranthematis. The sequence continues at coordinate 6,312,166 of NZ_CP051684.1, forward strand.
AAGACGTAAAACGTGCCGTCCACCTTGATGACGGATGGATCGTGGACCGAAGCTTCGGCGAACGTAATGGACGTCGGCGCTGGTGTAGGCACCGGCGTTGGTGTTGGCGTAGGTGTCGGCGTAGGTGTCGGCGTGGGCGTCGGTGTCGGCGTTGGCGTGGCGGCGACAGTGCTGCCGCCTCCTCCTCCACCACAGCCGGCCAGCACCAGCGCCACGCCGCCGGCCGTAATCACCTTGCGGCGCGTGATTTTGATATCGTCCATGCGCTTACTCCACCGCTACCACGATGACCGCCTTGGCCGGCACCTTGACGGTCAGCTTGCCATCGGCACCGGCTGCAGCGTTAAACGCCACAGGCTTGATCGCATTCGGCGACTGGAAGGTGTTATGCGTATCCATGGCGGACGCGGTCAGCAGATTGCCCTTCACCGACTTGATAGTCTGGCCAGGAATATTCAGTGCCACATCGGCAGGCTTGTTCGGATTGGTGTTCACCAGCGCCACATACAGCTTGCCGTCCGCACCGCGCGCGGCCGAAGCGCTAATCTCGGGCACCTTGAAACCGCCAGCGCTGTAGTCTGGATTATCTTTCAAAGAAATCGGCAGCGAAGTCGCGCCCTGGAACGGCACGTACATCTGGTAAGCGTAGTAGGTTGGCGTCAGCAGCATCTTGTCCTTGTCGGTGATGATCATCGACTGCAGCACGTTAACCATTTGCGCGATATTCGTCATCCGCACGCGGTCCGCGTGTGCGTGGAAGATATTGAAGTTAAGCGCCGCAACCACCGCATCGCGCAACGTATTTTGCTGGAACAGGAAGCCAGGGTTGGTGCCCTTCTCCACGTCATACCAGGTGCCCCACTCGTCCACCAGCAGGCCCAGTTTTTTCTCCGGGTCGTTCTTGTCCATGGCGGCGCTGTTTTTCTGGATATGCGTTTCCATCCGCAGCGTGTTGGACAAAGTGGAGATCCACTCGTTTTCCTGGAAGCCGGTCGAAGCGCCCTTCACTTCCCACTTGCCGGTCGGGATGGTGTAGTAGTGGAAGCTGATGCCGTCGGTCTGCTTCTTCAGCTCCTTGCTCAGCACCTCGGACCAGGTCACGTCATTGTCGTTGCCGCCGCTGGCGATGATCTTCGGACGATACTGCTTAGGCGCGCGCAGGAAGGTCTCGACCTGTTTGTACAGATCCGAGTAATACTGCGGGCTCATATTGCCGCCGCAGCCCCATGCCTCGTTACCGACGGCGAAGTATGCGACCTTGAACGGTTTATCGTGGCCATTCTTGCGGCGCATATTGGCCAGCGTCGACTTGCTGTCCGAGGTCATGTACTCCACCCACTCCGACATTTCTTGCGCGCTTCCGGTACCCAGGTTGCCGTTGACGTAAGCGTCCGCGCCCAGCATTTCCACCAGGTCGAAGAATTCATGCGTGCCGACGGCGTTGGATTCATCCACGCCGCCCCAGTTGGTATTGACCTTGACCGGACGCTTCTCGCGCGCGCCAATGCCGTCGCGCCAGTGGTATTCGTCGGCGAAGCAGCCGCCCGGCCAGCGCACCAGCGGCACATGAATGTCTTTCAGTGCGCCGACCACGTCGTTGCGCCAGCCCTTGGTATTCGGGATCTTCGATTTCGGGCCGACCCACAGGCCTTCATAAATGCCGGTGCCCAGGTGTTCTGCAAACTGGCCGTAGACGTCCTTGTTGATCACCGCGCCTGGTTTGCCGGTGTCGATGGTCAGGCTGACCGCATCGGCAGCGAATGCGCCGCCAGCTGTCATCATGCACAGCGCGAGTACACCACGTTGAATTGGGTTCATTTCTCAGTCTCCTTGATTTTATAGTTGGATGACAAAGCCGCCGTGCGGCTTGATGGTTACTGCTACTTTTTTGCCGGCAGCGATGCTGCGCTGGTTAAAACTACGCGGGCTGTCGCCATCAGTGATGATCATGCCCTGCTTATTGCCGATGAAGGACAGGTCCAGCGTCAGCGTTTTGTCGGTGGTGCCACCATTGATGCCGGCGATGTACCAGGTGTCCCCGGCGCGGCGGGCGATAACGGCGTATTTGCCGGGATAGCCATCCACCAGGCGGCTGTCGTCCCAGCTGCGCGGCAGGTCTTGCATGAATTTCTTGACGTAGTCAGGCACCGTCGCCATGCCTTCCGGGATCTCGACAAAGTGCTGGATACCGGACAGGTACAGCACTGAAGTCGCCAGTTCAAAGCCGTTGCTGCTGGCGCGTTTGATCTTGGGGATATCGCCAAATACCACAGGCGTGAAGTCCATCGGGTCGAACAGGTTGCGTGCGAACGGCAGCATGGCGGCGTGTGATGGCATCAGGTCTTCGTCCACCTGCTCGAAGCTGGTGAACTCAAAGCCGCGGACCGCTTCCATGGTCATCAAGTTAGGCCAGGTGCGCGTCCAGCCACGCGGCAGGGTCGCGCCATGGAAGTTGACCAGCAGGCCAGCATCGGCGGCGTCGCGCAGGATGTCGAGGTAGTACGCGATCATCGACTGGCCATCCCCGCCGAAGAAGTCGATCTTGACGCCTTTGATGCCCATGTCACTGAGGCGTTTGAATTCCTTGACGCGCTGCGCATGCGTCAGCAACTGGCTCTTAGGCGTGTATTCGGTCTTGTTCCAATCGCCCGACGAGTTGTACCACAGCAGAAGGCCGACATTTTTGGTTGCAGCGTAGTCCGCCAGTTGCTTGATTTTGTCGTAGCCGATCTTGCGATCCCAGTCGGCGTCAATTAGCGTGTAGTCCCACTTCATATCGGCCGCGTAGTCGATGAACTTCTTCTGGACATCGTAGACGGTGGCGTCGTCTTTGAGGATGCCCCAGCTCCACGAGGCATGACCGGGCTTGACCCGGGCAGCGTCGAAGGCGACGGCGGGTGCGGCCAGGTCGGTGCCGAGCGTGGAGTTGGTGACGGTGGCCAGCGGGCCGAGGGCGATAACGCGCCATGGGGAGGTCAGCGTGCTTTCCGTCTCCGCCATCAGGCCGCCGTTGGTGTAGACCTCGGCCGCCATCGGGTTGCCAATGCGGTAAATGCCGCCGTTGGAGTCTTGCGCGAGGCGCGATGCCTGCCAGCTGCCGTCCATATTCGCTTCGGAGATCGCGACCCAGTTGGCGCCGGTACTGAACAGTGCAGGGAATACCCATCCGGCTTCGGTTGGCGACTTGGTGCCTGCCGCGATCTCCATCTGGTAATGCTCTTCGTAAGACGGATTCGTGTTGCTCCAGCCGGTTTGGGCAACCGCCATTGGTTGCAGCCAGGCTTTTGCGCCGCTTGGCAAGGCGAAGGTGGTGTGTTCCTGCACCAGTTTTTTTAATGGCAGCGAGGTGTCGGCGACGATGTAGCGGAAGGCCACACCGTCATTCGATACGCGAAAAACGATGTCGATCTTCTGCTGTTTTTTGTTTTGCAGCGACCAGGTTTGTTCGTTGGCGCGGTAGGTGATGTCTTTGCGCTTACCAACTGCCATCAGGTAGTGGTCCTCGACAGCGTGCGGCGTGGAGGTGGACAGCAGCGTGAGATCGTCGGTCAGGTCGGCGCCGGCGAGTTGCAGGCCGAGATCGGAGGCCAGCAGCACCGGCTTGCCGTCGCGGGCGATGGCATACGTGAGCCGGCCGTCCGATTGCTGGAAGGTGACGGCAATATGCTTGTCAGGGCTGCGCAGCGTGGCCGGCGCGACGGCAGCGGGCGACTGTACAGCGGCGGTCGCAGCCGGCGCGGCGGCTGCCAGGGATAAAGCGGCGCAGGTCAGCGCCGTGACTACGGTTGTCTTCACCATGTTCCTACCATTTATCTATGGTTGCGATACCCCGCCGCGTCGAGCGCGGTGTCTCCGGGGGCGAACGGTGCTACGGTGTTACCAGTGCGTGTGACTTATACCCAGCCTGCGTCGACGATGAATTCCTGCGCGGTGCACATGGCGCCATCGTCGGCGGCCAGGAAAAGCACCATCGATGCCACGTGCTGCGGCATCAGCTTGTTCTGCAAGCACTGGTTACGCTTGATGTCTTCTTCACCCGCCTCGTCCAGCCACAGGTCGATCTGGCGTTGGGTCATCACCCAGCCTGGCGTAACCGTGTTGACACGGATGCCGTGGGCGCCGAATTCGCGCGCCAGGCCGCGGGTCAGACCATGCGTGGCGGCCTTGGTGGTGGCGTAGGCCGGATAGCCGGCGTTCTTGACATGCCACGAGATCGAGCCGATATTGATGATCGAACCAGCGCCCTTTTTCTTCATGCCTGGCAGGACGGCCTGGCAGGTAAAGAACATCGGACGCTGGTTGATGGCGATACATTTGTCCCAAAAGTCGGGCGTGACGTCGGCGGTTTCGTGGCGCTGATCGTTGGCGGCGTTATTCACCAAAATATCGAAATCGCCAACCAGTCCGGCCAGTTCGGTAATGGTGGCCTGCAGCGCAGGGATGTCTGTAATGTCACACTGGCGGAACAGCGGTTCGGGATAACCGGCTTCCTTCACGCGGCGGATCAGCGCCAGGCTGGCGTCGCGGGCGATGTCGACGAAAGCGACTTGCGCGCCCTGCTCTGCGAAGGAAATCACCATGGCTTCACCGATGCCGGTGCCGCCGCCGGTAATGAATACGCGCTTGCCGCGTAGGCTGCCGAACTTGGCCAGTTGTGTCATACAGTCTCCCTGATTTTTATCACTGTTTTTTTAGTTGCGAGTCAATTCACCTTCGCGGCGCAGCCAGGTGGCCGTGCCGTTGTCGCGCAGGACTTCAGGCAGCAAGCCTTGCGACAGGTTCTGGTAGCAGACCGGACGCAGGAAGCGCGTGATCGCGCCCGTGCCGACCGACGTCGTGCGCCCATCCGAAGTCGATGGGAACGGACCGCCGTGCACCATGGCGCTGCACACTTCCACGCCGGTTGGATAGCCATTGGCGAGGATGCGGCCGACTTTACGCTCCAGCACCGGCAACAGCGACTGCGCCGCTTCCAGATCGCCTTCGTCCATCATCAGCGTGGCGGTCAGCTGGCCTTCCAGCTTCTCCGCGACCTGGCGCAGTTCCGCCACGTCCTTGCACACGACGACCAGCGACGCCGGGCCAAAAATCTCTTCCTGCAGTGCGTGCTGCGACAGGAACGATGCTGCCGACGACACGAACAGCGCCGGCGCGCCCTTGCCTTCCGCCTGCGGCGCCAACGCCAGCGTCGTCACCTCCGCGTGTTCGGCCAACTGATTGACGCCACGCGCGAAGTTACCGGCGATCCCCGGCGACAGCATCGAGCAGGCCGCACCGCCCACCAGCGCTTGCGAAGCGGCGGTGGTAAAGCGTTGCAGGTCCGGACCATCAATCGCCAGCACCAGGCCGGGATTAGTGCACAGCTGGCCGACACCCATGGTCAGCGAGGCCGCGAAACCGGTGGCGATATCTTCCGCCCGATTCTTCAGCGCCTGCGGCAGCAGGAATACAGGATTGATCGAGCTCATTTCCGCATACACCGGAATCGGCACCGGACGCGCAGCGGCAGCAGCCACCAGCGCCATGCCGCCGCCACGCGAGCCGGTAAAGCCGACCGCCTTGATGGCTGGATGGCGCACCAGCTCAATACCCAGTTCATTGCCGACACCAGTCAGCAGCGAGAATACGCCGGCCGGCAGGCCGCAGATCTCCACTGCTTTGACGACAGCGCGGCCCACCAGCTCCGAGGTACCTGGATGCGCAAAGTGCGCCTTCAGCACCACCGGGCAGCCGGCGGCCAGCGCCGACGCGGTGTCGCCGCCAGCGACAGAAAAAGCCAACGGGAAGTTACTGGCCGCGAAAACAGCCACAGGGCCAAGGCCGATCATGCGCATGCGCAGGTCGGGACGCGGCGGCGTCCGATCCGGCAGAGCTTTGTCAAAGCGCACATCGTGCCACGAGCCTTCGCGCAGCAAGTTGGCAAACAGTTTCAGCTGGCCGACGGTGCGGCCACGCTCACCTTCCACGCGGGCGCGCGGCAGGCTGGTTTCTTCCATCACGCGCTCGATCAGCACATCGCCCAGCGCCATGATCTGCTCGCCGATGGTTTCAAGGAAGGCGGCGCGCTTATCGTCGCTCAACGCGCGGAAGGTGTCGAATGCTTCATCGGCCAGGCGGCAGGCCTGGTCGATCTGAGACGCATCCACGGTGCGGAACTCAGGCTCGATGACCTGGCTCAGCGCCGGGTTGTACGCGCGGACGCCGGCGCCCGTGCCCTTGACGGCTTTGCCGCCGATCAGTGCATCACCGGTAATGATCATAAGGTTTTCACTTTCGCGACTTCGGTTTTGTACACGGCCAGCTTGTTGCGCAGCGCCGGACCAAATTGCGGCGAATCGATTTCAAACGTTTCGCCAGGCTGCACCACGATGTTGTCGGCCACGCTCAGGGTGGCGGTGCCGAAGAAGTGCACATGCACGTCGCCCGGACGCTTGAACAGCGGGTACTTGAAGTGGTGGTGCTCCAGGTTGGCGATGGTGTGCGACATATTCTGTTCGCCGCTGAAGAATGGCTTCTCCCAGCGTACCTTGCCTTCCTTGTCGTAGATGCGCGAGGTGCCTTCGATGCTTGCCGGCGCTTCGCCGACCAGCAGCGCCGGACCCAGGCCGCAGACACGCAGCTTGGAGTGCGCCAGGTACAGGTAGTTCTGGCGCTCGGTCACGTGGTCCGAGAATTCGTTACCGATGGCGAAGCCGACGCGGTATGGCTGGCCGTCGTCGCCGATCACGTACAGGCCGGCGACTTCCGGCTCTTCGCCGCCGTCCAGCGCGAAGTCCGGCATCGACAGATCCTGGCCGCTGGCGGCGACAATCGAGCCGTCGCCTTTGTAGAACCATTCCGGCTGCACGCCAGCTTCACCGGCGGCTGGCTTGCCGCCTTCCACGCCCATGCGGAACATCTTCATGGAGTCGCTCAGCGATTCGACGTCACCGCCGATTTTCTTGTGCATGGCGTCGCGGGTATCGGCGGAGCCCAGGTGGGTCAGGCCGGTGCCGGTGACGTAGGTGTGGGCGTCGTCGCTGTGATCGAGTGGCGACAGCAGGCGGCCGGCGGCGGCCACGGCGTCGAAGGCGGCGGTTTGCGCACCGACCGACTTTTCCACCAGCGCGGCCAGGCCGACAGCTTTGCGGATCGCATCCTGGGCCAGCGCGTAGGTGGTGCTGTAGCCGTCGATGATGCGGATGGTGTTCTGTTCCAGGGCGCCGACCTGGCGCGCGCCTTGTTCGTTTTTGAATTGTACGAGTAGCATGAAGAGTCTCCTAAGCGCCGTCATTCCCGCGCAGGCGGGAATCCATAGAACGCTTGCTCATTGTGGATCCCCGCTTTCGCGGGGACGACGGTAGTATTAGTGCGAGTGACGCGGTACCGCGGAGCCGCGGTTACCAACCAGGAAGTCGAAGTCGCAGCCTTCGTCGGCTTGCAGTACGTGCTCAATGTACAGCTGCTGGTAGCCGGTCTTGGGACCAGGCGCGCTGCCCTGCACGCGGACCGCCTGGCGTGCCGCCATCTCTTCGTCCGAAATCTCCAGGTTCAGCAAGCCGCCGGCGCAATCCAGCGTGATGTAGTCGCCATCCTTGACGATGCCCAGCGGGCCGCCGGCCATGGCTTCCGGCGCCACGTGCAGCACCACGGTGCCGTAAGCGGTGCCCGACATGCGCGCATCCGAAATGCGCACCATGTCCTTGACGCCAGCAGCCAGCAGCTTGGGCGGCAGGCCCATATTGCCCACTTCCGCCATGCCCGGATAACCTTTCGGGCCGCAGTTCTTCATCACCAGCACCGAGTCTTTATCGACGTCCAGGTCCGGGTCCATGATGCGCGACTTGTAATGCTCGAAGTCCTCGAACACCACGGCCTTGCCGCGATGCTGCATCAGCTCCGCCGTGGCGGCCGATGGCTTCAGCACCGCGCCGCGTGGCGCCAGATTACCGCGCAGGATGCAGATGCCGCCGTCCTTGCGGATCGGGTTATCCAGCGTGCGGATGACTTCTTCGTCGTAGATCGGCGCGTCGTTGCAGTTTTCCCAGATGGTTTTGCCATTGACGGTCAGCGCGTTCGGGTGCGGCAGGATGTTACCGTCGCCCATGCGTCGGATCACGCCCGGCAGGCCGCCGGCGTAATAGAACTCTTCCATCAGGAAGCGACCCGACGGCAGCAGGTCGACGATGGTCGGCGTGCCACGGCCCACGCGGGTCCAGTCTTCCAGCTCCAGATCGACACCGATACGGCCGGCGATGGCCTTCAGGTGGATCACGGCGTTGGTCGAACCGCCGATGGCGGCGTTGACGCGAATGGCGTTTTCAAAATTCTCTTTGGTCAGGATCTTCGACAGCTTCAGATCCTGCTTGACCATTTCGACGATGCGTATGCCCGACATATGCGCCAGCACATAGCGGCGCGCATCCACCGCAGGAATGGCGGCGTTGTGCGGCAGCGAAGTGCCCAGCGATTCGGCCATGCAGGCCATGGTCGATGCGGTGCCCATGGTGTTGCAGGTGCCGGCCGAACGCGAGTGACCCGCTTCCGCGCCGATAAATTCGTGCATCGAGATTTCGCCGGCCTTGACCTGCTCGTGCAGCTGCCAGACGGCGGTGCCGGAGCCGATGTTCTTGCCGTTCAGTTTACCGTTCAGCATCGGGCCGCCGGTAACGACGATGGTCGGAATGTCGACCGAGGCGGCGCCCATCAGCAGCGCCGGGGTGGTCTTGTCGCAACCGACCAGCAGCACCACGCCGTCCATCGGATTGCCGCGGATCGATTCTTCCACGTCCATCGACGCCAGGTTACGGGTCAGCATGGCGGTCGGACGCAGGTTCGATTCACCGTTGGAGAACACTGGGAATTCAACCGGGAAGCCGCCGGCTTCATAGATGCCGCGCTTGACGTGTTCCGCCAGCTTGCGGAAATGGGCGTTGCAGGGTGTCAGTTCAGACCAGGTGTTGCAGATGCCGATAATCGGCTTGCCTTCGAATTCGTGATCAGGAATGCCCTGATTCTTCATCCAGCTACGGTACATGAAACCGTTTTTGTCTTGGGTACCAAACCACTCGGCGGAGCGCAGCTTCACCTTTTTGTCATTCTCAGACATGCAATTCTCCTCAGTATTTTCCTGTGCGGGGACGTGAATGTCATGCCCCCGCATCGATAGGGCATACTAAGATGTACTGAGATAACTTTCCAATAAATTGTTTATCGACTTCGATATCAAAATCGATATGGGTCAGGCCACGCTGAAGCGGTAGGCCATTACCGTGGAATACTCCTCGTTCGGCCGCAGGATGGTCGACGGGAAGTCGGGACGGTTTGGCGAATCCGGGAAGTGCTGCGGTTCGAGGCAGAAGCCACTGCGATAGCCGTAGATGCGCCCTTTTCCGCTGATGCTGTCGTTAAGGAAGTTACCACTGTAGAACTGGATCCCCGGCTCCTGCGACAGCACTTCCAGCACCCGGCCGGACGCCGGATCGACCACGCGGGCCGCCACTTCCAGCGCTTTTTCCGCCGATTTTTTCAGCACGAAGTTATGGTCATAGCCCGAGCCGAAGTCCAGTTGCGCATCTTTTTCGCCGATCCGTTCGCCGATCGTATGCGGCGTGCGGAAGTCAAACGGTGTGCCCTCCACCGGCGCCGGCGCGCCGACCGGGATCAGGCCCTTGCCCACTTTGGTGTAGGCGTCAGCGACGATGGTCAGCTCGTGGCCGAGGATGTCGCCCTGACCGGCCAGGTTGAAATAGGCGTGATTGGTCAGGTTCATCGGTGTGGCTTTGTCGGCCACCGCGTGGAAGGCGATGCGCAACTCGTTATCGTCGCGCAGTTCATAAATGGCGGTGACTTCGGCGCTACCAGGGTAGCCCAGGTCGCCGTCCGGGCTGACATGCGACAGGATCAGGCCCACTGATTTGGGCGTGTTGAAGGTTTCGGCATCCCACAGCTGGCGGTGGAAACCATTGGTGCCGCCGTGCAGATGGTTGGCGCCATCGTTCAGGTCCAGCTGATGTTCAACGCCGTCCAGCGTGAAGCGGCCGTTGGCGATGCGGTTGCCATACCGGCCAATCAGCGCGCCGAAATAATTCGACTCGCCCATGTAGGCGGCGAGGTTATCGTAGCCGTGGCAGACGTCGGCGAGTACGCCATCGCGGTCCGGCACGTGCAGTTCGGCGATCACGCCGCCCAGGTTACTGATCTTGGCGACCATGCCATTGGCGTTGGTCAGCGTGTACAGCGTGGCTTCGCGGCCATCCGGCAGCGTGCCGAATGGGGATTCTGTGATGGTTGCTTGCATCTTGGCTCTCTAATGACAAGGCGGCCGAGAGGTTTCCCTGTTCGGCCGCCGGAATATGGTGCGCTCGCGGACTTAGGCGATCGACGGTTTCCCGAATACTGGCATCCCCTGCTCGTCCCATTTCAGCGGCTTGACGAACGTGTGACGGTCCGGATTCCACAGCGGGTCGCCGATAATTTCGGTGTAGGTACGAGCATGATAAACCAACATCACCGTTTCGCCATCATCCGCCACGGTAAAACTGTTGTGGCCAGGGCCGTAGATCTTGTGTTCAAAGTCGGTCTGCAGCACCGGCTGCGGCAACTTGGTCCACGCCGCCGGGTCCAGCACGTCGGCGTTTTCGTCCGCCCACAGCAGGCCCATGGCGTAGTTTTCATCGGTCGCGCTGGCCGAATAGCTGATGAAGATCTTGCCGTTCTTTTTCAGGACCGACGGACCTTCGTTGACCCAGAAGCCGCGGATCTCCCAGTCGAATTCCGGTTTGCTCAGCATGACCGGCGGGCCGCCCAACTGCCAGGGAGTCTTCATCGGCGCGATGTAGATATTGGAATTGCCTTCGATGGCGACGTCCTTCTGCGCCCACACGTAGTAGAGCTGCCCCTTGTGGGTGAAGGTGGTGGCGTCCAGGCAGAAGGTGTCGATGCCGGTGTCGATCTGGCCCATGAATTCCCACTCGCCGACCAAAGGATTGGCGTTGGTATTGCGGATCGCGTACATGCGGTGCTGGAACAGCTTGTACTTGATCTCGCGGCTCGGCGCGGCGGCGAAATAGACGTACCAGGCGCCGTCGTTGAAGTGCAGCTCCGGCGCCCAAACCAGTTCGCTGTAGGCGCCGGTGTCAGGCTTGTGCCAGACGTCGACCTTTTCGGCATCCACCAGGCCGGCGATGGTTGTCGCGCGGCGCAGCTCAATGCGGTCGTACTGCGGCACCGAGGCGGTGAAGTAGTAATAGCCGTCGGTGTGACGATAGATATGCGGATCGGCGCGCTGCTCGATCAATGGGGTAAGAACGTTGTCCATGTCGTTTTCCAAAAAATTAAACTGCCACATAATTCTGGGCCACCAGCTTCGCCTTGATCTCGCCGTAGCGTGCATCGGTGAGACGATAGCGGAACATCAGCAGGCCCATGACGGTGTGGAAGAAGCCGGGAATTACGGTCAGCATCAGCACAATGCCATGCATGGCGAAGGCGGTCTGCTCCTGGTTGGGGTGGTATTGGAAGTACGTCAGCAATACACCTACCAGCGCGCCGGCGATGCCCATGCCGGCCTTCTGGCACACGGAGATGCCGCCAAAGGCGAAGCCGGACACGCGCTGCCCGGTCTTGACCACGCCGTAGTCGATGGTCTCGGCGATCGCCGACCAGAATACCGGCGCGTGCAGGTCCACCACGAACGACAGCAGAAAATACAGCACGAAGGCCAGCACAGTGTCACCCGGCTTCACCGTGAAGTACATCACCACGCTGATGACACCCACCGCAATCTGCGTCCAGCGGAACAGCTTGACCTTGCAATAGAACTTGGTGATCCAGGTCGAAGCGACCATCGACAGGATGGCCGCCGCCACGCCGGTCGACAGGAAGGCCGACACGGTTTCGGTGTTCGCACCGAGATAATACTTGGCGTAATAGATGGCGACCGAACCGCGCACCACATAGCCGATGGTGCCGACCACGCACACGGCGCACAGGATCAGCCACTGGTCGTTCTGCATCAACACCTTGATCTGATCGCCCAGCGGCTGGCGCTGCACCTTGTGCACCACGCGCTCGGTGGTGGTGAAGAAGCAGAACAGGAACAGTGCCACGCCCATCGCCGCCATCAGCGCCATCGCGGCCTGATAGCCAACAGCAGCATTGCCGGCGCCCCAGCGCTCGGACAGCACCGGCACCACCACCGTCACCATAAAGGCGCCAACCTTGGCCAGGAACAGACGGTAGCCATTGGCCGACAGCACCTGCTGCGGGTCATTGGACAAGGTGCTGGGCAGGGAGATATACGATACGCCCACGCCTGAAGTCATGACGGTCATGATGATATAGGTCGAATAGGCCCATACCAGTTTGGCGCTGTAGCCCCAGTCCGGGGTGGTGAAGACGAAGAACACGCTCAGGCCATACGGCACGGCGAGGAACAGTAGCCACGGACGGTAACGTCCCCACCGCGTCATGACGGCGTCGGTGATCTGGCCCATCACCAGGTCGCTGCAGGCGCCGATGATTTTCACCAGCACGAACAGCAAGGCCAGGTCGGTGGTCTTCAGGCCGTAGACGTCGGTGTAGAAGAAGGTGATCATCAACATCATCGACGAGATCACCACATTCAGCGCCATGTCGCCCGACCCGAAACCGACCTTCTCCAGCACCGACATTTTTTGATTCGACATATTTACCTCTTCAAATGACTACGTCATTCCCGCGAAAGCGGGAATCCATACTACGCCGGCAATCAGGCGGCCTATGGATTCCCGCGTGCGCGGGAATGACGGTGGGGGCGCTGCTTAGTTAGATCTTCCAGTTCAGGAATACGCCAACCGAGCGATCATAACGACGGGTGTCACGTGGGTACAGCGCCTTGTTGCTCCAGTAGTCGGTGTACTTGAAGTTCAGCAGATTGGAGCCGGTCAGCGTGATCGACGTATTCTCGTTGATCTTGTAGCCCAGCGAACCATCCAGCGACGACATCGGCGATGCGATCAGATCCAGGCCCGGACCACCATCATTGTAGATCTGCACGAACTTCGAGCGCCAGTTGTACGCCAGGCGCGCCGACACGCCAAATTTCTCATACAGGCCCACCACGTTGTACGACCATTTCGACATGCCGGCAAACGGCTTGTTGCTCAGGCTTGGATCGCTGGCGGTGCTGGTCTGGCCTTCGGTGTAGGTGGCATTCGCCTCCACGCCGAAGCCACCCAGCCAACCTGGCAGCTTGTCGAAGAAGGTGCGATATGCCACTTCGGCGCCTTGCAGGTAGCCGTCATCCGTGTTGAATGGACGGGTAGTGTCGTAGATCGCGCCGTTGAAGGTTTCCTTGACCACCTTGTTCTGGATGTAGCCTTTGAACTCGTGGCGGAACAGTGCCACGCTGGCCATGCCGGTCGACGAGAAATACCACTCCAGCGAACCGTCGTAGTTACGCGCGGTGAACGGCTTCAGGTCAGGATTGCCGCCCGATGCCGTCGCCAGGTTGGTGGTGCCGTTGGCGTTGATGTAGGCGGTGCCAGGATTCAGTTGCCCGAAGTCCGGGCGGGTCAGCGTCTTGGTGACCGAGAAGCGCGCGATCACGTCGTCGCGCAGCGTAGCCTTGAAGTTGGCGCTCGGCAGATAGGCGGTGTCGCTCGACGTTTTCGAGGTCGGCACGTAAGCGGTTCCTACTACCGAATTACCCAGCAGGTCCGAGTCGGTCTTGGTCACGCGCATGCCCAGCACGCCGTCGATTGGGATACCGGCGGTATCCCAGCCGATGTGCGCCTTGCCATACAGGGCGTAGTTCTTTTCTTCGTCGGCGAAATAGGAACCCGGGTCCATCGCCCGCGCGGCCGAAGTGCCGGTGACGGCCTGGCGTACGGCGCCGGTGTTGGTCAGCAGGTAGCTCGCGCATGGCGTGTACCAGGCGGTGGTGCCCCAATTATTCTGCATGCTGGCGGTGCAGTTCAGTCCCGGCAGGCTGGTGACCGGCACGCCGTCCGGCGCCACCGAAGTGCCTTCAAAGGACTTGATCGACGCTGCGGTGCGCTTGGCGGCGCGCACGCCGAAGCCGAAGTCCTTGAACAGCCCTTCATCCGCCATGGTGTAGGTGCCATCGGCGCGCCAGTCGGTCGAGGAGCCGTGGTCGTGGCCATAGCGGTCGAACAGCTGGTCGATGCGGTAATTGGCTGGATTGGTGATGTCCTGGCCGCTGTACGAAATATTCGCACCGCCGCCGGCATTGGTGGTCACCACCGAATTCGGCATCACGGTCAGCGTATCGAGGATCGGATTCTGCCAGTCGTAGTCCGACAGCGTGCGGGCGAGTTCGGTGCTCAGGCGCAGGCCCGGCGCGGCGTTCCAGCGGGCGCCAATGGCGTGCTGCTGGGTCACGTTGTCCTTGCGGTTGGCCTGGGTCGACATGATGGTGTTGACGTTTTTGGACGTCAGCGTTTGCAGCTGGTTCGAGCCAGGAATCTTGGTGCCGGACATGGTGTCGCCTGGCCCCCACCATGGCAGCGCCACCAGGTAGTCGGTTTCGTTGTTGTCCAGGTAATGGGTGGCCAGGCCTTCGGCGTACACTTCCAGATCCTGGTTCGGCTTCCATTGCAGCGCATAGTTGCCGGCGGTGCGGCGACGGTCGCCGCCGATGGCCTGCAGGCCCATCAGGTCAGGACCGGTCAGGTTGGGCAGCAGCCAGCTCTTGTCGATCGGCTTGGTGTTGAAGGCGCGCTCTTCGGAGTAATGGTTGCGCACATACGAAACACCGAACAGCGCGCCGATCTCGCCGATATCGGTCTTCCAGCGGTTGGAAATCATGCCGCTGACGTTCGGATCAGTACGCTCGGCCTGCGAGTTATTGGTGGCGCCACCATTGACCACGGCGGTAAAGCCCTTGAAGTCGAACGGACGGTTGGTGCGCACGTCGATCACGCCGGCGATACCGCCTTCCGGCAGGTCGGCCGACTGCGATTTGTACACATCCACGCGTTGCAGCATGGTCGATGGAATGTCGGCCAGCTGGATGTAGCGGCCGGTGGTGGTGAACAGTTCGCGGCCATTGAGCAGCGTGGCGATGCCCGGCAGACCGCGGATCAGCACGGTGTTGGCTTCGCCGCCGTCGCGTCGGACCTGGACGCCGGTAACGCGGGCCAGCGTCTCGGCGACGTTAGTATCTGGAAACTTACCGATATCGTCAGCAACAATGGAGTCGATAACGTTATCGGCATCCTTTTTGATCTTTTGCGCGCTTTGCGCAGCGCGGCGCACGCCGGTGACGGTCACGGTGGCTTCGGGCGCAGGTTGCGCGGCGTCGCTGGCCGGGGTAGTCTCTTGTGCTACGACTGGGAAGGCGCTTAGCAGGCCAGCGGCGGCCAGCACGGCGACGCCGGATTTGAGGACGAGACGATGGGTTGCCTGGGACATCGAAGTCCCGGTTACTGTGTGTTTCATAAGTCTCCAGTGTTGTCTGTTTTATAGAGAGCTGCTCAAGGGCAGCGCTGGTTGAACAAATCTTATGGGCTGGAGAAAAAACTAACCAATCAATTTTTTCGGGTTTTTGATACCAAAAAAAGTATCAAGCCCGCTGAAAGCGGGCCTGGGCATGGGGTTGCGGCTATTGGAAAGCTACCTCGGTAAAGCTGCGTAACTTGCGAGAGTGTAGTTTATCCACACCAAGCGCGCGCAAAAGTTCAACTGCACGAATGCCGATGCGTAAATGCTGGTCAACACGGTCGCGGTAAAACTGGTTAGCCATACCGGGCAACTTGATTTCCCCATGCATCGGCTTGTCGCTCACGCACAACAAGGTGCCGTAGGGAACGCGGAACCGGAAACCGTTGGCGGCAATGGTTGCGCTTTCCATATCCAGCGCAATCGCCCTGCTCTGACTGAACCGTCGCTCCGGCGTCCGCTGCGGCATCAGCTCCCAGTTGCGGTTGTCGGTACTGGCGACGGTGCCGGTGCGCATCACGCGCTTCAGGTCGTGACCGGTCAGCTGCGTGACCTCGGCCACGGCCGCCTCAATCGCCACCTGTACCTCGGCCAGCGGCGGAATCGGCACCCACAGCGGCAGGTCTTCATCCAATACGTGATCTTCGCGCACGTAGCCGTGGGCCAGCACGTAGTCGCCCAGTTCCTGGGTGTTGCGCAAGCCAGCGCAGTGGCCCAGCATCAGCCACGCGTGCGGCCGCAGCACGGCGATATGGTCGGTGATGGTCTTGGCGTTGGCCGGGCCGACGCCGATATTCACCATCGAGATGCCGGTGCCGTCGGCGCGGATCAGGTGATAGCCCGGCATCTGCGGCAAGCGTGGCAGCGGTGCGCCATGCACGTCGCCCGGCTCCACCGCCTGCCCCACGCGCCGCATTACCAGGTTGCCCGGCTCGACAAAGGCGATGTAGTCGTTGCCCGGCTCACCGGCCGGACTAACCATCAATTCATGTCCCAGCTTGATGAATTCATCGATGTAGAACTGGTAGTTGGTGAACAGGACGAACTTCTGGAAGTGCTCGCACGAGCTGCCGGTGTAATGGCGCAGCCGTTGCAGCGAGTAGTCGACGCGCGGCGCGGTGAACAGCGACAGCGGCTGCGCCTCGCCCATCGGCGCCTCGTGGGTGCCGTTGGCGATACCGTCGTCCATCGCGGCCAGGTTGGGCAGGTCGAACACGTCGCGCATCAGAAGGCGGCGTTCGGCGGACAGGCTGCCCTCGATGTGCTCATGCTCGGCGAACGAGAAATGAATCGGAATTGGCTGCGCGCTGACGCCTACTTCAAGCTTGACCTGGTGGCTGCCGTGGTTCTTCAGCAGCAGCTTGAATTGCTGAAGGTAGTAGCGGGCAAACAGGTCGGGCCGCGTCAGCGTGGTTTCGTAGGTGCCGGGACCGGCGACAAAACCGAACGCCAGCCGCGAATCGGCGCGCGCCACGGTGTCGGTATGCACGCGTACAAAGGGATAGCAGGCGCGCACATGGTCACCGACGTTTTCGCCCGCCACAAAGCGCTTCATCGCGTCGCGCAGATAGGCGATGTTGGCGTCGTAAATGGCGCGCACCTGGTCGTAGGCCGCCTGGGCGTCGTCAAACTGCATGGGGGCGATGAATGGACGGGTGGTAGTCATGCGGCTCCTTCAGTTTTGGCTTGTATTTCCTATTGTAAAGGCTGTAAGCGGAACTTGCATTCTCCCTCTATGGGAACCATCTGGCGTACCGTACAATGACGCCCTGACACGGAGAAAAGCCACCGCATGAATCACGCCGTAACACCGCACGTCCTTTTTGGCCCGCAGCAGGAAAGTCTGCTGCGCGAGGAAATCCTCGCCGACCTGCTGGAAGCCAGCGCCACGCGCTCCCCCGAGCAGATCGCACTGATTTTCGGCGAACGCCGGCTGAGTTATCGGGAACTGAACGCGCAGGCGGACCTGGTGGCGGCGCGCCTGATCGCAGCCGGCGTGCAGCCGGGCCAGATCGTCGGTCTGTGGCTGCCGCGCGGGATCGAGCTGCTGGTGCTGCAAGCGGGCATCGCCAAGGCCGGCGCGGCGTGGCTGCCGGTGGATGAAGACACGCCGGTCGAGCGCTTGCAGGTTTGCCTGGACGACGCGGACGGCGCCGGCGTATTGACCTCGGCCGCGTTTGCGCCGCGGCTGGCCGCCCTGCCTGAATTTGCGGCATCTGGCCGTCCGGTGTGGACCGCCGAAGCGCTGCTGGCCGCTCCCGCCGCCGGCGAAGTGCTGGCGCGCCGCGGCGCGGTGTCGCCGGATGTGCCGGCGTATGTCATTTACACCTCCGGTTCGACCGGCAAGCCGAAAGGCATCCTGATCACCCAGCGCAGCATCTGCCATTTCCTGCGCAGCGAGAACGAAGTGCTGGGCGTGCAGGCCCAGGACAAGGTATATCAGGGCTTCTCGGTGGCCTTCGACATGTCGTTTGAGGAGATCTGGATCTCGTATCTGGTCGGCGCCACGCTGTGGATCGGCCCCAAGGAAATCAGCGGTGATCCGGAGACGCTGCCGCGCATGCTGGAGCAGAACCAGGTGACGGTGCTGCACGCGGTGCCGACGCTGCTCGCGCTGTTCAATCAGGAAGTGCCTAGCCTGCGGCTGATTAACCTCGGCGGCGAGGCCTGTCCGGAATCGCTGGTCACGCGCTGGTCGCGCGAAGGCCGGCAGATGTTCAACACCTACGGCCCGACCGAAGCCACGGTATCGGCCAGCCTGGCGCGATTGCAACCGGGCTACCCGGTGACCATCGGCCGCCCGCTGCCCAACTACGGACTGCTGGTCATCGACGCCAATACCGATCCCGTACCCGACGCAGCGCCGGCGCAAGGCCCGATCCTGCGCCTGCTGCCCTACGGCGAAGTGGGTGAATTGTGCATCACCGGCCCGGGCCTTGCCGCCGGCTACCTTGGCCGCCCGGACCTGACGGCGGAAAAATTCCTGCCCAATCCCTGTTCCACCGGCCCGCACGACGCACGCCTGTATCGCACCGGCGACCTGGCCCGCATCGGCCCTGACGAAGAAGTCACCTGCCTTGGCCGCGCCGACGACCAGGTCAAAATCCGCGGCTTCCGCGTCGAACTGGGCGAAATCGAAGCCCTGCTGGCGCAGCAACCGGGTGTTGGCACCGTAGCCGTCCTGCTGCGCAAAGACGACGGCATCGACCAGCTGGTCGCCTATCTGGTCGCCGATGCCGGCGCCGCGCTGGATAACCGCGCCCTGCGTGCCGCCTTGACCGAGAAGCTCCCACCGTACATGGTGCCGGGCCGCTACGAAATGCTGGACGCCATGCCGCGCCTCACTTCCGGCAAAATCGACCGCAAGACACTGAAAGCCACGCCACTCAGCGCTCCGCCAACCGGCAGCGCCGCCGACTCCGACCTGCCGGAAACGCCGGCCGAACAAGCCCTGTTCACGGCACTGGCGGCCCTGTTCCCCGGCCAGCCGATCCAACGCCAGGCCGACTTCTTCACCGACCTTGGCGGCCACTCGTTCTTCGCCGCCCGTCTGGCGTCCGCGCTGCGCACCGATCCGCGCTTCGCTCACGTGACCGTGCGCGACATCTACCAGCAGCGCCAGATCGGCAAGATCGCGCAGGTGCTGGCCGAAGCGCCGGGCAGCACCACCGAAGAACAGCCATGGACGCCGCCGTCCACCATCAAACGCTGGATCTGCGGCGTCGCGCAGGCTGTCGCCATGCCGCCGCTGGTCACGCTGCGCATGGCGCAATGGCTGGCGCCCTTCTTCACTTACCACTTCTTCACCGGCGATCCGGGCGACTCGGTGCCGCGCGCCATCGCCGCCTCGGTCGGCGTATTCCTGCTGGCGACCATTGGCGAATTCGCCGTCGCCATCGCCGGCAAATGGCTGATCGCCGGCCGCCTGAAGGCTGGCGTCTATCCACTGTGGGGGCTGACCTACTACCGCTGGTGGCTGGCCGACCGTCTGGTGGAAGCCGCGCCGGCCTACCTGCTCAGTGGCTCGTCGCTCAACGCCTGGTGGCTGCGCGCGCTCGGCGCCAAAGTCGGCAAGGAAGTCATCATTGGCTCGTACACGCTGCGCGCGCCAGACCTGCTGCATATCGGCGACCAGGTTAGCATCGGCAACGCGGTCAACTTCGAGAACGCGCGCGTCGAACGCGGCCACCTGCACCTCGGCCAGATCACGCTGGAACAAGACGCCTGCGTCAGCTCCTACGCCATCATGGAAGGCAATACCCGCGTGGAAGCGTTGGGCCACCTGGAAGGCCAGTCGGCGCTGAGCGACGGCGGCGTGGTGCCGGCAGGCCGCGTCTGGGCCGGTTCACCGGCACGCGACATGCGCGCCTTCGACACCGCCCGGCTGCCGGCACGCTTGCCGGTCACCGCCGCGCGCCGCGCCGCCGAAGCGTTGTTCTTCGTGCTGGGCATCCTTGGCATCGTCACGCTGTTCTTCATGCCGGTGTTCCCGAGCTTTGTGCTGATCGACTGGTTTGACGAAGCGGGCTGGCTGCCGTGGATTCAGGGCGACGACATGCGAATCCAGCTGCTGCGCTACTTCCTGCTGGCTTTCCCGGCCAGCACGGTGCTGATCGTGCTGACGGCGCTGATCTCGGCCGGCATCCGCTGGAGCGCGCTGCCGCGCCTCAAGCCGGGCCAGTTCCCGATCCACGGCAATACCTACTGCGCCAAATGGCTGGTGAGCCAGATCCAGGAATCGAGCCTGAATGTGCTGCACGGGATTTACGCGACGGTGTTCGCGCCGTACTGGTATCGCCTGCTCGGCGCCAAAGTCGGCAAGGACGCCGAAATTTCCACCGCGCTGGGCGTGGTGCCGGACATGCTGACGCTGGGCGACGAAACCTTCATCGCCGATGCGGTCATGCTGGGCGACGAGGAAATCGACGGCGGCTGGATGGTGATGAAGCCAACCGTCATTTCGAATCGCAGCTTCGTCGGCAACGGCGCCTACATCCCGGACGGCACCATCCTGCCGGAGCATGTGCTGATCGGCGTCCACTCGCGCGCGCCGGACAATGAGCAGATGAAGCATGGCGACACGTGGCTCGGCTCCCCGCCGATCAACCTGCCGGCGCGTGAGCAGACCAGTGGCTACCCGGAGCATCTGACTTTCCATCCGTCGCCAATGCGCCGTTTGGGACGTGGACTGATCGAAGCATTCCGCATCGTCGCGCCGCATGCGCTGGTGATCGCAGTCGGCTACACGCTGGTGCTGGCGGTGATGCCGGCGGCAGGTGCTGGCCGCTGGGCCGAAGTGACGTGGGATCTGGCGCTGGCGGGCCTGGTCTACGGCGTGGGCAACTACGTATTTGTGGTGCTGCTCAAATGGCTGCTGATCGGGCGCTATCGCAAACAGTCGGAGCCCATGTGGACGCCGTTTGTGTGGCTGTCGGAAGGCGTGACCAATCTGTATGAAGGCATCGCCGTGCCGAACTTCATGCGCTACCTGCGCGGCACGCCATGGCTGCCGATTGCGTTCAACCTGCTGGGCTGCCGCATCGGCAAAGGCGTCTACATGGACACCACCGACATCACGGAATTCGACTGCGTGCAGATCGGCGATCATAGTGAACTGAATGCGCTGACCTGCCCGCAGACCCACTTGTTCGAGGATCGCG
This sequence comes from Duganella dendranthematis, assembly GCF_012849375.1. Classification (NCBI taxonomy): domain Bacteria; kingdom Pseudomonadati; phylum Pseudomonadota; class Betaproteobacteria; order Burkholderiales; family Oxalobacteraceae; genus Duganella; species Duganella dendranthematis. The sequence goes on from NZ_CP051684.1 coordinate 6,333,249, forward strand.
TAATGAAGATTGATCAGGTGGTGATCGGAGAGCGTGTCTACATGGGACCACGCGCATCGGTGCTGTACAGCGCCGCCGTCGGCGATAACGCCCGCCTCGGCGCGCTGACGCTGGTGATGAAGGGCGAGAACATTCCGGCCAACGGCAACTGGGCCGGCTGCCCGGCCGCTCCGCTGCGCAAATGAAAAGCCTGGCCGTCCAACGCTGGCCCGGCCCCACACCGGCGCCGCAGGACGGCCTGTTCGCAATCCTGATCAACACCAGCGCCGCGTCGTCGCCGCCAGGCACCGCAAGCGCGCCGGCGCCCAACGCAGCAAGCACGGTCCCGCCGCCCGCGTCAGGCGCCGGGCAGCAACGCGACGCTGCCCGGCGCCAGATCCGCCAGGCCGCGCGCGAAGCGCTGGGTGCGGTGCTGCGCATGCCCGCTGCCGACATCTCCATCGTCTCTACACCAGGCACGCCGCCACACGTTCTGCTGGCCGGCGTTGGAAGCCACATCGGCATCTCTTTCAGCCACGAAGACGGCTACGGACTGGCCGCCATCAACTTGCATGGACCGATCGGCGCCGACATCATGCGCGTGCAGGACATCCCCGACTGGCAAACCGTCGCCAGCGACTACCTCGGCCCGGCCGTCGCCGCCGCGCTGCAAAATACCATCAACCGCCCGCTCGCCTTCACACAAGCGTGGACACAACGCGAAGCCGCGCTAAAATGTCATGCACAACAACTCAGCGAATGGCAAGCCGGGCTTTCCGGCGCCTCCATATCGCTGATCCTGCCAGACCCGCATCTGGCAGGCCAAATCCATATTGGAGACAAAACCGCATGAGATCCGTCGCCCTGATCCTCGCCGCCATCGCCATCCACGCCAGCGCCGCCGAATGCGGCCCGGACCAACTCAACACCGCCCGCACCATCACGCTCAAGCGCGAAGGCGCCCTGTACGGCGCGCATCAGCACACCGCGCTGCCGCTGGCAAAAGGCGAAGTAGTGCTGACCTTCGACGACGGCCCGTCCGCCGACAACACCCCGCTGGTGCTCAAAGCGCTGGCCGACCAATGCGCCAAAGCGACCTTCTTCCTGATCGGCGAACATATCGCCCAGCAGCCCGACCTGGCGCGCCGACTGATTCGCGAAGGCCACTCCGCCGGCATCCACAGCAACACCCACCCGCACCTGGCGTCGATGACCACCGACCAGCAGCTGGAGGACCTGAAACTGAGCCGCGCCGCCTACAAAACCGCCTTCGGCGTCGAGACGCCAGCCTACCGTTTCCCCTACCTTGAAGAAACGCCAACGCTGCTGGAAGCGCTCAAGCGCGACAACATCACCGTCGCCTCGATCGACATGGGCATCAACGACTGGATCCCGGAAGACACCACCGCCATCCTCGCCCAGCGCCTGACCGAAAGCCTGGACAAAGCCGGCCGCGGCATCATCCTGATGCACGATGCGAACGGTCCCACCGCCCAAGCCCTGCCCACGCTGCTCAAGGTCCTGAAAGACAAAGGCTACAAAGTGGTCCACCTGGAATGGGAAGCCGCGCAATGAGCACCGACAAATGGCAAGCGGAGTTTGCAGCGCTGCGCGCCATCGTCAGCGCTTGCGGCCTGGACGAAACCGTCAAGTGGGGCCAGCCCTGCTTCACGCTGGATGGCCACAACGTCGTGCTGATACACGGCTTTAAGGAATACTGTGCACTGCTGTTCTTCAAAGGCGCGTTGATGAAGGATCCGAAGAACATCCTGATCCAGCAAACCGAAAACGTGCAGGCCGCGCGCCAGATCCGCTTTACCACGCTGGTCGACATCACGCGGCAGGAGAAGACGCTCAAGGACTACATCAAGGACGCCATCGCAACGGAAAAATCCGGTGCCAAAGTCGAGATGAAGCAAACCGCCGAATTCTCCTTCCCCGAAGAGCTGGAGCACAAGATGGACGAATTGCCCGCCCTGCGGACCGCCTTCGAAGCCCTCACGCCCGGCCGCCAGCGCGCCTACCTGCTGCACTTTTCCTCGGCCAAGCAAGCGTCCACGCGGATCTCGCGCATCGAAAAAAGCGTTCAGCGCATCCTTGATGGCAAAGGGATGAACGACTAGCCATGCATATTGATGACCTGTCCCGCCGACTTGACTTCCTGCGAGAGATCGACCGGCTGAAGTGCGTCGTCCGGCAATCGCCACTGCTAGACCGGAGCAGAAAAGAAAATTCGGCCGAACACTCGTGGCATCTAGCCATGTATGCGCTCGTATTGGCTGACTATGCGGCGGCCACCATCGATATCACGCGTGTCATGAAGATGCTACTGCTGCACGATATCGTCGAAGTGGACGCAGGCGATATACCAATACACGGCGCATCCAACGAACATCAGGCAGAACTTGAGACGCGCGCTGCGGAGCGCATTTTTGGGCTGCTACCGGATGATGCCAACCAGGTGTTCGGTGAACTCTGGCGGGAATTTGAAGACGGCCAATCAGAAGACGCCCAGTTCGCGAAAGCCCTGGACCGCTTCCAGCCGTTGCTGGTAAACGTATTTACGCAAGGTGGAACCTGGTCGGAAAGCTGCGTCAGTTACGAACAGGTACTCGAACGGTACGGCCCAACCATTCAGCGCGGCGCACCAGCCCTGTGGGAACTGGCGCGCCGCTGGGTCGCTACGCATTTCGACACATAGCCTTACTTTGGCACGCGCCGTAGCAGCAGGATCGCGGCGGCGCCCCAGACCAACAGCGTCATCACCGACGCTTCCACGCCGTAGCTGCCGCCGGTCAGCCAATCCGGGCCAGGCATGGCCACTTGCAGCCAACCGCGTGCCGCATGTCCCGAGACCGGGACTGCGAACAGGCCGTCGTACAGATAATTCCAGCCCAGGTGCACGCCCATTGACAGCCACAAACGGCGCGTCAACATATAGCATGCGCTGAATGTCACACCGGCCACGCCGGTTACCAGAATTGCCAACAGGCTCACATGCCCGTTCGGCAAATGGGCCAACGCGAACGCCACAAACGACACAATCAGTGACGTGCGCGTGCCCCAGCGCTGCTCGACGATGCGGAACAACACACCACGGAACAGCAGCTCTTCAAAGCAAGCCACCATGACTTGCTCTGGCAGCGACTTGAACATTACGCTCCACCCGTTGCTGCCCGAGACGAAAAAAGAGCCCACGATGGCCAGCACGCCGGCGACCAACAGTCCTAGCACCGCGCCAACGGCGATGCCAGTAGCTGCTTCATGCGCAGCGCCGGGCAGTGCCAGCTCCGTGATTGCGCGCTTTTCCACGCGGCTGAAGAAGAAACGGTAGCCCAGCACTCCCGTCAAGGTGGCCAGCGGCACGGGACAAGCTACGCGCAACGAATTGGGTACCAGCGAATCGACGACGGCCATAGTGATGAGGGTTGCGGCCATGACGACGGCAATGCCGACAACAATCCGCGTGATGGGATGAGCAAAGAAACGAGCACGCATCATTACGTCAGGGCCAAACGCGATTGAAGGTGCGCATATCCTGCCGCCTGCACGAATCTAGGCAGCCGCCAGATGACGCCATTGACTCCCCAAGTGCCGTCCGGCACGTCATTGAGTATGACGGAGGTGGCCAGCTGCCGTTGCTCGGCGGCCGGCAGCGCGTCCTTGAACGCGGCATGAACCAGATCGACGTAGATGGCACGCGAAGCGTCGTCCAACACACCTTCCGGCACGTAGATCACGACCAGACAGGGAAGCAAGCGTTCGCGCACGTCGATGCCGCCGCAGGTCCACGTGGTCGGATCCACCTCGTCGATGGCGACCCAGCACAGTGAGCGCTTCCTCGGGTCGTCGGGAATCTCCTCCGCCGTGGTGGCGGCGTAGTTTAGCTTTTTTACCAGCTTGGCGCGGTGTTCAGCGGGGAATACATCCTTGGGAATCTTGACAAGAATATTGGGCATGGCCGGCTTTCGGTTATTAAATGAGAGCTTGCATTACAACGCCAATTGGTTCAGCATCCCAGTGTCTGTTTTGACATATTTCGGGCTTTTTCAGTCAATGAACGATTTTACGATTTTGGTCTTACCCGGCGCCTACGCATCCAGCGTCACGTTGACGCTGGATATCTTGTCGGCAGCAGCGCTGCTTGCACCAACGGTCGGTTGCGCCACGCCACGCTGGCGCGTGGTGTCTACCGAAAGCGTCGTTCGGCTCAATCATGGCGTGACGATTGACGCCAAGGTCTTGCCGAAAACCGGCCGCGCGGAAGCTTCCACGTGGGTCGTGCCAGGCATCGGTTTGGATAGTCCCCGTGTCGTCCAGCGCCGCTTCGAGCAGGCCGACGCCGTGCGCGCCACGAAAGCCTTGCAGGTGCATGCGCGTGCCGGCTACACGGTGGCCGCGTCATGCTCCGCCGTTTTTCTATTGCAGTCGGCGGGCCTGCTGGCGCAACGCAAAGTCACCACCTCGTGGTGGCTGGCGCCGTTGTTGCAGCAACTTGAGCCTGGTTGCGTAGTCGATGCCGACCGCATGGTGATAAGCGATGGCGCAGTCGTAACCGCCGGCGCGGCGTTCGCGCAAACCGATTTGATGCTGCATCTGCTAAGCATGCAATTCAGTCCAGCGCTTGCCGACGCCGTATCGCGCGCGCTGCTGATCGATGGCCGGCAATCGCAGGCGCAATTCGTCGTACCGGCCATGTTCGCCAATGGTAATGAACTGATTGCCAAACTGGTGGCGCGTTTCGAGTTGGCGCTGCCGGATGCGCCTAGCGTGACGCAGTTGGCGGCGGAATTCTGCATGTCCGACCGCACGCTGTCGCGCCACGTGCGCGTCGCCACAGGGCGCAGCACTTCTGCCCTGCTACAGAGCGTGCGAATCAACAAAGCGCGCATGCTGCTGGAAACCAGCAGGCTGACGGTGGAACAGGTGGCGGAACGGGTCGGCTACGTCGACACCAGCACGCTCAGACGCCTGATGCGCAAATCAATGGGCGCAACGCCAAGACAATTTCGACCTATCGCGACATGAAAATGCTTGATATTTATTCCAGCCTGGATGAGCTGCACATGTTTCTGACACAGGAAATGGGCCTTGTATCTGAGCCGCTCCATAGCGGAAGCTGGAGAACCTATTTTCACAAAGAAATTGTCTGGCACCCGGCTGTGACCACGCGAACTGTGAAAATTTTACTGGACCACACAGGGCAGCCTTTCAAAATTCAGCTATGCGTTTCTTCAGACAATAACAACAGCGTGTTCATTCTTCCACCCTTCAAACATGATGATTTGAAGATCAAGATTGAAAATGAAATTGCCAAGCTCTTGAACGTACGTTAGCGGCGCAGCGTGTTGGCTTGAGTCGTTATATTAGCCAGTCGTTGAATAGTTCGCCGGAGCTATGCACGCCGCAAACATCCATCACTCTGCCCAGATACGAAAGAATTTGGTCGCGTTCTTCAGACTCTGAGATGTCGAAATTCGCCAGCGCGATTTTCATTGTCCCCAGCACCGTTGAGCGTTGTGGGCGTTTAGGTAGCTCGGTAATCAGCGACTGAATGGTCGCATCTACCGATGCCTGTGCAGTTGCGGCCTGACTCTCATTTAACGCGCCTGGATAAACGTCGCGGCATTCGGGCCGAATTTATGTTCTGACTGTAAATCACGCAACTGCTGTATGACCTGTGGCGTGATGGCCAATTCATGATCATAAAAACCTGTCGGCCAAAGATAAAAGCTGAGACCCGAAACGCCAGCGACGACAATGGTCGCGACCAGACCGGCGATGCCAGCCATAATTTTAATAAACAATTGCTCTCCAAATTCTAAGCGTTTCTGTGTAGCCGACTACGCACTTCCATCAACGCAAAGCCCAGTAGATTGAGTCCTTCCCACGCAGCCGGATCTGCGGCGCGCGGGTCGTCGGCGGCCAGGCCGATGCCCCAGATGGCGTCAACGGGACTGGCCTCGACCAGCAACCGGTCCTGCGTCTGAAGCAAAAAGGTGCGCAGTGCGGCATTCTGAGAAAACTTCGCCACGTTCGCGCGGACCACGATGTCCCATCGGTGCACCAGCCACCGTTGGTTGTCGAAGCCAAGCACCTCGCGGCCTATCGCCTTCGCCGCGCCGGGATTGGCGGCAGCCAGCACACGCTCGCGTGCAGCTTCGTCGCCAAACAGGCGTGCTTTCTCTGCCATCATATAGTGCTCCGCCGTCAGGTATCGGGTACCGTCAACCTCAAATGACGCTTCGAACCATTGGCTGAAACAGGTTTTCGTGATGGAGCCGTCTTGCGATGGCTGGTGACCCCAGAACATGAGCATCTTGACTTGGCCGCCACCATCGACATATTCACGAAGCTGCGCTACCGAGCGCAAGCCAGGTCGCACGAGCCACTCCATTTTCTGGAGCTGGATGTGCGGGTGACTTTCCAGCGGCTCCCATTCGGGCAGGAAGGTGAAGCCGAGTTTTTGATAAAAGGCTGCGGCGCGCTGGTTGGCCGGTGCGACGTCGAGCAGGATGCGCCGGTACGCTTGCGCAGCGGCGTGGCTTTTTACTGCGTCGACCAACTGTGTCGCGAGCGGCGTGCCGCGCTGCGATGGCGCTACCCACATGGCGATCAGCTCCAGCTCCTGCTGGTCAATGGGCACGTGGCCGACGATGCCAACGGCTTCTTCGCCATCGAATGCGAGGATGAAGCGCGCCTGGCCACGGCCGGCCGCGCGGTCGCGCCATGCTTCGTCGGTATAGGCTAAGGCGCTGGCGTGGCTGACGCCGAAGGCCTGCGGCGCATCCAGCAACGCAGCCAGTCGTACCCGTTTCAGTTCATGCCAGTCTTCTTCTTTGGTATATCGGATGTCTGTCATGTCAGGACGCGCTCTGCCTTCGTCAAATTCTCGGAAGATGGCGCCGGGTTCGGCGAGTTCGCGCAGCGCCAGTGCACGCACGGCGTTGTCGGCAATGCCGTCAATCGCGGCGGCGCGCAGCGCATCCGCTTCGACGACGCGTCCCAGTCCACGCCATACCGCTTCGCATAGAGACAGGTCACGGACATAATTCGCCAGCTCAGCCGCCAGGCGCGGCGCGCCATCGGTGGGCAGCAGCGGCAGATGTTCCGCCAGCCTGTTTAGCTCCGCCAGCAAAGGCAGCGGATCTGTGACATAGCGCTGCGCCAGCGCGTAATCCTGCGCGTCGACGATCGCGGGCAGGGCGTGTCGAATGCTGCTTTTCGATACCTCCGGCAGCACCGCGAGCATTTGCAGGAAAAGTTCATACGTGGCGCGGCTATCCTTCAACGCCTCGTCCATGTGGCCGATGACGGTGAAGCGGTCGCGCCGCCTGTCACCAAAGGTGATATCGCCAGCCAGCACGCGATCGGCTTGCACCGCACGTTCGCGCACCATCGCCTCGCGCGCCGGCGCATACTGCTCGATCAGCAGCCGCCATTCGATCATGGCGATGGTATGCGTACCATCCTCTCGCGCGAACAGATCAATCAGCAAGGACAGCGCGCAATCATAGCGCTCCTCGCGCCGCGCCAGTATCGCCTCACGAAGGTCGGCCTCAAACGCGAAGGGAGAAGCGCTCACCGAAACGCCTCGATCGCCACCTTGGCCACTTCGCCATGCAGCTCGACGCGCGCCTTGTCGTCCTTGCCCGGCAATGTAACGTAGACGGCCAGCAGCATCGGTGGCCGGCCGGGCGGCCAGATCACGGCAATATCGTTGACGGTGCCGTAGTCGCCGGCGCCGGTCTTGTCGGCGACGATCCAGCCGGCCGGCACGCCGGCGCGAATGCGCGTCGCGCCGGTGGTATTCCCGATCATCCAGTCCTTTAGCTGGCGGCGGCAATGCAGCGGCAGCGCCTCGCCCATCACCAGTTTTTGCAGCGACTTCGCCATCGCCTGCGGCGTGGTGGTGTCGCGCACATCGCCGGGAATCGCGGAATTGAGTTCGGTCTCCCAGCGGTCCAGCCGGAATTCGCTGTCGCCGATGGAACGCGCGTAGGCCGTTACCGCCGTCGGGCCGCCGATCTGCTTCATCAGCAGATTGGCCGCCGTGTTGTCGCTGTACTGTAGCGTGGCTTCGCACAGCGCTTCCACTGTCATGCCCTCCGCCACGTGCTTGCCGGTGACCGGCGAATGCGGTACCAGATCACTCTTCTCGTAGCGGAGGCGCTTGTCCAGCAGCGACGGATCGCGCGCCAGCACGGCCGCCGCCAGCATCATCTTGAAGGTGCTGCACAGCGGGAAGCGCTCGTCGGCCCGATGCAGCAGCTGGCGACCGTCGGCCGTATTAAACGCCGCCACACCCAGCCGCCCGCCGGATTCCTTTTCCAGCCGCGCCAGCAACCCGGTACGCGAGACAGGCGCGGTGGTCGGCGCCTGATCCAGCAAGTCGGCGGCACGCGCCAGCGGCGCGCTGGCCAGCGCCAGCATCAACGCACGGCGGGTTGTGAAATCGGTCATCGGCCCAGGAATAAGAGTTAAGTAAAAATAAACATATCACATACTTGCCAAAAACGCCAAGCTTCAATTGCGCGCACCGCGATAAATGGTGGCGCTAAACTCACGCCATGGCTACTCAGGTGCTCATCGTCGGCGCCGGTCCGACCGGCTTGGTGCTTGCCATTGCCCTGGCAAGACGGGGCGTTGTCGTCCGCATCATTGACCACAACAGCGGCCCTGGCCAGGCCTCGCGCGCGATGGCCGTGCATGCGCGCACGCTGGAGTTTTACCGCCAGCTGGGATTTGCCGATGTGGTGATCAACCAGGGCATCCCGATAGCATCCCTCCACCTGCGCGAAGATGGCCAGGACATCGCCCAGCTGCCGCTCAACGACATCGGCGCCGGCATCAGTCCCTACCCGTTCGTGCTGGCGTTCCCGCAGGACGACCACGAACGTCTGCTGGTGGCGCAGTTGCAGGCCGAAGGCGTGCAGGTGGAATGGAACACCGAACTGGAATCCTTCACGCAGGACGAATGGGGCGTGCGCGCGGTGTTGCGGCACGGGGACGACCGCATCGCCTGCAGCAGCGCCTATCTGTGCGGCTGCGACGGCGCCCGCAGCCGCGTGCGCGATGCTCTCCAGGTGAGCTTCACCGGCGGCACCTACGATCACCTGTACTACGTGGCGGACGTTCACACCGCCGGCACGCCCAACCGCGACCTGGTGGCCCATCTGGCCGCCCACATCTTCGCGCTGATGCTGCCGGTGCGCTCGCGCGGCATGCAGCGCCTGATCGGCATCCTGCCGGCCGACGCCCCGCCCGAGCCAGACTTTGAAGCGGTGCGGCCGACGCTGGAGCCGCTGCTGGGCATCCGCGTGGAACAGGTCAACTGGTTTTCCACCTACCGTGTGCACCACCGCGTGGCCGCGCGCTTCCGCGTCGGCCGCTGCTTCATCGCCGGCGACGCCGCCCACATCCACAGCCCGGCCGGCGGCCAGGGTATGAACACTGGCATCGGCGACGCCATCAACCTGGCCTGGAAGCTGGCCCACGTGTTGCAAGAGCGTGCCGACGCCGCGCTGCTGGACACCTATGAGGCCGAGCGCATCGTCTTCGCCCGCAAGCTGGTCGCCACCACCGACCGCGCCTTTCAGATGATGGTGTCGCAAGGCGCCGGTGGAGAGCTGCTGCGCCACTGGCTGCTGCCGCACCTGTTCCCGGTGCTGAGCGGCTTCGGCTCCGCGCGTCGCACGCTGTTCAAGACCCTGTCGCAAATCATGATTCACTATCCCGACAGCCCTCTCAGCGGCGGCCGCGCCGGCGACATCATTGGCGGCGACCGGCTGCCGTGGGTGGCGGATAACTTCCGCCCGCTGCAATCGCTGGACTGGCAACTGCACGTCTACGGCCACGCCACGCCGGAGCTGACTGCCGCCGCGCAGGCGCTGCATCTGCCTTTACACGCATGGCCATGGACCGAGGCCCACGCCCACGCCGGCCTGCTGGAAGATGCCGCCTATCTGGTCCGGCCCGACATGCACGTTTCCATGGCCTTGCCGCGCCAGGAGATCGACACGCTGCGCGGGTTAGCCGCTCGCTTCCAACTGAGGTTCAGCACCGATAGCTAAATGCCATTGACATCCTGGCAGGGAGCAGGCTAAGGTCGCCGTCGCGCCGATTCTTTACCTTACCCCATCAAAGGATGCCATGAGCCTACACAACCCTTCCCGCCGCGACCTGCTGTTGGCCGCCCTCTCCGCCACCGCCGTCGGCGCCGTTCCCGGCCTGGCCTGGGCCGCCGCAGCCTCACCGGCCGACGCCAGCTTCTCCAAGCTGCTGGACGATATCGCCGATGAAGTGCTGCGTCTGTCGCCGACCGGCGCCACCGGCCTGGGTCTCGATAACGGCGCGCGCGCCGCGTTGAAGTCGCAGCTGGAAGACCTGTCGCCGGCCGGCGACAGAGCCTGGGCCGACGAAGTCAAATCGATCCAGAGCCGCCTGCGCGGCATCAACCGCGCCACGCTCAGCGCCGATGCGCAGATCCGCTACGACACCGTTGCCTACGCCGCCGAATCGGGCGTGCAGGGTCTGCGCTTCCCGTTCGGCGGCGCGGCCAGTGGCTTCAATGGCGGCACCGCGCCATTCCCGGTCACGCAGCAGGACGGCACACTGACCCGCATTCCGGAGTTCCTCGACTCGCAGCACCAGATCGCCAATGCCGCCGATGCCGAAGCGTACCTGGCGCGCCTGGCCGCCATGAGCAAACTGCTGGACCAGGAAACCGCCCGCATCGCCGAACAATCCGGCCAGGGCATCGCGCCGCCGGACTTCATCTGCAAGACCGCGCTGGGCCAGTTGCAGGACTTCCGCAAGACCGCCGCCGCCAGCCAGAAACTGGTGACCTCGATCACCGAGCGCACGCAAAAGCTCAACATCGCCGGCGACTGGCACGCGCGCGCACTGAAACTGGTGGAAGGCTCGGTCTATCCGGCGCTGGACCGCCAGATCGCCACGTTCAGCAAGGCCGCCGCCAAAGCCACCAACGTGGCCGGCGTGCACCGCCTGCCGGACGGTGCCGCCTACTACGAGTGGGCGCTGCGCCTCGGCACCTCGACCACCCACAGCGCCAAGGAAATCCACGCCATCGGCCTGGAACAGAACAAGCAGCTGCAAGCGCGCATCGATGCCATCCTGAAAAAACAGGGTATCACGCAGGGCAGCGTCGGCGAGCGCCTGCTGGGTCTCTCCAAGGATCCAAGCCGCTTCTACGCCGACAACGATACGGGCCGCGCAGAGCTGATCGCCTACTGCAACGCGCGCGTGGACGCGGTGCGCAAGCTGATGCCGCAAATTTCGCACCTCGACATGAAGGCGCCGCTGCAAATCAAGCGCGTGCCGACCGATATCGAGGCCGGCGCGCCGCTGGGCTATATGAACTTTGCATCGCTGGACGGCAAGCGGCCGGCCATCTACTACGTCAACCTGAAGTCGACCAAGCTGTGGCCGAAGTCTGAGCTGTCGACGCTGACCGCGCACGAAGGCATTCCGGGCCACGCCTGGCAAGGCGCCTACCTGGCCGAGCACCACGCCGACCTGCCGCTGATTTCCTCGCTGATCGGCTTCAATGCGTTTGTTGAAGGCTGGGCCCTGTATGCGGAGCAGCTGGTCGATGAATTTGGCCTGTACGCCAATGATCCGTTCAGCCAGATCGGCTACCTGCAAGCACAGCAATTCCGCGCCTGCCGTCTGGTGGTGGATACCGGCATGCACGCGATGAAGTGGACGCGCGAACAGGCGATCCGCTTCCTGGTCGAGAATACCGGCCGCGGCCAACAGGCCATGACCAGCGAAATCGACCGCTACACGGTATCGCCTGGCCAGGCCTGCGGCTACAAGATGGGCCACAACGAAATCATCAGCCAGCGTGACCGCGCCAGGCAGGCGCTGGGCGGCAAGTTCGACCTGGCCGGCTTTAACGACGCGCTAGTGGAAAGCTGCGGCGTGCCGCTGACGGTGCTGCCGACCGTGATCGACCGCTACATAGCGAAACAACAGAAGGCATAAAAGTCTTTTGTAGGTCGATGGTTTTCTTGTAAGCTTGTCAGCGCCATCATGAAAACCATCGCCATTATCGGCGGCGGCGTCACCGGCGTGACGACCGCCTATGCCCTCGCCAAGCGCGGCTTCGCCGTCACCCTGCTGGAACGTCATCGCTATCCAGCGATGGAAACCTCCTATGCCAACGGCGGCCAGCTGTCGGCCTCCAATGCGGAAGTGTGGAATCACCGCGCCACCATAGCCAAGGCGCTGCAATGGATGCTGCGCAGCGACGCACCGCTACTGGTGCATTTGCATCCCACCTGGCACAAGCTGTCCTGGTTTGCCGAGTTTGTGTCGGCCATGCCCAACTACCACCACAACACGATCGCCCTGGCGCGCATGGCGGTGGCGGCGCGCGACCATCTGTTCCAGTGGGCCGACGATGAGCGCATCGAATTTGACCTGAAGCGCCACGGCATCCTGCACATCCACCGCGACCGCGCCGAGTTCGAGCATGCGGTGGCGGTCAGCAAGCTGCTGGCGCGCGGTGGCGTGCAGCGCCGCGCCGTCACGCCGGACGAGATGCGCGCCATCGAGCCGGCCCTGCGCGGCGAGTTTTACGGCGGCCATTTCACCGACAGCGACAGCAGCGGCGATATCCACAAATTCACCACCGGCCTAGCGCAGGCGGCGCAACGGCTCGGCGCGCAGCTGCGCTATCACCAGCAGGTGGTGCATCTGGACGCCGGCGCGGACGGCGTCGACGTCACCGTGCTGCAAGGCGAAGGCGCCGAGACCAGCCGCTATGACGCGGTGGTGATCTGCGCCGGCGCCGCCAGCCGCGCGCTGGCCGCGCAGGTCGGCGACAGCGTCAACGTCTATCCGGTTAAGGGCTATTCGGTCACCGTGCAGCTGGACGACGCGGCCAGCCGCGCCGCCGCGCCAAACGTCAGCCTGGTCGACGACACGGTCAAGCTGGTGTGCAGCCGGCTTGGCGAGGATCGCCTCCGCGTGGCCGGCAGCGCCGAATTCCACGGCCATAACCGCGACATCCGCGCCGACCGCATCGCGCCGCTGACCGACTGGGTGCGGCACAACTTCCCCGAGGTCTGCACGCGCAGCATCACGCCGTGGGCCGGGCTGCGGCCCATGATGCCGGATCTGATGCCCCGCGTCGGTCCCGGCAAGGCGCCGGGGTGTTCTACAACACCGGCCACGGTCACCTGGGCTGGACTTTGTCGGCCGCCACCGCTGATCTTGTGGCCAGCGCCATCTCCTCCTCTTGGGAGGCGGTGCGGCAACGCACCGCCAGCCCCTTGAAAATGGCGTAAACTGGCGTCATCTTAGGCTCGTCTTCACTAGGAGGTATGACATGACGGCTAAATCTATTGCACGTATCACTCTGCTGGCTGGCGCCATGGCGCTGGCGGCCCCCGTATTTGCCGCCGAGCCCACCATCCAGGAGGTCTATGCGGCAGCCAATGCCGGCAAGTTCGCCGAGGCCCAGTCCATGATGGACCAGGTGCTGGCGGCCCACCCGAAGAGCGCCAGCGCGCACTTTGTCGAAGCGGAATTGCTTGCCAAGCAGGGCAAGTTTGCTGCCGCCCAGACCTCGCTGGCCAAGGCGGAGGAACTGTCGCCCGGCCTGCCGAAGGTCAAGCCGGAGGCCGTCAGCAAGCTGCGCGCGCTGCTGGCGGAAGGTCAGAAGCTGGACTATTCGCAAAAACGCAGCAGCAATCATGCCGGTAATGGCGGCAATGGCGGTAGCAACTACGGCAGCGGCGGTTACGCCAACGCGCCGCAGAGCAGCGGTATCGGCTGGGGCGGCATCCTGATTATCGGCCTCGGCCTGGCGGGTTTTATCTGGCTGGCCACCCGCTTCATGGCGCGGCGCCAGCAACAGGCAGCTGTTAATGACGGTTACAACCCGGCCGGCTACAACGCGGGTGCGGCGCCCGGCTACGCGCCTGGCGGCGTGCCGCCGCAACCGGGCTACGGCCAGGCCGGCTGGGGCCAGCAAGGCGGCTATCCGCAGCAGCCGGGTCAGCCTGGCATGGGTTCGCGCATCATGGGCGGCCTGGCAACGGGCGCAGCGGTCGGCGCCGGTATCGTCGCCGGTGAAGCGCTGGCACGCCAGTTCACCGGCGGCCATGAGGCCAACGCCAGCAATGTAGACCAGTCGCGCAACGATATCGTCTATGACGATCCAGCGGCACGCGACGACCTGCTGCGCCGCGACGACATGGGCGGCAACGACTTCGGCGTCAGCGGCGGCTGGGATGACGGCGGCAGCGGTGGCGGTGGTGGCGACAGCGGTGGTGGCGGCGGCGACTGGGATTAACCCTCTCCCCCCCTCTCCTTCACGGGGCGTGGCGTTCGCCCGCCCCGGCTGCCTCCATCGCGAGGTCCCAATACGGCGGACTGCCGAAATATTCCTTCAAATGACGTATCAGCAGCTGCGCCTTGGCCTGGTTTGAGCGGCCCGGCATGTGCACCGCATGGATGGCCGGATCGGCCGGATCGCGCCGCGGTGCAATCTCGCTGCGTTCGACCGGCGGCATCGGAAACACCGGCACCAGCTGGCCTGCCACGATGGCGTCGCTGACCAGCCAGTTGGCCAGATGCGCAATGCCTGCGCCGCTGATGGCGGCATGCAGCAGCGAGTCGGTATCGTCGCAGCGCAACTTGCCCCGCACCGGCAGCGGCTGATTGCCGTTGACGCCTTCAAAGCGCCACCAGCCGCGTGGCGCCACCCTGCCCGTCACGGTCAGGCATTGATGATCGAGCAGGTCTTCCGGCTGCTGCGGCCAGCCATGGCGCTCCAGATAGGCGGGACTGGCGCTGACCACGCGGTTCATGCCGGCCAGCCGGGTGGCCACCAGGTCGCTGGCCGGCAGCACGCCGGCGCGCACCGCCACGTCCACCCGCCGCGCCGACAGGTCGACCACGTCGTCGCTGACATGCAGGTCGACCTCGATCAGCGGATGGCGCTGCAGGAAGGCGGCCATCGCCGGCGCCACGTGCAGGCGGCCGAACGCGGCCGGCGCGGTCACCGTCAGCAGGCCGCGCGGTTCGCTGTCGAGTTCCTGCACGGCGTTCTTGCCATCCGCCAGTTCAGCCAGTATATTGCGGGCGCGCGGCAAAAAGCGTTCGCCGGCGTCGGTCACAATCACCTGGCGCGAACTGCGCAACAGCAACCGCGCGCCCAGCTCCGCTTCCAGCGCATCTATCTTTCGGGAAACAGATGATACCGCCATTTCAAGGTGAATCGCCGCCTTGGTCAAGCTACGCAGTTCCACCACCGTCACAAAGCATTTCAGGCCATCTATCACAATTCTCTCCCCAGCCATACGTCTTTGTCGAATCTGCAAAGACTCTTTGCTTTATTCCGTATTGTGCCATTTTTTGCAAAGATGCATACTTCGTTCATCACTGAATTGTTAAGGACACCAATATGAAATTCACACCACTGTTCGCTGCGCTGGCTTTGGCCTCTGCCGCCCCTTCTTTCGCCGCCGCGCCGCTGGCCGGCACCAACGCACCCGGCTTCCACCGCGTCATGCTGGGTGATTTCGAAGTTACCGCTATCAGCGACGGCACCGTCGACCTGCCGTTAGACAAGCTGTTGCACGAACCAGCCGATGTTACCAAGAAAGCCCTGGCCCGCAACTACGAATCGGTGCCGACCGAAACTTCGGTCAACGCCTTCCTGGTCAACACCGGCGGCAAGCTGATCCTGGTGGACAGCGGCGCCGGCAGCCTGTTCGGCCCAACGCTGGGCAAGCTTCTGGCCAACATCAAGGCCTCCGGCTACCAGCCTGACCAGATCGATGAAATCTACCTGACCCACCTGCACCCGGACCATGTCGGCGGACTGGCGGCCAACGGCAAGCTGGTGTTCCCGAACGCCATCCTGCGCGCCGACAAGCGCGACACCGACTTCTGGCTCAGCCAGGCCAACCTGGACAAGGCCCCGGCCGACAGCAAAGGCTTCTTCCAGGGCGCGATGGCCTCGCTGACGCCGTACGCGACGGCCCAGCACCTGAAACCGTTCAGCGGTGACACCGAACTCGCGCCGGGCGTACACGCCACCTCGGCCTACGGCCACACCCCGGGCCACACCATTTACACCTTCGAAAGCAAGGGCAAAAAACTGGTGCTGGTGGGTGACCTGATCCACGTGGCGGCGGTACAATTGGAGCACCCGGAAGTCACCATCGGCTTTGACAGCGACGCCAAGGCTGCCCTGGCTTCCCGCAGCAAGGTGTTCCCGGCGGTCGCCAAGGAAGGCGCGCTGGTCGGCGCCGGTCACCTGTCGTTCCCTGGCCTGGGCCACCTGCGGGTGGACGGCAAGGGCTACGACTGGCTGCCGGTCGCGTACTCGCAGCTGCGCTAGTAAGCATCCTGTCAGCAATCCGTCAGCAACTTCAGGAATACTGATCATTATGGACACGCGTACCTCTTTCAGCTCCATCTCTGTGCTCGTCGTCGACGACCATCCCCTGCTGCGCGCCGGCCTGGGGGAGGCCATCTCCAGCCAGCCCGATATGCGCGTTGTCGGGGAAGCCTGCAACGGCCGCGAGGCCGTGGACGCCTACACGCAGCTGCGGCCCGATGTCACCATTATGGACATCGCCATGCCGGAGCTGGACGGCGTGCAGGCGCTGCATGAGATACGGCGCGAGCATAACAATGCCCGCGTCGTCATGCTGACCACCTACAAGGGCGACGCGCAGATTTTGCGCGCCGTGCAAGGTGGCGCCGCCGGTTTTCTGCTGAAGAGCACACTGCGCAAGGATTTGCTGGACACGGTGCGCGGCGTCCATATGGGACAGCGCCGCATTCCGGCGGAGATTGCGATGGAACTGGCCCAGCACATGGGCCAGGGTCCGTTGAGCCCGCGCGAGATGGAAGTGTTGAATCTGGCGGCGAGCGGACATTCCAATCGCCGTATCGCCGAGCGCCTGACGATCTCCGAGGAAACCGTCAAGGCTCACATGAAGAACGTGCTGGCCAAGCTGGCCGCCAACGATCGCACCCACGCGGTAACGATCGCCCTCAAGCGCGGCATTATTTCAATTTAGTCCCTGGCCGTCGCGGCCAGCGCCACCAGGATGGCGCACGGCAGCAGCAGCCCGTGGAAGCCGAACTGCACGAACGCCAGCGCGCCGCTCATGCAGCCGACCGCAAATGCAATCACCGGCCAGGTCAGCTTCTTGCAGCGGCCGATGGCGTCCGGGTCGCCCCGCATCGAATCCACCAGCTCGATCACCAGCCCGGTCACATTGCCCGTCATGACGGTAGTGGCCGAGGTTTTGCTCAACAACAGCTTGCCGTAGGCGTTCTGGATCGCCATCGCGCCGGCGCACAGGGAGCCGGTCAACAGCGTCAGTGGCGCCGAGGCTTCCACGATCGGCGCCGCCTGCCAGGCGCAGATCACCGTTGCGATCATCATGAACAGCTGAAACAGGAAGCTGTTGCGCAGCGTCTTGCTACCGCTGCGGTCCCAATGCACAATCGCCAGCCGCGCCATGGCGACAAACAGAATAAACACCGGGAACACTAGCAGCTTGATGCCGATGGCTTGCGAAGGCTCGATCACGGCACGGCCGATCAGCACAAAGTTGCCTGTCACGTGGGCCGTGAACAGGCCAAACAGGCCGACAAAGCCCAGCGTGTCGACGTAGCCGGCCAAAAATCCGAGCGCCACGCCTTGTTTAGTATCACCGCGTTCCATTACTACCTTTCTTGAAATCGAGCCAGGCCACCAGCAGGAAAGCGCCGGTCAGCCCCACATGCTCGAAAAAACTATTCGCCGCCATGAAGCGCTCCTGGCCACCCATCTCCCAGAAGCGGTTGGCGACGAAGCTGGCCATCAGCGTAAAAACGCCGAGGAAGCCTGCACCGAGCCAGCGATACACGCCGGCGATGATGGCCACCGACGCGCCCAGCTCCAGCGCGATCACCAGCGCCGCCAGCGGCGCCGCCGGCGACAGGCCGAAATGCTGCATCTCGCCGATGGCCGAATTAAAATCCATCAGCTTGTTGATGCCGCCTTGCAGATAGGCGGCACACAACAGCAGCAGAAAGAATCGCTCGATCCACTGCGAGCGCATCAGACCGCCCAGCAGGCGCAACCCAGCGCGCCCCAGAAGCTCTTCAGGTCCGACACCGGCGCCTTGCTGCCCCACGAGTTGGCGTGCTGGTGGCCGTGCACATTGCAGTTGTTGGCGCAACCGCAGGCGGCGGCCTGCTGCTCGCGTTCACGCTTCTGTTTCAGCTGGCGCTGTTCCAGTTCCTTCAGCGCGGCGCGGCTGGTGCCCTGCTTCTCGCCCCAGCCGGCGTAGCCGCCGAAACGGCGTACCGGCGACCAGTCCGGCATGGCCGGTGGCGGCGGCAGGTCATGGCTGGCGAAGGCGCCGGCCGCGTAGACGATGTTACCGCCGACGATGGTCAGCTCCGAGCTCAGATCCCAGATTTCGCTTTCGGCGCAGGCGTAGAAATCCTTGTCCGGCACGATCATGTCGGCCAGCTGGCCCACTTCGATGCGGCCCTTCTTGCCTTCTTCGTTGGAGAACCAGGTGGTGTTCTCGGTCCACATGCGCAGCGCCGCCTCGCGGTCCAGACAATTGGCGCGCGGGTACAGCTGCGCGCCGCTGACGGTTTTACCGGTGATCATCCAGGCCAGCGAGACCCAGGGATTGTACGAGGCCACGCGGGTGGCGTCGGTGCCGGCGGAGGTTTTCACGCCGGCGTCGATGATCTTCCTGATCGGCGGCGTGGCTTCGGCGGCGCCGTGACCATAGCGCTCGATGAAGTATTCACCCTGGTAGGCCATGCGGTGCTGCACGGCGATGCCGCCGCCCAGCGCGGCGATGCGGTCGATCGACTGGTCCGAGATGGTTTCGGCATGGTCGAAGAACCAGTTCAGGCCTTCCAGAGGAATGTCCTGGTTGACGCGTTCAAACACGTCCAGCGCGCGGCTGATGGTTTCGTCGTAGGTGGCGTGCATGCGCCATGGCCAGCGGTTCTGCGCCAGCACGCGCACCACGCCTTCCAGGTCGTCTTCCATCGATTCCGGCATGTCCGGGCGCGGCTGGCGGAAGTCCTCGAAGTCGGCGGCCGAGAAGGTCAGCATTTCGCCGGCGCCGTTGTGGCGGAAGTAGTCGTCGCCCTGCTGGTACTTGACGCTCTGCGTCCAGTTCAGGAAGTCTTCCTTCTCCTGCTTGGGCTTCTGCGTGAACAGGTTGTAGGCCATGCGCACCGTCAGCTGCTTGGCGTCCGACAGCTGCTGCACCACCTGGTAGTCTTCCGGGTAGTTCTGGAAGCCACCGCCGGCGTCGATCACGCCGGTCACGCCAAGCCGATTCAGTTCGCGCATGAAGTGGCGGGTCGAGTTGACCTGATACTCCAGCGGCAGTTTCGGCCCCTTGGCCAGCGTGGCGTACAGGATCGCGGCGTTCGGCTTGGCCAGCAGCAGGCCATTGGGATTGCCATTTGCGTCACGCAGGATCTGTCCGCCCTGCGGCTCCGGCGTGTCCTTGGTGTAGCCGACGGCGCGCAGCGCGGCGCCGTTCAGCAGCGCGCGGTCGTACAGGTGCAGGATGAACACCGGCGTGTCCGGCGCCACCGCATTCAGTTCCTCGATGGTCGGCAGGCGCTTCTCGGCAAACTGGTGTTCGGTGAAGCCGCCCACCACGCGCACCCACTGCGGCGCCGGCGTGATCGCCACTTGCGCCTTCAGCATGGCCATGGCGTCGGCCAGCGAACGCACGCCATCCCAGCGCAGCTCCAGATTGAAATTCAGGCCGCCACGGATGATGTGGCAGTGGTTGTCGATCAGGCCGGGCAGCACGCGCTTGCCATGCAGGTCGATGATCTTGGTATTCGGTCCGGCCAGCGCCATCACCTCGTTGGCGCGGCCGACGGCGGTGAACTTGCCATCCTTAATGGCGACTGCCTCGGCGTGCGGGTTGCTGCGGTCCAGGGTGGTGAACAGGCCGCGGTGCAGGATCAGGTCAGGGGTGCTGTGGGTTTGGGTCATTTAAGTGCTCCGGGTTTCATCAGACTTTTGTGCGGATGGCAGTTGGCCAAAACAATGCGGCTTGACGTGGTCTTCGATCCACGATACTTTCGGCGCGTCCTTTTGCCACAAGGGGCGCAGCAGCGGCGGCAGTTGTTCACCGAGCAGGATGCCGAGCAGGCCAACCAGCGCAATGACTGGCGGCGCCGGCGATCGCACATTCAGAAAGCCATAAAGGAGGCCAACCAGCAAGCCAACGGCCAGCGATACAATATAAATTTTCATGATTTAGCGAAGCTCCGGTAATTTTAAACGTGCGCATAGTGTAGTCATGTCTCCCCCCACCGGCATCACCGGGATTGATTGACAATTCCCCCCTCTTTTGGGAGGGACTGGCTTGCACCTGGATAGATGCTAAAATCCTCAAATTCCCAGAACCTCTCACCCTATGACGACTGCACGCGCTTCCCTGCTCCTGCATGCCGCCTTCGCCGCCTTTTGCGGCCTGCTTTTGTGCGCCCCGCCGCCGGCGCTGGCGCAGCAACCGCCGGCACGCCTGCTGGAACAGTTCACTCACACCTCCTGGGGTGCGCTCGATAGCGCGCCGGTCGACATCCTCAGCATCGCCCAGACCAGCGATGGCTGGCTATGGCTGGCCGCCGGCACCGGCTTGTACCGCTTCGATGGCAAGCGCTATGAACGGGTCGACAGCGTTGAAGGCCACGCGCTGCTGTCGTCCAATGTGCGCACGCTGTACGCGCCGCCGGAAGGCGGCTTGTGGGTTGGCTACCGCATTGGCGGCGGCATCAGCTACTTCAGCCGCAATCAGGCGCGTCACTTCGCCGCCGGCCAGGGCTTGCCGTCTGGCGCCATCACCAGCATTGCACGCGCACCGGACGGCGTGCTGTGGATCTCCGCGCGCGACGGCCTGGCGCGGCTGGACGGCGACCATTTCGTCACCATCGGCGCCGACTTCGGCCTGCCGGCGCGGCGTGCGCGCCAGGTGCTGTTCGATCGCGGCGGGCGCCAGTGGGTCGCCATGCAGGGCGGGATCTTCAGCCGCACCGACAGCCGCGCGCAGTTCATGCCGGCCTGGCCGCACGGGGATTTGAGCGGCATGGCGCTGGCGCCGGATGGCAGCGTGTGGGCGTCCGACATCGACAGCTACTACCGCCTGCAAGCGGAAGCGCCATCTGGGGACGGTGGTGCGCGGCCGGCGCTACAGGGTAACAATATGTACTTCGACCGCGAAGGCAACCAGTGGATCTTCCGCGCCGGCGGCCTGGAACGCCGCAACGCCGGCAGCAGCGAGTCGCAACGGCAGGATCTGAGCGGCGGCCTGCCGCAAAGCTTTTTCCAGGACCGCGAAGGCAATGTGTGGATCGGCACCTCGGCGGGCCTGAACCGCTTCCGTCATAACCGGTTGTTGACGCTACCGCTGCAAATGGTGTTCAACCATCCGGCGATTGCGCCGGTGACCGGCGGCGGCGTCTGGGCCGGCGACCGTATCGGCGCGCTGCGCGTGCTGGGGCCCGAGGGTGAAAAGCGCAGCGTGCTGTCCGGCCACATCTCCGCGCTGTACCGCGACCCGGACGGCGTACTCTGGGCCGGCAACGACGATGAAGTGTGGAGCGTGGAAGGCGGCCGGGTGGAACGCTATCCGCTGCCGCCTGAGGCCAAGAGTTATGAGGTGCAGGCGATGAGCCGCGCCAGCGGCGGCGGCATGTGGGTATCAGTGGTGCGCGAGGGCTTGTACCTGCTCAAGGACGGCCAGTGGCGCCGCCAGCCGGCGCTGCCGCTGTCCACGCCTGGGATGGGCGACCAGTTCCCCACCTCGCTGGAAACCGGCAGTGACGGTGCGCTGTGGGCCGGCTACATTCGCAACTACATCGTGCGCCTGGCCGACGGCAAAGTCGATATCTATAGCGCCGACCAAGGACTGGACCTGGGCCACGTGCTGACCCTACACCGCAGCGGCACGCAGCTGTGGGCCGGCGGCGAACGTGGCGTGGCCTGGTTTGACGGCCAGCGCTTCGCCACCCTGCACGGCTTGCGCGGCGAGATCTTCCGCGGCGTGTCCGGCATCACCCGCAGCGAGCAGGGCGACCTGTGGCTGTTCGGCACCGAAGGCCTGAGCCGCATCACCGCCGCGCAGGTAGCGCGGGCCATGAGCACACCGGGCTATGAAGTGGAATACGAACGCTTCGACGCCCACGACGGCCTGCTGGGCGCCGCCTCGCAACTGCGGCCGATGCCGTCGCTGGTGATGGGCGACGACGGCCTGCTGTGGATGGCCACCGCCAATCGCATCAACTGGATCAATCCGGCCCACATCACGCGCAACCCGGTGCCGCCGGCGGTGCTGGTGCAGGACATCGCGGTCGGCGAGCAGCGTTACAGTCCCCTTCCCGGCCTGGTGCTGCCCAAGTCGACCAGCAACCTGCGCATCGACTACACGGCGCTGAGCCTGAGCATTCCGGAGCGGGTGCGCTTCCGCTATCGGCTCGACGGCGTCGACACCGAGTGGCAGGACCCGGGCGCGCGCCGCCAAGCCTTCTACACCAATCTCGATCCTGGCGAGTACCGCTTCCGCGTGATGGCGGCCAACGAAGACGGCGTGTGGAATCCGCAGGAGGCGCAACTGGGCTTCAGCATTCCGCCCACCTTCGTGGAAACCGCCTGGTTCAAGCTGCTGTGCGTGCTGGCGCTGGCGGCGCTGCTATGGGTGGTGTACCGCCTGCGCCTGCGACACGTCACCCGCCAGCTGCGCACGCGGCTAGAGGACCGCGCCGACGAGCGCGAACGCATCGCCCGCACGCTGCACGACACATTCCTGCAAAGCGTGCAAGGGCTGATGCTGCGCGTGCAAACGCTGCTCAAGCGGTTGCCGCCCGACGGCGAGGCCTATCAACTGGTGGAGAAGATCCTCAACCAGGCCGACCAGGTGCTGGCCGAAGGCCGCAACCAGGTGCGCGGCCTGCGCAGCGTGCCGCACCTCGACGACCTGCCGCACATGTTCGGCGAACTGGGACAGCACCTGCGCGAAGAACACGCGGCTGACTTTGCGCTGATCGTCACCGGCCAACAGGCCACATTGACCGAGTCCGCGCGCGAGCACCTGTACCATATTGGCCGTGAAGCGCTGCTGAACGCCTTCCGCCACTCCGGCGCCAGCCGCATCGAGCTGGAACTGGGCTATGCGGCCGAACACTTCACGCTGGTGGTGCGCGACGATGGCCGTGGCATTGATGAAAAGGTGCTGGCGGCCGGCGAACTGCCCGGCCACTGGGGCCTGATCGGCATGCGCGAACGGGCGATGAAAATCGATGCGGCGCTGGATTTGTGGTGCCGTCCCGGCATGGGCACGGTGGCGCAGGTCAGCGCGCCGGGAGCGGCCGTCTATGAACGCAAGCCGGGCGCGCTGCGGCGCTGGCTGATGCGCGAGGCCGCGTAGTTATTGGATTACTGGATCACGCCGCAGGAATGCAGGTCCAGGATGCCGCGTTCGATGGCCAGCGTGACCGCGTGCGTGCGGTCGCTGGCATTCAGCTTGGCCAGGATGCTTTTCATGTGCACCTTGACGGTTTCTTCTGAAATCGCCAGATGCATGCCGATGCGCTTGTTGCTCTGGCCTCCGGCCACCAGCTGCAGCACCTCGGTCTCCCGTTTGCTCAACGCCCCTTCGTGCCAGTGTTCTGCGATGCCGCTGGCCACCGCCGCCGGAATGCTGCGGCGGCCCTGGTGCACGGTGCGAATCGTCGCCAGCAGCTCCTTGCGCAGCATGCTCTTGAGAAGATAGCCGGCGGCGCCGGCGGCGATGGCGCGCTGCGCCAGTACGTCGCCCTCGTAGGTTGTCAGCACCACGATGCGGGCGTTGGGAAATTCCTTGCGGATGGCGATGGTGGCGTCGATGCCGTTCATGTCCGGCATCTGGATGTCCATCAGCGTGACGTCAGGCTGCAGGCGGCGGTAAGCCTCCACGGCTTGCACGCCGTTGGTGGCCTCCTCCAGCAGCTGCATGTCTTCCTCGTCGGCGATCACGCTGGCTATGCCTTCGCGGAACATCGGGTGGTCGTCCACGCTCAGGATCTTGATCGGGGCATTCATTGGCGTCTCGTACATCGTGGATGAAATTCTGGCTTCTAGCGTAAGGATGCCACAGGCGCAAGGGTCTGGCTATACCTCCATCTAGGGATGGCCATCCTCCCGGATCGGGGCGTGGCAAACGCGCTGGAAAAGCTTAATCTTCTAGTCACCAGTTTTTCAATTTAGGAGAGTGACATGCGAGTGGATACCCGATCCTGGCCTCAGTCCGCCGTCGGCGGCACCGGTAACACCAACGGCATCGTCCAGCAAGGCGATAAAGTCCATGTGCTGATCGCACATGCGGACCCGATCGTCAACGCCGGCCTGGCCGCCCTTTTGGGCGCCAACAGCGATATGCAGATCACCGTTGCCAGCAGCGAGGCGGCCAGCCTTGGCGGCGCCGACGTGATCGTCCTCGATCACCGCAACGGCCTGGAACACATGCGCCGCGCCGCCAACGCCCACCACGGCGACAGCCAGCCGCGCGTGCTGATCGTGACCCAGCTGGAACGCGAATGGGAAGTGCGTACCGCGATGATGGCGGGCGTGCACGGCTACCTGCTGCAAAACTCGGATGCGGAACAACTGCTGACCGCCGTGCGCACCCTGAGCCGCGGCATGCGCTACCTGAGCGCGGACCTGAGCCGCTGCGTGGCCGACAGCTTTACCCGCATCGGCCTGACCAGCCGAGAGACCGACGTGCTGCAGCTGCTGGCCCAGGGCCAGTGCAACAAGTCGATCGCGCGTGAGCTGGGCATCGGCGTCGGCACCGTCAAGACCCACGTCAAAGGCCTGTTTGACAAGCTTGGTGCGACGGCACGCACCCACGCCGTGGTCCTTGCCACCCGGCGCGGCCTGGTGGGCGATTCGGCCGCCACGCCAGCGCACTAACGCATTAACCGTTGTCTAATATGGCAGATCCCCTGTAAAATCAGGGGATGCATGCCCCGACCATCACCATGAGCACTCCACATCGCCAGACGCGTTATCAACGCGTCATGATGTTCTTCGTGCTGATGTTCCTGGCGCTGCAGCTGATCGGCGCGAGTTCGCATACCCACGCCTACACCGATCATGAGCCGGATTGCGCGGCCTGCTCGGTGGTTCATCTGCCTGCCGGCGGCGTACCGCCCGCCACCTTGCTGGTGGCCCCGGTCGCACTGCAAGGCGGCAGCCTGCCGGTGCTGGCGCCACGCACCGTGGTGCGCGCCGCGCAAACCAGCTACCTCACGCCACCATCTCACGCGCCGCCCGGCGTTGCTGTTTTCTCCATCTGAATTTTAATCGCTGCACTGCCGGCCTCTCTTGCGAGAGGGACCAATGCATCGCCACGTCTGTATATTCAAGGATTTAACATGCAACACAAGCCACAACTCCGTATTCTGCCCCTGCTGATCGCCGCCGCTTTCTATGCCAATCATGCCAATGCGCAGCAGGCAACTAGCGCCACGACCGCCGCGCCGGACGAAGCACCGATGCAGCAAGTGGAAGTCACCGCCGCTCACCTGAAGAGCGCCCGCATCGATCTCTCGCCCAACGTCGGCACCACCATCTACAGCATCGACAAGCATATGGTCGACCAGCTGGGCCAAGGCGACAACACGCCGTTCAACGAAGTGCTGCTGCGTCTTCCGGGCGTGAGCCAGGACTCCAAGGGCTCGGGCTCGATCCACGTGCGCGACGACCACGCCAACGTGCAGTACCGCGTCAACGGCGTGCAGCTGCCGGAATCGATCAGCGGTTTTGGCCAGTCGATCGACACCCGCTTCGTTGAATCCACCGATTTCATCACCGGCGCGCTGCCAGCCCAATTCGGCCTGCGCACCGCCGGCATCGTCGACATCCAGACCAAGGAGGGCCTGCCGCAATCGGGCGGCCGCGTGGGCGTGCTGGTTGGCAGCCACGATCAGATCCAGCCGAGCGCGGAATTCTTCGGCACCCAGGGCGCGTTTAACTACTACCTGTCTGGCAGCTACCTGACCAACAAGCTGGGGATCGAGAATCCGCTGCCGACTACCAGCGCGCTGCACGACAAGACCAATCAGACCAAGTCGTTCGGCGTGCTGTCGTACTTCCTGGACGATAACACCCGCCTGGGCCTGATGTTCGGCACCTACAACGGCCGCTTCCAGATTCCGAACAATCCGAATCAGGAACCGGCATTCGCCGTCACCGGCGCCACCGCGCCTGACTCGTCGCAGCTGGACGAAAACCAGCGCGAGAAAAACCGCTTCCTGGTGCTGTCGCTGCAAAAAAGCCTGGGCGATCTGAATTACCAGGTCTCGGCCTTCCATCAGTATTCGGAACTGCACTACACGCCGGACCCCATCGGCGACCTGGCCTACAACGGCGTGGCCTCCAACACGCTGCGCTCGAACACCGCCAACGGCCTGCAATTCGACGCCAGCTACAAGCTCAATGACCAGCACACCATCCGCACCGGCCTGGCCTACACCCGCCAGACCACGCACAGCGACAACACTGTGGGCGTGTTTGACATGAACGACGACGGCACCCAGGCCAGCACCGATCCGCGCACCATCATCGACAACAGCAGCAAGACCGGCAAGCTGTCCAGCATCTACCTGCAGGACGAATGGCACATCAGCGCGCCGCTGACCGTCAACTACGGCGTGCGCTTCGATAAGGTGGACGCCTACGTCAACGAGCAGCAATGGAGCCCGCGCATCAACGTGGCCTACCAGCTGGCCAAAGGCACGGCGCTGCACGCCGGCTATTCGCGCTACTTTACGCCGCCGCCGCAGGAACTGGCCGCGCAGTCCAGCATCGACAAATACGCCGGCACCTCGAATGCGCCGGAGGTGGGCGTGTCCGACAACGTCAAATCCGAACGCACCAACTACTACGACATCGGCATCAGCCACCAGCTGACGCCACAGCTGACCGTGACCGCGGACGCCTACTACAAGAAAATCCGCAATATGCTGGATGAAGGCCAGTTCGGCCAGGCGCTGATCCTGTCGCCGTTCAACTACGACCGCGGCTACGCCAAGGGCCTGGAATTGTCCAGCGTCTACAGCGAGAAGAACTGGGGCACTTTCCTCAACGTGACCACGCAAAAGGCGGAAGGCACCAACATCACTTCCGGCCAGTCGCTGTTTGGCCCGGACGAATTGGCCTACATCGCCAACCACTACATCCACGTGGACCACGACCAGACGGTGACGGTATCGGGCGGCGCCCACTACCACTTCGGCGATTCGCAGGTCAGCGGCGATTTCCTGTATGGCAGCGGCCTGCGTCTGACGCCTGACAACGGCGCGCCGAACTCCGGCCACCTGCCGCACTACACCACCGTCAACCTGGCGCTGACCCACACCTGGAAAGCGACACCGGTCGGCACCGTGGAAGGTCGCCTGGCGCTGATCAACGCCTTCGACAAAGTCTACCTGCTGCGCGACGGTTCGGGCGTCGGCGTCGGCGCACCGCAATACGGCGAACGCCGCTCCATCTACGCTGGTTTGTCGACCAGCTTCTAAAGTCGGCGGTGCTGCACGGCGATACTGCGTGCAGCACCCACTGATACCTGAACGCCTGCGCTTTCAGATTGCATATTTCGTAACGTATAATCGGCCGTTGTCCTTTACTTAAGGTGGCCCGAATATGATCGATCTTGCGCTGGCGTTTTATCTGGTCCTGGTTCTCCCCTCCCAGCAGTTATGGCGCAGCATCCACAAGAGCGATAAGCCCAAGCGGTCGCGCGCGCAACGCTATCTCGCCACCATTCGCAGCATCGGCGTGACGCTGATCGCGCTGGTGGCGGCGTGCTGGTGGAGCGGCCACACCGCATCCGACCTCGGGCTGGGTGTTCCAGCCTCCGGCGCCGCCCTCTGGTGCCTGCTGATACCGATCCTCGGCCTGCCCCTGCTGCACTATGCCGGCAAGGCGCGCGAGGCGAAAATGCCTCCCGAAAAAGTCGCCGAGATGTATGAGCAGGTGCGCGCCAGCGACGCCCTGCCACGCACTTCCGGCGAACTGAAGCTGTTCGTAGTGACCACGCTGTTCATCGGCGGCGGCTGGGAGCTGCTGTACCGCGGCTTCCTCACGCTGGTGCTGACACCCCTGGTGGGCACCTGGGGCGCGGTAATGATCGCCGGGGTGGCGTATGGCGCCGGCCATGGCTACAGCAATCCCAAACAAATCACCCTCAGCATCGTCTCCGCTATTTTGTTCAGCGTGGGCTATGTGCTGACCGGCAGCCTGTGGTGGCTGATCGTGGTCCATATCGGCATACCGCTAATGGGCGCCATCAGCTGCTACAAGATCCTGAACCAGCAACCGAACGGAGAAGCACATGCGATTTCTTAAAACCCTGTTGATCATCGCGGTCGCCGCCGGCCTGAGTGGCTGCGTCGGCTGGCGCAGTCCTGATGGCGCCAAGCAGACCGGCAGCTTGGTCGACTATCTTTATCCGAACGCGAAAGAGGCGCCGACCCTGGCGCCAAGCGTGGTCAAACTGCGGCCGCCGGTCAAGGTGGGCATCGCCTTCGTGCCCGGCGCAAACTGGAACAACGGCTTGCCGGAAGCCGCCAAGATGAAATTGCTGGAGCGTGTGCGCGATTCGTTCGCAAAGCATCAGTACATCGGCAAGATCGAGATCATCCCGAGCCAGTACCTGCAAGCCAAAGGCGGATTCACCAACCTGGAACAGGTGGCGCGCATGTTCGACGTGGAGGTGGTCACCCTGCTCTCCTACGATCAGGTGCAGTTCAATGACACCAATGCACTGGCGGTGCTGTACTGGACCATCATCGGCGCCTACGTGATCCACGGCGACCAGTACGACGTACAGACCATGGTGGATGCCGCCGTCTTCGATGTCCAGAGCCACAAGCTGCTGTTTCGCGCGCCGGGAACCAGCCGCGTCAAAGGCGGGGCGACGTGGGCCGGCCTTAGTGAAAAACAGCGCCTGGCCGCAGGCGAAGGCTATGAACGCGCGGTCGACCAGTTGATCCCGCAGCTGCAAACGGAATTGGACGGCTTCCGCGAACGGATCAAGAACAACGCCAACTACCAGGTCGAGAACAAGGCTGGCTACAAAGGCGGCGGCGCCATGGGCTGGATCAGCCTTGCGCTGGCAGTATTGCTGGCCGGCGTGGCGTATGCGGTTCGGCGTCGTGCCTGAACTGCTGGAGTTCGACCGCCATGCCATCCTGGCGGGCGAAATCTGGCGGCTGTGGACCTGCCATCTGGTCCACTACTCAACGCGGCATGCATTGATCGACTTAGCCACTGCGGCAGCGGCGTGTTCAGTGGCCCTGCCCGTGCTGGGCTGGCGGCGGCTATGCCTTGCTGTTGCGCTGACGGCGCCGCTGATTGCCGGCGGCCTGCTGCTTCTGGCACCGGATCTGATCTATTATCGCGGCGCGTCCGGCATGGCCGTGATGCTGGTGGTGCTGGCGGCATGCACTTTGTGGAGACAAGCCGGCATCCGGGCACGCACCGCGTTGGCGCTCCTCGGCGTGGCGCTGGCCGTGAAGATCGGCGCCGAAGCCCTCGGCTATACCACCGGCTGGTCGGACCTGCCGGCCGATGTCCACGTTGCGTGGCAGGCGCACCTGTTGGGCGTATCCTCTGCGGCCCTGACAATCAAGATCCTTGCAGTGCGGTAGCCCTGATGCCGCCATGTGGGTACAATCGTAGCAGGTTACGAAGTATTCCAACATGACGCCGCCGCGCGCCGGCGTCGAATTCAGGGCTGGCATGTAATGGCATCAAAACTCTTACTGGCTGCTGCGGCGGTGGTGGTGATCGCGGCCGGCGGTGTGGCGACGCTGGCGGTGAAGCCGCCCGATTTGCTGCGGGTAGGCGCCAATTACGGCGCCAAGATCGTCTGCTCGAATGTGTTTATCGCCGGCCGTAATGCCCAGGCGGTGCTGGCGGAGGATGTGCAGGCGCCCGGCCATCCGGTGCTGAAATATTTAAAGGTGCAGGTAGACCAGCAGCGCAAAACCGTACGGGCGCAGTTCTTTGGTTTTGTCGGCGACGGTCTGGCGGTGTACCGCCCCGGCACCGGCTGCGCGGCGGCGCCGGATGGCGATGCGGCGCGGGCTTCACAGTATCAATTCAATCCGATCAGGATCTGGGGGCCATCGCCTAATGTGCCGTGGCCTACCGGTTCGATGGAAGATACCAATCCGGCGGTGCAGGCTTTGCTGGCGCAGGATGCGCTGGCCGGTGCGGGCATGCGCGGCATGGCGGTGATTTATCGCGGGCGTTTGGTGGCGCAGCGTTATGGCGCAGGTTTCACGGCGGCGTCGCCGTTGCTGGGATGGTCGATGGCCAAGACCGTGAGCGCGGCGCTGGCCGGCATGCAGATCTCAGATGGCAAGCTGTCCTTGCAACAGAGCGGTTTTTGGCCCGCTGGCGATGAGCGCGCGCAGATCACGCTCGCGCAGTTGATGTCGATGAGCAGCGGCTTGCGCTGGAACGAAGGCTACGGCGATGTCTCCGATGCGACACGCATGCTATATCTGGAACCGGATATGGCGGCTTTCACGACGACGCAACCCATGGAGCACCCGCCGGGCACGAAGTGGAATTATTCAAGTGGCAGCACGGTGCTGTTGTCGCGTATCTGGCAGCGGGCTGCCGGCGGTGACGCCAAGGCCGCGGTGTCGGCTGCGGTGCTGTCGCTGCCGCATGACCGTTTGTTTGCGCCGCTAGGCATGAGCAGCGCGGTAATCGAAGCCGATGCACGTGGCAATCTGGTTGGCTCCAGTTATATGTATGCGACCACACAGGATTGGGCGCGCTTTGGCCAGTTCCTGTTGCAGGACGGCGTTTGGCAGGGCAAGCGCTATTTGCCGGATGGTTTTGTCAGCGGAATGCAGCAGGTGGCGCCGGCGTCGGGTGGCGCGTATGGGCAAGGCTCGGTATGGCGCTATGGGCCTTCGGGCGCTACGCCGGAGGGGCAGAATCCCGATACGCGTTTTCAGCTTCCTGCGGATACGTATTGGATGGAGGGGCACGATGGACAAAGCATCGCCATTGTGCCGTCGCAGCAGTTGGTGGTGGTGCGGCTTGGCTTAACGCCGCATCGGCTGATGTATCAGCCGCAGGCGCTACTGGCGGCGGTGATGAAGGCGGTGCAGCAATGACGGGCGTACCGTATCGCCTGCTGCGCCACCACCTGCCGATGCTGCTGACCGGCGCGCGCGTGGTCGGACATACTGTGCTTAACGCGATTGGGCCAGCATCCCCGACACCGGCGCGTAGCACCGACACCGTCGCGCGGGTGATCGATGCGCCTGCGGCGGAGCTGGTGGCGCAGTACGTTGCCTGGTCGGGCGCTGACGACGGCTATCAAGGTGAGCTGCCGCCGCACATGGTCTCGCAGTGGAGTTTGCCGTTGGTTGGCGAGCTGCTGCTGCGCATGCCCCACAAGCTAACCACCGTAATCAATCAGGGCGTAGGCCTAAGCGTACATGGCCCGCTGCCACGCGACACGCCGCTGCATGTCAGCGCCGCGGTTGAGCAGATTGAGCACACGCCGGGCCGGATCAAGTTGGTGGTGGCGGTCATCACAGGCACGGCGCAACTGCCGTTGCTGGTGGAGGCGCGTCTGCATATGAGCTTTTTGCTGCCAGGACCGCGTCCGGCCAAGGCTGCGCACGTGCGGCATAATGAACCTCAGTGGCAAACCGCCGGCGCCTGGCAGGCCGACGCGCGTGATGGCCTGCGCTTTGCGCTGCTGACTGGCGATTTCAATCCTATCCACTGGTGCGGGCCACTGGCGCGACGTTCGGCGTTCCGCAGCCTGGTGCTGCACGGCTTCGGCAGCTTCGTGCGCAGCTACGAAATGCTGCAGCAGCAAGGGATCAGCTTCCGCGAGATCGACGTTCGCTTCGTCAAGCCGGTACCGCTGCCCTGCACCGCGTTGACGGTGCAAACAGCGCCGCCCGGCGCTAATGGCTGGCGCGCCGTGCGGCTGGTCGGCAGCGGCGCCGGTGCCAGCGTTCATTTGGCGGGAAACTTGCGCTAGCGGCGTTGCGCGCCACCCTTCACCGGTGTATTGTCACGGCAGCAGACAACCATGGAACGCGCGATGACGATATTGATACTGGGCCTGATAATTTTTCTCGGACTGCACTCGATCCGCATCTTCGCGGAAGACTGGCGGAACCGGGTACGCGTCCGCATGGGCCTCCTGCCATGGCGCGCGCTGTATTCCGTGGTATCGATCAGCAGCCTGCTGCTGATCATCTGGGGCTATAGCCTGGCGCGCCAGGCACCCATCATCATCTGGACGCCGCCGCCATTCACGCGCCACCTGGCCGCGCTGCTGGCGGTAATCGCCTTCGTCTTCATCACCGCCGCCTACATCCCGCGCAACGGCATCAAGGCCAAACTGCATCACCCGATGACGCTGGGGATCAAGACCTGGGCGCTGGCCCACCTGATCGCCAACGGCACGCTGCACGACATCCTGTTGTTCGGCAGCTTCCTGATATGGGCGATCCTGCTGTTTCGCGCCTCGCGCAAACGTGATGCGGCACTAGGCACGATCTACCCGCAAGGCAGCGGCGGCGCCACTGCGCTCACCATCGTGGCCGGCATTGCCGGCGCCATCATCTTCGCGCTATGGCTGCACTTGCCGCTGATCGGCGTGCGGCCGTTCTAATTGCATTTGCCGCGCACCACGGCGGCAATCACCCACGGCAGCGAGTAAGGGCCGACCACCTTCACCGGGCCGATATGGGCCGGTTGCAGCTTCAGCGCGTCCGAATGCAGACAGTCCGGCACCTTGGCCTGCTCGAAGGCGGCGCTCATGCGTGCTTCTACGGAATTGGCGCGGAAAGCGCCGGCTTGCGGATTGACCGCCAGCGGCGGCGGCGGCTGCGGCGTTTCAGCGACGGTCTCGCGCACTGCTTTCTTGATCACGTCATCGGTCAACGCCGGCTGCGCAGGCGCCGCCTGCGTTGGCGGCGTCAGCTCGATGGCCGCTTCCTTCTGCGCCGCCGCAGCAGCGAAGGTATGCGCCGCCAGCAAAGTAGTGAGGATAATAGGCATGGAAGGGGTCAGGAAGGTTCCGCCACGCGGACCGCATTGCGTCCGCCCTGCTTGGCAGCGTACAGCATCTTGTCGGCCTGCGCCAGCCAGTCCGCAGGCTTCTGCGCCTTGTCCATATAGGCCACACCGATGGAGATGGTGATCGGATGATCTTCCTGTAGCGTGGCCGTGGCCACCGCGCCGCGCAAGCCCTCGGCCAGGCTGGCCGCCGCATTCAGGCCCGCGCCGCTGGCGATAATCGCGAACTCCTCGCCGCCGTAACGGAAAATCCGGTCCGACGAACGCGTGTGCCGCCGCATCAACTCTGCTAGTCGCATCAGCACCTTGTCGCCGGCGGCGTGCCCATATTGATCGTTGACCTGCTTGAAATGATCCAGATCCAGCAGCAGCAAGCTCGATTCCAGCTGCGGACGGCGCTCCTGCGCGTATTCGGCCAGATGCCGCTCCAGCGCGCGGCGGTTGCCCACGCCGGTCAGGAAATCCAGCTCCGCCGCATTATGCAGCCGGCGGTTTTGCACGCCGGTGCGGTAAGAGAATATGTAGGCAAACAGGTTGACCAGGCCGACCGTGACGATGATGGTGGCCAGGTTCAGCATCTCCACCCGTCCATGCAAGACCGCCACCAGCACCAGCAGTCCGACGCTGTTGATCGCCAGCGCCACCGATGGCCGCAGCACGAAGTACGCCGAGATCATGGTCGGATACACCCAGTACACCAGCCCCACGCCGCGCAGATAAACGGTGGTCAGCATGCCGCCGGTGTAGAAAATGGTGACGCACACGCTAGCCACCTGATAACGGCCGGTGCGCCACACATGCACAATCACCGACGACATGGCCAGCACCAGCGCCATGTCGACCATGGCCGAAGCCCAGCTGCCTTGCAGCAGCCGGTAAATACCAAAGGGAAGAATGCTCGGGATGCTGAGGGCGCACAGCATCATCAGGATGACTTCTTCCTGACGCCGCTGGCGCCCTCCCGACAGCCAGCGCCAGCGTCCGGCGCCGGGTTTGTCGGTGCTACTCATGACGCATCTCAGTGAGCCGGCTCAGGGGTCGGACCTTGGGTCGGACCTTCGGGCGGCGCGTCCGCTGGTTCGGCGTGCGCCTTATGCTCGCCGGCCAGCCACAGGTACATGGCCGGCACGACGAACAGCGTAAACAAGGTACCGATCGACAGCCCGGTAAAGATCACCAGGCCCATGGCGTGACGGCCGGCCGCGCCGGCGCCCGACGCGATCACCAGAGGGATCACGCCGAACACCATCGCCGCCGTCGTCATCAGGATCGGACGCAGACGGGTGGCTGCCGCCTCCTCGATCGCTTCGCGCTTGGACTTGCCCGATTCGCGCAGGTGATTGGCCACCTCCACGATCAGGATGCCGTGCTTGGAGATGAGGCCCATCAGCGTCACCAGACCCACCTGGGTGTAGATGTTGATCGAGGCGAAGCCGAGGAAGATAAACGTCATCGCCCCGAACAGCGCCATCGGCACCGAGAACAGGATCACGATCGGATCGCGGAAGCTCTCAAACTGCGCCGCCAGCGCCAGGAACACGATGATCACGGCGAACAGCATGGTCGCCAGGAAGCCGCCCGATTCCGCCGCATACTGGCGCGATTCACCCGAGAAGTCAGCCGTATAGCCCGACGGCGCCACTTCCTTCAGGGCGTCGCGCAGGTACTGCTGGATCTCGCCCTGCGACGAGCCGGTCACGCCGGAAATGGTCGCGGAGTTCAGCTGCTGGAAGCGGGTAATCGATTCCGGCTGCACCGTGTACTTGATGCTGGCCACGGTGCTGGCCGGGATCATGTCGCCGGTCGGGGTCTTAATGTAGAAGTTCAGCACATCGTCCGGATTGAGACGGTCGACCTGCTGCACCTGCGGGATCACCTTGTACGAACGGCCGGCGATCGAGAAGTAGTTGACGTAACCGCCGCCCAGCGCCGCGCCCATGGCGTTGCCGAAGTCCTGCTGCGTCAGGCCCAGCGTGGCCAGCTTGTCGCGGTCCACTTCGACCTTGGCTTGCGGCGTGTCGATTTTCAGGTCGACGTCGACGAAGTAGAACTTGTTGTCCTTGCGCGCCTTGTCCAGCACCGCCTGCGCCACCGCGTTCAGATTCTCGAACGGCTCGGTGGTGGTGATCACGAACTGCACCGGCAAGCCCGAGCTGCCCGGCAGCGCCGGGAACTGGAACGCCGCCACGCGGCCGCCGGCGATGTGATTCCACTTGGCCTGCAATTCGGTCTGGATTTCGTGCGCCGAGCGGCTCCGCTTGTCCCACGATTTAAACAGTACGCCGCCAATACCGGCATTGGTGGTCGGCACGCCGGTGATCTGGAACATCTGATCGTATTCCGGCAGCGATTTCGCCACATCGAAAATCTGCTTGGCGTACGTCTGCATCTGGTCCGACGTGGCGGTAGGCGCACCGACCACCTGCGACAGCACGATGCCCTGGTCTTCTTCCGGCGCCAGCTCGGACTGCGACATCTTGAACTGGATGATCAGCAGGCCAAACACGATGAAGCCGAACACGATCAGCACCACCCAGGTATTCAGCAGGCTACTCAACACGCGCAGATAGCCGTCATGCACCTTGGCGAACACGCGGTCGATGGCCTTGACGAATTTTCCTTCATCCTGCTTGTGGTCGAAGAAGTGGCCGCACATCATCGGCGACAGCGTCAGCGCGACGATGCCGGACACCGCCACCGCGCCCGCCAGCGTAAACGCGAACTCGGTGAACAGCGCGCCGGTCAGGCCGCCCTGGAAGCCGATCGGCACATACACCGCGATCAGCACCACCGTCATCGCCAGGATCGGACTACCCAGTTCGCGCGCGGCCTGGATGGCGGCGTCCATCGGCGACATGCCTTCCTTCATATGACGGTCGACGTTCTCCACCACGATAATCGCGTCATCGACCACCAGGCCGATGGCCAGCACGATCGCCAACAGCGTCAGCAGGTTGATCGAATAACCCAGCATCAGCATCACGAAGAAGGTGCCGATCAGCGACAGCGGCATCGCCACCACCGGCACGATCACCGCACGGAAGCTGCCGAGGAACAGGTAGATCACGATGGTCACGATCACCAGCGCTTCGATCAGCGTCTTCACCACTTCATCGATCGAGGTGTTGATGAACTCCGTCGAGTCGTAGACGATTTCACCGGTCAGGCCGGTCGGCAGCTGCGATTTGATGCCGGGGAAGGCTTCGCGCACGCGCTTGGCCACGTCCAGGATGTTGGCGTCCGGCGCCACCTTGATACCGATGAACACCGAGCGCACGCCGCTGAAGGCAACGTTGAAGTCATAGTTCTCGGAACCCAGCGTGACGGTGGCGATATCCTCCAGCCGCACGATGGCGCCGTCCTGCTGCTTGACGGAGAGCTGCTTGAATTCCTCCACCGTGTGCAGGTCGGTGCCGGCAGTCAGCGGCACGGTCACCGCCTGGCCCTTGGTCGAACCCAGGCCGGCCAGGTAGTTGTTGGACGCCAGCGCCTGACTGACTTCCGCCGCGGTGACGCCATGCGCCGCCATCTTGTCGGAGTCCAGCCATGCGCGCAGCGCGAACTGGCGCGCGCCCAGCAGCTCGGCGGTCTGTACGCCCTGGACCGAGTCGAGCTTCGGCTTGACCACGCGCGCCAGGAAGTCGGTCACGTTATTGGTCGGCAGCGTGTCGCTATAGAAGCCCATGTACATGGCGTCGGTAGTCTGGCCGGTTTGCACCGTCAGCACCGGTTGCTGCGCCTGTTGTGGCAACTGGTTCTTGACCGAGTTGACCTGGGTGGTGATCTCGGTCAGCGCGCGGTTGGAATCGTAGTTCAAGCGCAGCGTGGCAGTAATGGTCGACACGCCGCTGTTGGACGACGACGACAGGTAATCAATCCCCTGCGCCTGCGCGATGGCCGATTCCAGCGGCTGGGTGATAAAGCCCGCCACCGTGGCCGCATCCGCGCCATAGTAGGTGGTGGAGATGGTCACCACCGCATTCTGCGTCTTCGGATACTGGTTGACCGGAAGACTGAACAGCGAGCGCAGGCCCAGCACCACGATCAGTAAACTGATCACGCTGGCCAGCACCGGCTTCTTGATGAAGATATCGGTAAAATTCATGGCGCTTTATCCTCAGTGTTCCTGCGGCGTCGGATTCGGACTGTTCGCCGGCTGCACCTTGTTGTCGATCACAACCGGCGTACCGTTCTTCAGTTTCAGCTGGCCGCTGGTGACCACGGTCTGGCCTTCCTTCAAGCCGGTGAGAATCGCCACCTGGTCGCCACGGGTCGGACCGGTGGTCACGAACACCTGCTGCGCCACCAGGTAAGCCTGGCCTTTGTCATCCTTCATGGCATCCTTGGAATCGGCCGGCGGCGGCGCCAGCAGGAACACGGTCGAGCCATACGGGTTGTAGGTAATGGCGGTCTGCGGCAAGGTCAGGTATTTTTTCAGCTCCCCCTGATCCAGGCTGACGTTGGCGAACATGCCCGGCAACAGCTGGCGCTTGGCGTTCGGCAGCGTGGCCTGCACCTGCACGTTGCGGGTGGCCGCATCGATTTTAGGACTGATCGAAGTTACCTTGGCGGCAAAGCCCACGCCAGGATAGGAATCGCTGGTCAGGTTCAGCTTCTGGCCGATGGACAGGCTGGCTAGCTGCTTTTGCGGGATGAAGAAATCGGCGTACAGGGTGTCGATGGTTTGCAGCGTCACCAGCTTGTCGCCCGGATTCAGGTACTGGCCCGGATTGATGGCGGTGATCCCCAGCTTGCCGGCGAACGGCGCGCGGATGGTCTTCTTGTCGACCAGAGCTTTCTGCTGCGAGACCAGCGCCTGCTTGGCTTTCAGGTCGGCTTCGTCGCCGTCGACCTGCGCCTGGCTGATGGCTTGCGCCGACAGTTGCAGCTTGTCGCGCTTGAGCGTGGTGCCGGCCAGATCGGCGTTGGCTTGCAGCGCGCGCAACTGGGCGATGTCGGAATCGGCATTCATCTCAAACAGCACCTGCCCTGCTTTTACCTCGTCGCCCGACTTGAAGCGCACTTCGCGCACCAGGCCGGCGATCTCGGTGGTGACATCGACACCGCGCACCGGCGCCAGCGTGCCGACGGAGGTCAGCTGCGGCTGCCATTCTGCGGTTTGCGCCTTGACGGCGGTAACCACCTGCGCGGCCGGCTTGGGCGCGCTGGCGATCAATTTTTTAATCTGTAAAAATTTCCCGAACGCGAGTACAGCGATCAGTAAAATCACCAACCCTACCATGATGAGCATGCGCTTGGTCGTCGGTCGCTTGGCCATGAATCGTTCTCCTGCGGATTTGAATGATGCGTTTATTGGTTTTTACCGTCTTTGCCATATGGTGCGGCGGCGGACACCGTCGTTGCGGCCGGCACGCCATCGGCGCGATTCCACCAGCCGCCGCCCAGTGCCTGGAACAGCGCTGCCGTATCGGCATAGCGGGTGGCCTGCGCCTGCACCAGGCTGATATGGGTTTGCTGATAGCTGCGCTGCGCGTCCAGCAACACCAGGTAGCTGATGCCACCCAGCTTGTACTGCTGTTCGGACAAGTCCAGCGTTTCCTTGGCCAGGGCCTCGGCTTCCGCCTGCGACTTCAGCGCGGCGGCATCCGAGTCCAGCGCGCGCAGCGTGTCGGCGACGTTCTGGAACGCGGTCAGCACGGTGGCGCGATACTGCGCTGACGCCGCATCGTAGGCCGCTTCGGCGGCGCGGCGTTGCGCGCTCAGCGCGCCACCGTTGAACACTGGCTGCGCAACGCCGGCCAGCAAACTCCATGCGGTGGTCTGCGAGTCGAACAGCTTGCCGAAGGTGGTGGCGCTGGAGCCGTAGCTGCCGGTCAGCGAGAACTGCGGATACTGCGCCGCCGTCGCCACGCCGATATTGGCGCTGGCCTGATGCAGCGCTTCCTCGCTGGCGCGGATGTCGGGCCGCTGGCGCACCAGCGCCGACGGCAGCGACACCGGCAGCTGCTGCGGCAGTGTCAGCGACTCCAGCGTAAACTCCGGCATGCCGCCTTCGCCCGGCAGCTTGCCGGCCAATACCGACAATTGATGGCGCGCGGCCGCCAGCGCTTTTTCCAGCGGCGCGATGGTGGCGTTAATCTGCGCCACCTGGTTGCGCTGGCTGAGCACCGTGGTGCGCGGAATGGCGCCGAACTCGAACTGCTTCTCGATCACATTCTGCTGCTTGGTCAGCGCATCCAGCACTTCGCGCGTGGCCTGCAACTGCGCCCGCAGCGATGCTTCCTGGATGGCGGTGGTGACCACGTTGGCGCTCAGCGTCAGGTAAGTCGCCTCGACCTGGAAGCGCTGGTAATCTACAGCGGCTTGCGCGCCTTCCAGTGTGCGGCGCGTGCCGCCAAACACGTCCGGCGTGTAGGCGACGTTGACCGATGCGTTGTAGACGTTATAAACGCCGGCTGCAGCGCCGGCGCTGGACGCGCTGATCTTCTGCCGCCCGCCGCCCAACTGCGCGTTGACCGATGGATAGAGCAGATTGCCTGCTTGCGCGTTGTAGTTCTCCTGCGCCTGCCGCAACACCGCTTCAGCCGCGGCCATATTGGGGTTCTGCGCCAGCGCGCTGCGGATCAACTGATCCAGCGCCGGCGAACGAAATAACGACCACCACTGCGCAGGAATCTCCTGCCCAAATGCGAACTGCTGAGACGCCCCGCCAACGCCAGGCGCCGACGCGGTCTGCTGCGGCAGCGGTGTCGGCGTGTAGCTGTCACCGGCAGTGGCCGGCGCAGCGGGGGATTTAAAATTCGGCCCGAGCGCGCAACCGCCCAGACCGGCGGCAATCAACGCCGCCACGCCGGCCCGCAGGGCCAGCGCATTGAACTGCTTGAAGATTCTTCTTTTCACTACAATCTCCCGCACTGTTACTAATATTTAAGATTGATGCACACTAAAGGTTAATGTATGTACATTCACATATGATGTTCGCATTTTTTATGGATCAGGTGTGGACTTTAATTACCGGACGGGATAAAAAAAGGGCCTTGCCATCTCTGGCAAGGCCCTTCCAATTCGGGATGATTAACGATCAGGCCGGGACAGCGGCACCGGCAGCACCGTAAGCGCTATTTACTTCGGTCAGCGAGAAAGCGTTAGGACCATTGGTCTGGGCATCCGCGCCATCAGCGTGAGCCAGGCTGCGATAGGTCAGCGGCGCTTCATAGCGGATGCGCTCATCTTCACTTACCTTGCCATCATGATTGGTGTCGGCAGCCATTTCGGTAGCCGGCGGCGGCACGCCCAGCACGCCGTCTTCACCCACGCCAGGCAGCGGCTCCGGCGACAGCAGCGGGTCCGGCGGCGTAGCATTGGTCAGGCCATCCACGCCGTTGGCTGAATTGTCGGCGCCAAAGCGGGCCTGGAAAATCTGCGTTTCAGGACGCGACGCCAGTTTTTTCAGACCTTCGTCAAACTGCTGTAACGCGCTTTTCAGACTATCGTCCTCCGACACGGCCTTGACCAGCGCATTGGCCTGGTCGCCGCTATCGGGCGAGTTGCTGGTGTCAGCCTGCAGGGGGCTGGTGGCATTAAAGCCAGGCAACGAGAAATACGCGGCAACCGATGCACTCAGGTCCGCGTTAGCACCACTATCCGTGGCAGATTGAACTCGTACGGGCGCGAGCGCCTTGTCCGCAACCAAGGCTGCCGACAACGTACCACCACCAATGTTGTTCACCATACTCATCATTCACTCCTGCAAGAAGATTCCTCACAACTACATTCTATCAGCGTTTTAGCAAGAGTTATCATTTCGTGCCGGCATCTACTGCAAAAAACTGCTCTTTTTCGCCAAAACAGTTGCTTTTACACACTGTTGCAATTGAGAAAATTAATCACCGGCGCGGCTTGATAGATTTCATTTGTAACAGCCCCGCTACAATATATACCCCGATAGGTGGTAGCGCGCTTCTCGCCATTTTTATACCATGCAGCGACAACTTAGAATATGGAGTCGCCGTGCGCTATCTGCTTGCCCTACCCTTCATTGGCCTCCTCTGGCTGCCCTTCTATAACAAAGAACTGCCCTCGCTGTTCGGCTTCCCTTTCTTCTACTGGTATCAGTTTGCCTGGGTGCCGCTGACGGCGCTGATCATCTGGGTGGTGTACCAGAGCGACAAGAAGAAGGGAGTTGAATAATGCCCACTGAAATCAACTGGACCGCGCTCAGCGTCTTCATCTTCTTCTTTGTGCTGGTGACGGTGCTGGGCTTCGGCGCCTCGCGCTGGATGGGCAGCAAGCAAAAGGACGGCAACCACCTGGAAGAATGGGGCCTCGGCGGCCGTAACTTCGGCGCGTGGATCACCTGGTTCCTGGTCGGCGGCGACTTCTACACCGCCTACACCGTGATCGCCGTGCCGGCGCTGGTGTACGCGGTCGGCGCCTATGGCTTCTTCGCCCTGCCCTACACCATCCTGGTGTACCCGATTGTTTACACCATCATGCCCAAGCTGTGGCACGCGGCGCAGAAAGCCGGCCATGTCACCGCTGCCGATGTGGTGTTCGGCCGCTATCGTTCGCGTCCACTGGAATTCGCCATCGCCCTGACCGGCGTGGTCGCCACCATGCCTTACATCGCGCTGCAACTGGTGGGCATGGAAGTGGTGATCAAGGCGCTCGGCCTGACCGGCGAACTGCCGCTGGCCGCCGCCTTCGTCATCCTGGCGCTGTACACCTACGCGGCCGGCCTGCGCGCGCCGGCGCTGATCGCCTTCGTCAAGGACCTGATGATTTACATCGTGGTGCTGGTGGCGGTGGTGCTGGTGCCGATGAAACTGGGCGGCTACGGCGCGGTGTTCTCGGCCGCCGGCGACGCCTTCGCCGCCAAGGGCGGCGCCACCGGCCTGACGCTGAAATCGGCGCAGATCCTGCCGTTCGCCACGCTGGCCCTGGGTTCGGCCATGGCGGCCTTCATGTATCCGCACACGCTGACCGGCATCTTCGCCGCCAACAGCGCGGACACCATCCGCAAGAACGCCGTGTTCCTGCCGGCCTACACCATCCTGCTTGGCCTGATCGCGCTGCTGGGCTTCATGGCGTATGCGGCCCATATCACCGTCGCCAGTAATAACGACGTGGTGCCGGCGCTGTTCAACGCCCTGTTCCCGAGCTGGTTCAGCGGCTTTGCCTTCGCCGCCATCGCCATCGGCGCGCTGGTGCCGGCAGCGGTGATGTCGATCGGCGCTGCCAATCTGTTCACCCGCAATTTCTGGAAGCCGTATGTCAATCCGGCCGTCACGCCGGCCGGCGAAGCCAAGGTGGCCAAGCTGGTGTCGCTGGTGGTCAAGGTCGGCGCGCTGGTGTTCATCCTATTCTTGCCGACCAAGTTCGCCCTGGACCTGCAACTGCTGGGCGGCGTGTGGATCCTGCAGACCTTCCCGTCGGTGGTGTTCGGGCTGTTCTTCGGCTGGTTCGGCGCCCGCGCGCTGCTCAGCGGCTGGGCAGTCGGCATCGTCGCCGGCAGCCTGCTGGCGTTCAGCGACGGCATCAAGCCGGTGCACACCTTCATCATCGGCGGCGACGGTTACACCGCCTACACCGGCCTGACGGCGCTGCTACTGAACATCGTCATCGCCGTCATCGTGCAACTGGTGGCGGGAGAAAAGCGCAAGGCCTGACCTTGTCATAGAACTGTCACAGGAATAGGATAGTATCCCGCACGCCAAACTATCCTATCCAACCTGACGACACTCTATGACCAAGCATCTGTCCCTGCGCGCAATCACCATTGCCGCATCCTGCCTCGCGCTGTCCCACGTTTCGGCCGCCCCTGCGGCGCCGACCACCGCCTCCACCCTGCCCAAGCTGGTGGTGGTGCTGGTGGTCGATGGCCTGCCGAACGAGCAGGTACAACGTTACCGCGACCAGTTTGGCCAGGGCGGCTTGCGCCGCATGCTGGACCAGGGCGCGTCCTTCAGCGACGCGCACCAGGCGCATGGCGTCACGGTCACCGCCATCGGCCATAGCGCCGTGCTGACCGGTGCCTATCCTTACGTGCACGGCATCATCGGCAATAACTGGATCGATCCGGTCACCAAGAAATCGGTCTACTGCACCGAAGACACCAACTACACCTACATCGGCGAAGAGACCAAGCCGAGCGACGGCACCTCGCCGGCCAAGCTCAAAGTCGACACGCTGGGCGATGAACTGCGCTACGCCACCGGCAGCCGCAGCAAAGTGATCACCGTCTCCGGCAAGGACCGCGGCGCCATCCTGCTGGCGGGTAAAACCGGCACCGCCTATATGTACATGGACAAAACCGGCCACTTCGCCAGCAGCACCTACTACATGAAGCAGCACCCGGAATGGGCGCAGAAGTACCTGGCCGCCAAGCCGCAGGACCGCTACTACGGCAAGACCTGGGCGCCGCTGCTGCCGGAATCGGCCTACGCCAGCGACGCGCCGGAAGACCTGAACATTCCGAAAGCCGGTTCGCATAACCGCCTGCCGTACAC
Source organism: Duganella dendranthematis (assembly GCF_012849375.1). NCBI lineage: Bacteria > Pseudomonadati > Pseudomonadota > Betaproteobacteria > Burkholderiales > Oxalobacteraceae > Duganella > Duganella dendranthematis. Next base: position 6,376,842 of record NZ_CP051684.1, read on the forward strand.
CTATTACAGCGAAAGCGGCGAGATCGACGCCGGCTACTACGCCAGCCTGCGCGTCGGCCCCTTCCTCGATCAACTGACGCTGGACTTCGCGCGCGCCGCCGTCGAAGGCGAAAACCTCGGCCGCAATCCGGCCGGCGTGCCGGACCTGCTGGGCGTCAGCCTGTCGGCGCACGATTACGTCAATCACGCCTTCGGCCCGGAGAGCAAACTGTCGCACGACCACCTGCAACGCCTGGACCGCATGCTGGCCGACTTCTTCAACTACCTGGATAAACGCGTCGGCATGGACAATGTGCTGGTGGTGCTGACCGCCGATCACGGCTTCCCGAACACGCCGGAATTCGCTAAAACCCAGAACCTCGATGCCCAGCGCATCGACGGCGACAAGATGATGGCCGCACTGGACCAGCATCTGGCCGCCAAGTTTGGCGTGTCCAAACTGGTGCAAGCCTGGTCGCTGCCGAACATCCACCTGGACTACGCGCTGGCCGAGCAAAACAAACTGAAACGCGAAGACGTGGAAAACGCCGCCGCACGCTATCTGCTGGCGCAGAACGGCATCGTCGACACCTTCACCCGCACCCAGTTTGAAAGCGGCGCGGTGCAAGGCACGCATATCAACACCCTGATGCGCCGCGCCTGGAACCGCGAACTGTCGGGCGACCTGATGGTGGTTACCAAACCGTTCTGGTACTTCGGCACCGGCGTCAGCGGCACCTCGCACGGCTCGCCGTACGCCTACGACACCAACGTGCCACTGATGATCATGGGTAAACGCTGGATCAAGCCGGGCGCCTACGGCCAGTATGCCGAAGTAGTCGACATCGCGCCGACGCTGGCCAACCTGCTGCACGTCCGCCCACCGGCCGGCTCGGAAGGCCGCGTGCTGACCGAAACCCTGCGTTAAATTGCTGCGGCAAGGCCCGACCGGGCCTGCGCCGCTCTCCCCTTCGGCGGACGATGGCGACAGCCAGAAGATGGGGCCATCGTTTGCTGTGAAGTGTGTTGCCAATGCGGCTACGCCAACGTCTCCGGGCAATGACACGTGTTTGTCACCGCTGGCCTGGGACGGCATCGCCGCCGGATTCCCTCCCCACCTCTGCAGAAAATCCCGAACTCCACTATAGTTGACCTCTTTTAGTTAACTGAAAGTACACAGTGACGGATACGAACAAGAAGCCCACCTGGGCGTTGCTGGCATTGGCCGTCGGCGCCTTCGGCATCGGCACCACCGAATTTTCGCCTATGGGACTGCTGCCTGTCATCGCCGAAGGCGTGCACGTCTCCATCCCCAGCGCCGGCCTGTTAATCAGCGCCTACGCGCTGGGCGTCATGATCGGCGCACCGATCATGACACTGCTGCTGGCGCGTCTGCGCGCCAAGCATGCGCTGGTTGTGCTGCTGTCGATTTTCGTGGTTGGCAATCTGCTGTCGGCCATGGCGCCCGGCTACTGGACACTGCTCGCCTCGCGCTTGGTCACCAGCCTGAATCACGGCGCCTTCTTCGGTATCGGTTCGGTGGTGGCGGCCAACCTGGTCACGCCGGACAAACGCGCCAGCGCGGTGGCCACAATGTTCATGGGACTGACGATTGCCAATATCGGCGGCGTGCCAGCGGCAACCTGGATCGGCCAGCAGATCGGCTGGCGCATGGCGTTTGCTGGCACTGCGGGACTGGGCCTGCTGGCGATGGCGGCGCTGGTGCTCGCACTGCCACGCGGCGAAATGGGCGCGATGCCCGACATCCGCAAAGAGCTTCGCGTGCTGGCCCGCCCGGTGGTGCTGATGGCGTTAGCCACCACGGTCATGGGCTCGGCCGCCATGTTCACCGTCTATACGTATATCGCACCGATCCTGACCACGCTGACCGGCGCCTCGGGTACGTTTGTGACGCTGGCGCTGGTGCTGATTGGGGTCGGCTTCACGCTCGGTAACGGCATCGGCGGCAAGCTGGCCGATTGGTCGCTGGATGGCGCCACCAAGATCTTCCTGGCGTCATTGGCGGTGATCATGCTGGCCTTGCCATTGCTGTTTACCAGCCATTGGGGAGCGCTGATTGGTGTCGTGCTGTGGGGTGCGGCCGCGTTTGCGATTGTGCCGCCGGTGCAAATCCGCGTGATGCACGCGGCGGCCGAGGCGCCGGGACTGGCGTCGTCGGTCAACGTCGGCGCCTTCAACCTAGGCAACGCTGCGGGTGCCGCCATCGGTAGCGCGGTCATCTCGGCCGGCATGGGCTACGCCGCAGTGCCGGTCGCCGGCGCCGTGATGGCCGCCGCCGGTCTGCTGCTGGTATTTGCCGGCCGCGCGGTCGGCGCGCAGCCGGCAGCGGTTTAACCGAGGTTGTTCAGATACTGGTTCAGATGATCGAAGTTCAGCGGCTTGGAAAAGTGCTGCGTAAAGCCCGCCGCGACGGCCTTCTTGGCCGAATCGCGGTCGGCTGAACCGGTCAGCGCGATGATCGGCACCGATTCGGCGCCAGGCATGCGGCGAATCGCCCGCACTGCGCCAAAGCCATCCATCCATGGCATGCCGAGATCCATGATGATCGCCTTCGGCATCGCATCGCGTACCCAGTCGCAAGCCTCGTAGCCATTATGCGCCGAGGCGGTCTCGTAACCCTGACATTGCAGCAGAGCCGACAGCGACTCCACCATATCGACATTGTCATCTACTACCAGAACTTGTTGTGCGCTTGCCATTTTTGCCTCGCCTTTTATTTAATCGGTGAAAGCATCGTAGCAAACGGATGAGCTAAGGAATGTTCGCTAGCGCACCCTGTTGCAATTGCGTCCATCCCTATCCGAGGGTAGGCCGCGCAGCGCGCCGGCGCGAATGACAGTACAATAACTATCCGTCAACCTGTGTGACGGCGTATTGGAGATAATAAGTATGAAGTATATCGCTGTAGGTTTTCTGTTTCTCTGCATTCTGCACGTCCATTTTCGCGGCAAGGTGCGCCTGCCTTTCATGCGCCAATTGTTCGACCACTCGTCGTTCATGGCGCCGATCAACCTGTTCATGCAGCTGTTGTCGCGCGTCCCTGCGCAGCCGTTTCTGAATGAAGGGCCGTGGGACGATCTGGCGCCGCTGAAGCAGAACTGGCAAGTCATCCGGGCCGAGGCGGTGAATCTGCTGGCGCTGCAAAAAATTAAGGCCGCCGAGCAAAACAACGACGCCGGCTTCAATTCCTTCTTTAAAACCGGCTGGAAGCGGTTTTACTTGAAATGGTACGCTGCCGGCCATCCGTCCGCTGAGCGCCTGTGCCCGCAGACGGTGGCACTGCTGCGCGGGATTCCATCGGTGAAGGCAGCGATGTTTGCCGAACTGCCGCCCGGCGCCAAGCTCAACCCGCACCGCGACCCGTATGCCGGCTCGCTGCGGTATCACCTTGGCCTGTCCACGCCGAACGACGACCGCTGCTTCATCGAAGTCGATGGACAGCGGCATAGCTGGCGCGATGGCGAGAGCGTGATCTTCGACGAAACCTTTATCCACTGGGCCATTAACGACAGCGAGACCAACCGCGTCATCTTGTTCTGCGACATTGAACGCCCGATGCGCTTTCGCTGGGCGCAGGCGGTCAACCGCTGGCTGGGACGCACGCTGATGACCGCCGCCAGCTCCCCCAACGAGACCGGCGACCAGACCGGCCTGATCAGCAAGCTGTTCACGATTTCGTTTGTCATGGGGCAGTACCGGCGTCGCTACAAAGCATGGAATAAAACCGCCTACCAAGTCACCAAGGCGGCACTGATTATCGGTTTGGTGGGGTTGATTGTCTGGTTATAGAGAGCCAAGATCAACAGTGGGCGCGGCGCTTGAATGGCCGAACATGCGAAAAGCAGTACTGTGAGCGGCGATGCCTTCGGTATCGCCGATTCGTAAAGGGAGCGTATTCCGCTTCAATAGTGCTAGGTGTTGTCACTATTCGACGTTCGCTCGGCATTCAATCTTCGCAGGGCAGGCTCATGTTGCTCGGCCCATATCCACAGACTACAAAACGCAGCGCACAGGCTGGTTCCCATTTCCGTTAGCTCGTATTCCACGCGTGGGGGCACTTCCGGGTACACCGTTCGTAACACCAGCCCATCCGCCTCCAGCTGCCGCAGGGTTTTTGTCAGCATGCGCTGACTGATTGCCCCCACCATCTCCCCGACCCGCGTGAAGCGCTGCCTGCCGTTTTGATGCAGGACTTCAAGGACGCACATCGTCCATTTGTCAGCGACGCGACCAAGAACGTTAAGGACCAGGGCGTCAAGTTCTTGCCGTGGCTGTTGGTTCATATTGGCGGCGCCACCCGGCTGGAAAATAACACTTCTCTTTTCTGCTTTGGCCATTAGGGCTTCCCATTAGTTACCATTGTGTTTGTACCCCACAAATAAGTGCCTACTTCCTTTGTGAGAGTAACGAGGCTAGGCTATCACAAGTTTCTGACGATGTGCCGCCAGAAGCACCCTAACTTTGACAAATACAAGGAACAGTTATGAAGACGAATGGAAATACCATACTTATTACAGGCGGTGGCTCCGGCATCGGTCGCGGATTGGCCGAAGCGTTTCATCAGCGCGGAAATCAAGTCATCATCGCGGGTCGCCGTCAAGAGATGCTCGATGAAGTCGCCAACGCCAATCCCGGTATCGCCACGGCCCTGCTGGACGTCACGGACACGGCAGACATCGACCGTTTTTCGCACCAGATGAAAAGCGAGTACCCATCGCTGAATATGGTCATTCATAACGCCGGAATTATGCGTGCTGAAGATTGGACCGCAGCGACCGTCGATACCGCGACGGCCCACGCAACAATCATGACGAATTTGGTGGCGCCGATTATGCTGACTGCGGCATTGCTCCCGCTGTTGCGCAAGCAGGCGCAATCAACCGTGGTAACGGTTTCGTCTGGACTGGCTTTCGTGCCGCTGGCTCTCGCCCCGACATATTGCGCCACCAAGGCGGCAATTCATTCGTTCAGCGAGTCGCTGCGTCATCAGTTGAAAGACACTAGCGTGGACGTCATTGAAATTGCTCCGCCTTATGTACAGACAGAGTTGATGAGTGCGCAACAGGCTACCGACCCGAATGCCATGCCGCTTCAGGCATTTATCGATGAGGTCGTCGGCCTTCTGGAAACGCAGCCTCATATTGAAGAAGTTCTAGTTCAGCGCGTCCACCGCCAGCGCTTCGCCGCCGAAAAGGGGCAAGCTGATTACAAGGAATTTTTCGAGATGGTTAACAGCAAACGTTAAGGTCCATAGGAGCGGTCGCACAACGATCGCTGCTGCCCGTCAGCAGAATTTCGACTCATAACTGCTGGGTTCCTGGCCGTTTAATTCTCTGAAGCGGCTTACAATCTCGTCTCGAGGTAGGGAATCCCTTGCGCTAGATTCTCAATGTACGGAATAAGCGACGTTGATTTCGTGAGTGAATATGCCGCGCAACTCCGTAGGCAAACTCACCTCAGCGCTGTTGCCCATTTCTGAATTGGCACTCCATAAATCTTCCAGATGTTGACACATAGTAGATTCATCGCAAATATCAAGTCAACGCAAGAATGGGCAACGTGTCAGCCTACTCCAACGGCAGTATCAGCGCATCCAGCTGGCCGGGATAATGCTCCAGCAACCAGCGCGCCTTTTGCGCGAATAACGGCTCGCTTTTGTAGGCGCGGGCGGCGGCTAGCATATTGTGCATCGCGTGCTTGTTGATGCCGTCTACCGAGCCTTCCTTGGGATCGATTTCCGGATACGGCCACTTCTCCCCATTCACATAATGCGCAACGAAACGATAGCCCTGGGCGATGCTATGCGCGTCTTCTCCATGCTCCCAGACTTTCTGTCCCGTCAGTTCACCATAGCGCCCGAGATAGCCAAATGCTTCCAGCGCAAAATTAACGTAGCCGGATGGCCGCGTGCGTTCCAGCTCCGCGACAAGCTTGCCTTCACGGTCGATCTGGCCGGCGATACGGCGGATCTTGGTGATGTCCAGCTCGCGCTTGGCGATCTCCTGCTGTCCCGTGTACAAGGCATACGCCACCACTTGCGCGGAATAGAAGGTGCCGTGGTTGTTGTGTGCGTTGCTCTCTTCAAAACCGTTGCGGCTGTTTAGCAGCCAGTTCAGGTAGTCGCGATACCAGGCGCGCACGCCGGCGTTTTCGGCGTCGCTCAGGGCCTCGGTAGGTTGCAGCAAGGCCAGGCTGTCCATCACGTCGATCAGCGACCGGCTGCTGATGATGCCGATGCCGCGTCCGTTCACGCGGCCCGGAATCGCCTGCCCGTAATCCAGGTTGGGATTCATGCGGGTTTCCGGCGCGAGGAACCAGGCGCGGGACAGTTCGCCCGCCTTCAGCGCATATTTCTGTTCGCCGGTGAAGTACCAGGCCAGCGCCAGCACCGTGACGTCATGCGAGAACTTGCCCATGCGGGTGCTGTCCGTGCCGTCGGTGGACGAGGCCGGATTGTGCACGCCATCCTTGCGGATGTAAGGCAAGCCGTCCGTTTTCGCCGGATCGGGCCACCAGTACGGCCCGAAGCTGAAGAAATCATGCTTGTCGCCACTGGCCGGACTCAGGGTCTTGTCCACCACGCTGTAACGCCGGTGGGTCAGCGCCGCATTCGCCTCCTTCAGCAACGCGTCATACGATGGCAGGTAAAGCAGATCATGCGCCGCCAGCTTCTGTTTGGCCAGCGCCAGCTCGGCCGGATCGTAGGTATAGAACTGCGACGGCGATGCCGCCAGCGCCGCACCGGACAGGCTCGCGGCCAACCAGGCCGCGCACCACAGGGAACGTTGGATCATCTTGGCTCGCATCAGAAGTTGAACGTCGCGCGCGCGCGGTAGGTACGGCCGACCGGGCTGGCTTCGCCACTGGAGTAGCCTTCGCCACGGTAGTTGGCGGCCGGCGGATCGCGGTCGAACAGGTTGTTGACGCCGACCATCAAGCTCCACTGCTTGTAACCGTTGTACTGCACCGACCAGTTGTAGACCGTGTACTGGTCGATCACGTGGTACGCCGTGCCGCTGTTGCGGTCCTCAAAGCTCTGCTTGTATTGCTGGTTGAGGGTCGAGGTCCAGTTGCCGTTGGCGCTGATCCATTTCGCCGAGGCGCCATACTTCCAGCGGAAGTTCATGACGTTGGCATCCAGCGGGCCAAATTTATTGACGCTGGAAATCCATGCGCCATTGCGGTCGACCTGGGTTTCAAACTCGTGCACGTAGGTGCCATCCAGCTGGACACCAAACTGGCCCCATCGCGTTTTAGGGAAGTTGTAGGTGGTGGTCAGGTCGATGCCGTCCGTGCGCACGCCGCCCATATTGGTCAGGCGGTCGTCGATGTACAGCAGATTGCCCTTGGGGTCGCGCACAAACAGGTTGGCATAGGCGGGATTCTGGAACAGCGTCGGCTGCGTCAGCTGGCCGATCGAGTCACGCAACTGGACGCGGAAGTAGTCCAGCGATACCAGCAGCGAGCGGGTCGGCGTAAATACCACGCCAAGGTTGAAGGTCTTGGAACGCTCCGGCCCCACCTGCGGATTGGCGCCGGTGTTGATCGGCTGACGCGCATTGCAGACGGTGCTCGGGTTGTAGCCCGGCAAAGCCGTGCCGCCGGTGGTAGCGCCCGGCGAGCCGCCCGGACACAGCACCGGATCGTTATACGTGGTGCTGGTGATGCCGGTCGGGCCATCGGTGGCGCCGAAGTAGCGCTCGGCCAGCGTCGGCGCGCGGAAGCCGGTGCCGGCCGAACCGCGCAGCATGACCCACTCCGCCGGCTTGTAACGGAAGCTGGCTTTCGGATTGGTGGTGGCGCCGAAGTCGCTGTAGCGGTCGGTGCGCACGGCCAGGTCGACGTCCAGCGCCTTGGTGATCGGGAAGTCGAGCTCGGCATAGACCGCCGCCACGTTGCGCGAGGCGCTCTGGTTGGTCGCTGCGGTATTGCCGGTCTGGCCGCCGGACAGCGCCACCGTGGCCGGAATCGAGTTATACGAGAAGTCGTGATACACGCTGCCGCCGACCGCCAGCGAGACCGCGCCCCCGGGCAGCGTCATCAGCTCGCGGCTGCCGCTCAGGTCGACGCCGTTCATGCGCGTCAGGCCGGCGTTGGCGGTCTGGCCGTTGGTGGAGATGCTGCTCAGGTAATCCTTGCCATCCTGGTCTTGCAGGCCGAACGGATTCAGCTGGCCATTGGCGACGCCAGCCAGCAAATCGTAGCTGTTGACGAAGCCGGAACGGAAGCTGGTACGGGTGCTGTACAGCGCGGACCAGAAGCTGGCCTTGTAATCCCAGGCGCCCAGGTGCCCTTCGTCGTCCACCGTCAGGCGGGTGGTTTCCGTTTTGTAGTCCAGCACGGTCGGGCCGAGGTCGCCGTACAGCGACCAGGCCAGCGTCAGCTTCTGGTTGGTAATGCCGGGCATGGCCGGGACGATGCCCTTGCCCGGATAATATTTGCTGTTCGGGCCGATGGTCAGCGCCGGAAAGTTAGCGATTGACGGGTTGATGCCGAAGGTCGGATTTTTCACCGGACGGTTGTAGATCGACGAATACAGCAGCGAGGCCGACAGCTTGTGATCCTCGCCCAGCATCAGCGTCCCCTTGGTGAACAGCGAGGCTTCCTGGCTTTCCTTGGTCAGCGCCAGGCTGTTGGCGGTGTAGCTGGCCGTGCAGGTATTGTTCAGGCCGGGACTGGAATACGGCGCCAGGCAGCCGCTCGCGTAGTAGGGATTGCCGCCGATGGTGATATTGCCGACCTTGGTCGAGCCGTCCGCCAGCGTGACGTTGGCCGGTATCGCATTGCCGCCCTTGGTCAGCTTGGGCGGCGGGAAGCCGGCGCTGGCCAGGCGCGCGTCCGAGGTGATATTCGGCCGCGCCGATTGCGGCAGCGCATTCTGGTTATTGATGTCGCCGGTAACGTAGACGTTCCAGCCGTCGGTGCTCAGGTTGCCCTTGCCGGCGATGAAGCTCAAGCCGGTCGATTCGCCGCCGCCACTCTTGCTCGGCGCACTGCCCTTCAGCGTCAGCGAAGCGCCGGTGTAGGATTTTTTGGTGACGAAGTTGATCACGCCGCCAATCGCGTCACTGCCGTAGATGGACGAGGCGCCATCGCGCAGCACCTCGGTGCGGTCGAGCGCGCTGACCGGAATGCTGTTCGGATTGATCGGCACGTCGTTCAAGCGTTTGCCGTCCAACAGCACCAGCGTGCGCGAGGTGCCGATGCCGCGCATATTGGCGCTGTTGCCGACGCCGGAGGTGGTGTTCGGCACGTAATCGGAGGCGGTCGACATCGACATCAGGATATCGTCGATGGTCACCATGCCCTGCGCCAGCCAGTCTTCCGCCTTGACCACGGTGACCGGCAAGGCCTGGTCGGCCACCGCGCGCTTGATGCTGGAACCGGTAATTTCCACTTTTTGCATGGTGTCATCCTGCTGAGCCTGGGCGACAGCGGACATGCTTAACAATGCCAGCGCGACTGCGGCCGGCAAGCGGCGTGGCAGCATGAGGTGGGTAGTCTTGTGATTCAAGTTTGTCTCCATTTTTATAGTTCGGGAATTACCAAAGTACGGGTTGGCGGATGAAGAAATTGCGAATGACTTCTTCCACCGTCGAATCGGCGGGCAAGCTGGCCCACAAGGCCAGGTAGTCCGGTTTGCCGAGCGCGCGGCCGGCAAACAACAAGCTGGTCTGGCGCATCGGCCATTCCTTGTCATACATGACGTCCGGCGGCAACGGCCACTTGCCTTTGTCGCGGATGTAGGGCGCCATCCAGGCGACGGCCTTGGCCATGCTCCTGCCGTCCGGCGTGGCGTAGGTCCACAAGTTATCCTGGGGCGTCGACAGGATCTGGCACAGCGCGGCGAGTGCTTCCAGGTCGAACAGCGCGTAACCGTAAGGCTTGGTGCGTTTCAGCTCCAGCGGCAGGCTGCCGTCGGCGGCCAGCTGGGTCGGCAACAGCACCGTCTTGAAACGTTCGCGGGCATACGCCAGCAGTTGCTGGTCGCCGGTCAGATGGGCGAAGGCGGCGACTTGCAGCAGCCAGCACGAACCATGGTTGTTTTTGGCGTCGCGCTCTTCCTGGCCGTTCTTGCTGGTGGTGAGCCACCGAAGATAGTCGGTGAACCAGCGCTTGATTTGCCCTTGTTCTTCGGCGGACAAGACGTCGCTGGTTTGCAGCACCTCGATGGCGCGCGCCACTTCGACCAGGTGCACGGTATCGATGATACCGATCCCTCGGCCGGTGGTCTTGCCGGAAATCGCCTGCGCATACTGCAGATTAGGATTGAGCCGCGTGGCAGGATCGATAAACCAGGCGCGCAAGTGAGCTGCGGCGTGCTGCGCATAGCGACGCTCGCCCGAGATCTTCCACGCCGCCACCAGGGCAGGCACTTGCACCGAGAACCCTACCAGCGCACGCCGGTGGGCGACGAAGTTGTCGGGATTGGTCAGACCGTCACGCTGGATATACGGGCCACCCGGATGCGCTGGATCGGGCCACCAATAGTCGCCTTCCGAGTAAAAGTCGTGCAGCCCGCCGCTGCTGCGCGAACTGGAAAAGGCGGTAATCGTCACCGGCGCTTGCGCCAAGGCGGCGTCTGCGGCTTGCAGGATGCGCTGTCGGTCCAGCGTGGCGATATCAGGCGGCTGTGCTTGCGCGGCGCAGGCCAGACTTGCCAGTGCTAACAAAATACCAAGCAATTTGTGAAACATGTTTCCGCCTGCGTGAAATCGTTTAACTCTATTATCAAGAGCTATTTTCGATGTTTTTCTATATTTTAGTAAAACGTTTAACTTAGTATATAGAAAAACGGCAGGCGGCGTCAACTCGCTTAATCCGAGGTTGCTATCTTTTAAGGAGGGTCTGCACCAGCGCGTTAGTTCCGGCCGACAACGCTGCCACTGCCGCCGCTTCCTGCATAGCAGGCCGGCCGGCGATCCACGCCTCGATCAACGCCAGCTGCATCTCGGCGATCTGGCGGGCGATAACTTCTGGTGGGATCAGCGGCGTCGCCAATGGCACGGCACGCAGCCGGTCGCCAATCAACTGCGCCAGCGCGGAGGCCAGCACCGGCCGGGTCGGCCACCCCAGCAGCACGCGCGCCACCTGCTGGTTTTCGCGGAAATGCAGCAGCAGATCGCGCAGCGCATCGCCGCCTTGCGGATGGTCCACCAGATCCGCCAGCGTCGTGAACGGGCCTTGAATGCTCTCGCGCAGCAAATCATCCATGGTCCGGTAATGCTCATAGAACGTGGAGCGGCCGACGTTGGCCCGGTCCGCCACAGCGCCAACCGTCAACGCTTCATAGCCCTGCCCCAGCACCAGCGCGCGGAAGGCGGCGTGCAATGCGGCGCGGGTTCTGGTCTGCCGCCTGTCGGGTGCCACCGTCATATGGTCTCCTGATGGACATTAGCGCCCTTTTGTCTGCTAACGGACTTCGGGCGCCAACACGCCGCCAACTGCGGCGCTGCCGCTGATATTAATGTCACTCCCAACACCATGTAAAGGAACAGCATGAAATTGTTATCGCGCGTAGCCGCCCTCACCATTGTTGTCGTGGTCCTGCTTATCACGCTGGCCTTGTTTCACCATCCCGTCGCCACCACGAATGTCGAGCTGGCGCAGCAGGCCGGCAAGGACAATCTGATACACGGCATCCTGATCGTACTGCTATCGGTGCTGGCGAGCACCCTGGCGGTATTGAGTGAAAAGCTGAACGAGCGCTCCGGCGCGCTGTATGTCTATCGCCTCGGCTGCGTGCTGCTTGGCGTGGCGATGCTGCTGGATGGGTTTGTCCTGCCGCAGCTGGCAGATGCCATTGCGGTGCTGCACCCGATTGGTGTGATGATCCAGGTATTCAGCAAGGCAGGCTTTATCGCACAAAGCGCAGCCATATTGCTGTGGTCGTGCACCGCGTGGCCGCGCGTGCGCTGGTTCACGGCGATAGGCGCCCTGGCCGGCATCGTGCCGGCGGCATGGATACTATTCGGCGACCTGCTGCTGACACCACGCAGTCTGATCGCGCTATTCGCCCTCTACGCCGCCTGGTATCTGTCGGCGGCGTGGATGCTGTACCGAGTTAAGGCACTCAGCTAACCGCGCACGGCGGCTTCGATCTGGGCAACGTCGATTTTCTTCATCGTCATCATGGACTGGAAGGCGCGTTGCGCCACCGCGCCGCCTTGCATCATGGCGTCGGTCAGCACGCGTGGCGTGATCTGCCACGACAGGCCCCACTTGTCCTTGCACCAGCCGCACGCGCTTTCGGCGCCGCCGTTGCCGACGATCGCGTTCCAGTACCGGTCGGTCTCGGCCTGGTCGTCGGTGGCAATCTGGAATGAGAAGGCTTCGCTGTGCTGGAAGACAGGCCCGCCATTGAGGCCGATGCACGGCGTGCCGCAGACGGTGAATTCAACCGTCAGCACCTGCCCTGCACTGCCGCCGGGGAAATCGGATGGCGCGCGGTGCACGGCGCCCACTACACTATCGGGAAAGGTACGCGCATAGAAGTTTGCGGCTTCTTCCGCGTCCTGGTCGTACCACAGGCAGATCGTATTTTTCGCTACCATCATGTCTCTCCTCTGTTCGCCACCCGGGCAGCCGATGCTGCCGGAGCGACGATTTTACAGAATTAAGCTTGCGGTCAGCGCACCACTCAACCCACCATCAGCTTGACCGATTTCAGGTTGGCGCTGTCCGGACCGGCGTGGATGGTGAAGCTGCCCGGCTCCACCACGCGCTGCATCTCGGTGTTGTAGAACCACAGGTCGGACGGCTTAATGTCGAAACTCAGCGTGCGCTTTTCGCCCGGTTGCAGCGTCACGCGCTTGAACGCCTTCAGTTCCAGCACCGGCCGCGTGACCGAGCTGACGTCGTCGCGGATGTAGATCTGCACCACTTCGTCGCCGGCACGCTTGCCGGTGTTGGTGACGTCGACTTCCACCTTGGTCGAGTCGCTGACGCCGATATTCGCCTTGGTCAGGCGCGGCTCGGAAATCGCAAACGTGGTGTAGCTCAGGCCAAAGCCGAACGGATACAGCGGCTTGGTCGAACCATCGATGTAGCCACGGCGCGCCGACGGCTTGTGGTTATAGAAGATCGGCAGCTGGCCGACGCTACGCGCAATCGACACCGGCAGCTTGCCACCGGGGTTGGCACGGCCGAACAGCAGGTCGGCCGCAGCATAGCCGGTCTCCTGGCCCATGTACCAGCCTTCGATGATAGCGTCGGCCTTTTCCGCCAGCAGGTTGATCGACAGCGGACGGCCGTTCAGCAGGAACACCACGGTCGGTTTGCCCAGCGCGAAAATGGCGCGCGCCAGATCGTTCTGCTGGCCCAGCAGGTCCAGGCTTTCGCGGTCACCCAGGTGATTGTCGGCCCATGCCTCGCGGCTTGTCTGCTCGTTGTCGCCCAGGACCATGACGATGGTGTCGGCCGATTTGGCGGCTTCCACTGCGGCGGCGATCAACTTCGCATTCACTTCCGGCGGCGTGAACTTGATCTCGTCCGCCCCCACACACGGCTTTCGGTAATGCGCACGCCTTCGGAGTACGCCAGCGAGAAGCCCTGTGCCTTGGCTTCCGCCTGCAGGCCATCGTAAATCGATACGATGTGGCGCGGATGGTCGGAATAGCCACCAATCGGCGTGTCCTTGGCGTGGGTGCCGATCAGCAGCAGCTTGCCGACCTTCTTGCCGTCGAGCGGCAGCACACCTTTATCGTTCTTCAGCAGCACCGGCGTGCGCGTCGCAGCGAGGCGCGCCAGCGCAACGGCATCCGGGGCGGCGGTCAGGCCATCGGCCGCCTTGGCGTCCACGTATGGCTGCTCGAACAGGCCGGCCTGGAATTTCAGCGTCAGGATGCGGCGCACGACAACGTCGATCTCCGCTTCCGATACCCGCTTTTCCTTTACCAGCTCGCCCAGCGTTTTGTACGCCAGGCCATCCGGCGTTTCCACGTCCACGCCAGCCTTGATGGCGCGCAGCGCGGCTTCCTTCGGCGTCGCCGCCAGCTTGTGGCGCGTAATCAGTTCATTGATGCCGAAATAATCCGACACTGTGATGCCCTTGAAGCCCCACTCGTCGCGCAGCACCTTATGCAGCAGCCAGTTGTTAGCGTGCGACGGCACGCCGCCGATTTCGTTATACGACGGCATGACGCAGCCGACATTGGTTTCCTTGATGGCCTTCTCGAACGGCGGGAAGAACTCCTCGCGCAGCGTGCGTTCGCTGACTTCCGCCGGGCCGATATTGGTGCCGCTCTCCGGCTGGCCGTGGCCGGTCATGTGCTTCAGCGTGACCAGTACTTTGTCTTTGGCCAGCTTGGGATCGGTGCCGGCGAAGCCGATGATGGCCGCCTTGCCGATTTCGCCGCACACGTACGGATCTTCGCCATAGGTTTCCTCGATGCGTCCCCAGCGCGGTTCGCGCGCCACGTCCACCACCGGGGCCAGCGCCAGGTTGGCGCCGCGTGCGCGCATCTCGCGCGCCGCCACGCTGAAAATCTTCGTGGTCAGGTCGGTATCGAATGACGACGCAATGCCGATCGCCTGCGGGAACGAGGTCGCATCGCGCGCCACGTAACCGTGCAGCGCCTCTTCATGCATGAACAACGGGATGCCGAGGCGGGTCTGCTCGACCGCCCACTTCTGCACCGCATTGGTGTAGGTCGCCGTTTCCAGCGCATTGCGGTTGGCGGTGGCGCCGGTGTCGCCTGCACCGGCGGCCTGGCCCAGCTGGCGGTCCGACGGGCGGCCGATCATGCCCAGGCCATGCGGCCACGCCTTCTGCGCCTTCGCCGCCGAGAACTCGCCCTTGGCGTCCTGGATCTCGGTCTTGGCTTGCCAGGTGCACTGCATCTGCGCGATCTTCTCTTCCAGCGTCATGCGGCCCAGCAGGTCATCGACCCGCTTCTCGACCGGCAGCGCCGCGTCCTTGTACGGCGACGACGCGGCGGCCAGCGCCATCTGCGGCAGCACGGAAAGGCCGGCCATGCCGGTGACGGAAGTCAGGAACTGCCTACGGTTGTTGCTCATGCATTGTCTCCTTTGGTTTTTATAGTTTTACCGCTTACCTGCACGGGTGCTCACATCCACCCAGACCGCCAGCGTCAAAATTGCGCCTTTGACGATCATCTGCCAATACGTATCCACGTCCAGCATCGACATGCCGTTATCCAGCGACGCCATCACCAGCGCGCCAATCAGCGCGCCATGCACGGTGCCGGAGCCGCCGCGCATCGAGGTGCCGCCGATGAAGCAGGCCGCGATCGCATCCAGCTCGCCCGAAGTGCCGGCAGACGGCGAACCGGCCGCCAGGCGCGCCGTGTTGACGATGCCGGCCAGTGCACACATCAAGCCCATGATGCCGAAGATCCAGAGCTTGATCGACTTGACGTTGATACCCGACAGGCGCGTCGCCTCCATGTTGGAGCCGACCGAGTACACGCGGCGGCCGAACACCGTCTGGGTGGTCACGTAGCTGAAGATGCCCAGCAGCGCCAGAAGCAGCAGCACCGGCAGCGGAATGCCTTCGTAGGAATTGAAAGTGATGACGAACGCCGCCAGCACCACGCCCAGAATCGCCAGCTTGGCGGCGTCGCGCCACACCGGCGCCACTTCCAGCGCATGCTTTGCCTTGCTGCTGCGCTGTTGCAGGATCAGGTAGACGGCCACCACGAACAGCAGCACACCCAGTGCGATGCCCAGCGTCGGCGACAGGTAGGCCTGACCGATGTAGACCATGTCGTCGGACACCGGCGCGATGGTGGTGCCGCCGGTCACGCCCAGCACGATGCCGCGATACGCCAGCATGCCGCCCAGGCCGACGATGAAGGATGGGATGCCCAGGTATGCCGTCAGGTAGCCGTTGAACAGGCCAATCAGCAGGCCGACCACCAGCACCGCGGCCAGCGTGGCAGGCAGCGGCAGATGGTGCGTCACATCCAGCACCGCCGCGATGCCGCCCAACAGGCCAAGCAGCGAACCGACCGACAGGTCGATCTCGCCGGCAATGATCACCAGCGACATGCCGCAGGCGACGATGCCGGTAATCGCCATCTGGCGCATCAGGTTGGACAGGTTGCGTGGCGTGAGGAAGCCGCCCTCGGTATGATAGCTGAAGAAGGCCCAGATCAGCGCGACCGCGATGAGCAGGGCCAGCATCTTGTACTGCGTGAACAGCTGTTTCAAATTACTTTTCATTGGTAGTCCTCATCAATGCGCTTGGTCCAGCGCCGCTGCCAGCACGGTTTCCTGGCTCAGATTATCGTTGACGAAATCGCCGCGTAAATGGCCTTCGCCGATCACCAGCACGCGGTCGGATGTGCCCAGCACCTCGGCCAGTTCCGACGACACCATGATGATCGACACGCCCTGCTTGGCCAGGTCGAACATCAGCTGGTAAATCTCGAACTTGGCGCCGACGTCGACGCCACGCGTCGGTTCGTCGAGGATCAGGATCTTCGGCTTGGTGAGCAGCATTTTGGACAGCACGGCCTTCTGCTGGTTGCCGCCCGACAGACCGGTAATCGGCAGGAACGGGCTGGAAGTCTTCAGCTTGACGCTCTTGATCTCCTTGCGGATGGTCGCCAGCTCGGCTTCCTGATCGATGCGGGTGGCGCGCGCGAAGTCACCCAGCACCGCCAGCGTCATGTTGTGACCGACGCCGAGGTCCGGCACGATGCCGTGATGCTTGCGGTCTTCCGGCACCATGGCCAGGCCGTTGCGGATCGCCTTGACCGGCGTGCTGGTGTCCAGCTTCTGGCCATTCAGCCAGACTTCCGCTTCGCTCTGTCCCGGATAGGCACCGAAGATGGCCGACACCAGTTCCGTGCGGCCGGCGCCTACCAGGCCGGCGATGCCGAGAATCTCGCCCTTGCGCAGCTTGAAGGAGATGTTGTCGACGCGCTTGCGTTCCGGGTTATCCGGGTCGTAGCAGGTGACGTTGCGGGCCTCAAAAATGACCTCACCCGGTGTATGTTCGCGCTGCGGATATAGCTGCGTCATCTCGCGGCCCACCATTTGGGCGATGATGCGGTCGATATTCATCTCCGACATCGGCGTGGTGGCGATATGCTGGCCATCGCGGATGGTGACGATGGTGTCGCAGATATCCGCTACTTCATCCAGCTTGTGCGAGATGTACACGCAGGTGACGCCCTTCGCCTTGAGCGAATGGATGATCGTCAGCAGCACCTTGATCTCCGACGCCGTCAGCGACGACGATGGCTCGTCAAGAATCAGCAAGCGCGCATTCTTGTTGAGCGCCTTGGCGATCTCGATCAGCTGCTGGTGGCCGCCACCGTACTGCTTCACCGGCAGCACCACGTTGACGTCATTGATGTTCAGTTCTTTGAGCAGCTCCTCGGCGCGGCGGTTCATGGCCGCATAGTCCATGCGGCCGCCCGGCAGCGTGATCTCGTTACCGAGGAAGATGTTCTCCGCCACCGACAGCTCCGGCACCAGCATCAGTTCCTGATGGATGATGACAATGCCTGCCGCCTCGGTCTCGCGTATGGACTGGGCCCGCAAAGGCTGGCCATCCCATATGATCTCGCCGTCCCAGGTGCCATGCGGGTAAACGGCGGACAGCACTTTCATTAACGTCGACTTGCCGGCGCCGTTCTCGCCGCACAAGCCAGCGCATTCACCGGCCTTGAGCTTGATGTCGATGCCATTCAACGCGCGCACACCACCAAACTCCTTGACGATGCCGCGCATTTCCAGAAGATATTCGGCCATGCTGATTCCTTAGTTTGCGGTCAGCTGGGCCTTGGTGTAGAAGCCGTCGTCGGCCAGCACATTGACATTGGCCTTGGTCAGCGCCACTGGCGCCAGCAGCATCGTGCTGACGTTTTTGAAGCCGTTGTTGTAGGACGAGTTGAAGGCCGGCGCCTCGTTGCGCACCAGCTTCACCGACAGGCGCGCCGCTTCAGTGGCGATCACCTTCAGGGGTTTGTAGACGGTCATGGCCTGGGTACCGGCGATGACGCGCTTGACGGCCGCCAGATCGGCATCCTGACCGGACACCGGCACCTTGCCGGCCAGCTTTTGCGCAGCCAGCGCCTGGATCGCGCCGCCGGCGGTGGCGTCGTTGGACGCGACCACTGCATCGATCTTGTTGCCGTTGGCGGTCAGCGCGTTTTCCACGATGGCCAGCGCTTCGGAGGCGCTCCAGTCCTTGGTCCACTGCTTGCCGACCACCTTGATGTCGCCCTTGTCGATCAGCGGTTGCAGCACTTTCAACTGGCCTTCGCGCAGGATCTTGGCGTTGTTGTCGGTCGGCGCGCCGCCCAGCAGGTAGTAATTGCCTTTTGGCTTGATCGCCACCAGCGTGCTGGCTTGCAGTTCGCCGACCTTCGCGTTGTCGAAGGAGATGTAGGCGTCGATATCGGCGTTGAGGATCAGGCGGTCGTACGACACCACCTTGATCTTGGCCTTCTTCGCTTCGCGCACGGCGTTGTTCAGTACCGTGGCGTTGTAGGGAACGATGACCAGCACGTCCACGCCGCGCGAGATCAGGTTCTCGATCTGCGCGATCTGGCGCTGCTCGCTGGCGTCGGCCGACTGCACGTAGACCTTGGCGCCCAGCTTCTCCGCTTCGGCGGTGAAGTAGTCGCGGTCACGCGCCCAGCGTTCCAGCCGCAGGTCGTCGATGGAAAAACCGATCTTTGGGTTCTTGGCGTCGGCCATGGCCGCGCCGCCGCTCAGCGCCATCATCGCGCCGATAACTGCGCTCAATACAATCTTCTTCATTTTTGTCTCCGTAAATTAGATTCTTTTACCCGTCACTCCGGCGTACGCCGGAATCCATGCCGAGCTTGCATCGCATCTCGCGTTCTATGGACCGCAGCGGCGGACCGTCCGCCTTCGCCGGAATGACGTTGCTGTTAATGGTTGTGCCGCGCCAGCGTTTGTCCCACTCCCCGGTATTCGAGCGCCAGCTCCATGCAGGCGCCGGTTTCCATCTGGCCGACGGTGGCGCGGTACAGCTGCTGCCACGGCGTCTGGCTGGCCGGTACCGGCGGAATGCCTTCGGCCTTGCGCCTGGCCAGTTCCTCGTCGCTGATCAGCATATTGCAGCTGCCTTCGTTCAGGTCCACGCGCACGGTGTCGCCGGTGCGGATGTAGGCCAGGCCGCCGCCTACCGCGCTTTCCGGCGACGCGTTCAGGATCGACGGGCTATCCGAGGTACCGGACTGACGGCCATCGCCCAGCGTCGGCAGCCAGTTGATGCCGCGCTTGATCAGCGCATCCGGCGGTTGCATGTTGACGACTTCCGCCGAACCAGGCCAGCCAATCGGTCCGGCGCCGCGAATCACCAAGATGCAGTTCTCGTCGATATTCAGCGCCGGATCGTTGATGCGGTCGTGGTAATCGCCCGAACCGTCAAACACGATGGCGCGCGATTCGAAGATGTTTTCCTTGCCCGGCGCGCTCAGGTAGCGCTGGCGGAATTCCGGCGAAATCACGCTGGTCTTCATGATGGCGAAATCGAATAGATTGCCCTTCAGGACAAAGAAGCCGGCATCTTCCTTCAGCGGCGCATTAAACGGGTAGATCACTTCGCGGTCGTTGGTCTCGCGGCCGACCAGGTTTTCCGCCATGGTCTTGCCGGTGACGGTGAAGCGGTTGGAGCGCAGCTTGCCCTGCTGTTCCAGTTCCCACATCACGGCCGGCACACCGCCGGCGCGGTGGAAACGCTCGCCGAGGAATTTGCCGGATGGCTGCATGTTCAGCAGCAGCGGCACCTTGTGGCCGTATTCCATCCAGTCGCTGGACTTCAGCTCCACGCCCGCGTGGCGCGCCATGGCGACGATGTGCTGCTGGGCGTTGGTGGAACCGCCGATGGCGGCGTTGACCACGATCGCATCCAGGAAAGCGTCACGGTTCAAGACCTGCGATGGACGGATGTCCTGCTTGGCCATCTCCACAATGCGCTTACCGGTTTCGTAGGCCATCTGGCCACGTTCGCGGTAAGGCGCGGGAATCGCCGAGCAGCCGGTCAGCGACATGCCCAGTGCTTCCGCAATCGCGTTCATGGTCGATGCGGTGCCCATGGTGTTGCAGTGACCTGCCGACGGCGCTGAGGCGGCGGCGATTTCCAGGAACTTCTCGTTGTCGATTTTACCGGCGGCCAGCTGCTTGCGGCCTTTCCAGATCGCCGAGCCGGAGCCCACCAGTTCACCATCCAGCCAGCCGTCCAGCATTGGACCGCCGGACAGCACGATAGCTGGAATGTCGACCGTGGCGGCAGCCATCAGCTGCGACGGCGTGGTCTTGTCGCAGCCGGTGGTCAGCACCACGGCGTCGATCGGATAGCCGTGCAGGATCTCGACCAGGCCCATATACGCCAGGTTGCGGTCAATCGCGGCGGTCGGGCGGCGGCAGTTTTCAAAGATCGGATGCAGCGGGAATTCCATCGCAATGCCGCCCGCATCGCGGATGCCGTCGCGCACGCGCTTGGCCAGTTCCAGGTGAATGCGGTTGCACGGGCTGATGTCGCTGCCCGATTGTGCGATGCCGATGATCGGGCGGCCGGAACGCAGTTCCTCCGGCGTGATCCCGTAGTTCATAAAGCGCTCAAGATACAGCGCGGTCATATCGATGTGGTCCGGATTATCGAACCAGTCCTGCGAGCGGTAGCGACGCGATTGGGTGCTCATAGAGTGCCTATTCTGGAATGTACAAGTGTTGCAGTTGTCCCGGCGAGGCCACGCGGAAGCTGAAGATGCCTCCCGCCAGTGGCTCCCGGCTCAATTCTTCGGCTGACAGGCCCTTGCGGGCGGTGGTCACGAATACGGTGCGCAAATCTTCACCGCCGAAGGTGACCTTGGTGATATTCGAACACGGCATGTTGATGGTGTCCAGCAGTTCGCCGGATGCCGCATAGCGCTCGATGCGTGCGCCGCCAAACAGGCCGACCCACAAGGCGCCGTCGGCGTCGACCGCCGTGCCGTCCGGGTAGCCGCTGCCTTCAATGCGCACGAACACGCGCTTGTTGGACAGGTTGCCCTGCTCGTCCAGGTCAAACGCGTAAATGGTTTTTTCCAGCGTGTCCGTATGGTAGAAGGTACGGCCGTCCGGGCTGACGCACGGACCGTTGGTGATGACGTAGCCGCCATCCTTGTGCTGCACGGCTTCGCCGGCGGCGTGGCGATACAGCGCACCGCTGGGCGCCTCCTCGGCGTTGTCCATGGAGCCAAACCACAGCGCGCCGTGGCGGTCCACATAGCCATCGTTGAGGCGATTGCCCGGCAGGTGTGCTTCCAGCGGCTGCAGCGGCGTCAGTTCGCCGGTCTCGAACGAGAAGCGCTCGATGCGGCCCGGCAGGCCGCAGACGAAATCGCCGCCGTGCATGGGCAATGCAAAGCCCACTTCATCCGGCACCGTCCAGCTCTGGCGACGGCCGCCATCTTCGGCGCAGCGGTGAATCGCGCGCTGCTTGATGTCGACGAAGTACAGTGCCTTGTCTTCCGCGTGCCATACCGGGCCTTCAGCCAGCGTCGCGCCCAGAGGCCAGATGCACTCAGGCTGATAGAGATTCATGCTCCATACCATCCGGCGTCGACGAAGTAATCGCGGCCGGAGCAGCGTCGTGCATTGTTCGAGGACAGGAACAGCGCCATGGCGGCGATGTCTTCCGGTTCCACGCTTTGCGGCAGCACCTGTGCGTCCAGGATCGCCTGGCCGGCTTCCGGCGAGTGCCACAGTGCTTTTTGGCGCTCGGTCAGCACCGAGCCCGGAATGATGGTGTTGACACGAATGCCGTCCTTGCCCAGATCACGCGCCAGGCCACGGGTCAGGCCTTCGATGGCTGCCTTGGCGGTCATGTACAAGGTCAGATCCGACAGCGCCAGGTGCCACGAGATGGAACCGAAGTTCAGGATCACGCCGCCGCCGGCCGCCTTCATGCCCGGCGCCACCGCCTGCGCGCAGAAGAACTGGTGGCGCAGGTTGACGGCCAGGCTGTCGTCCCAGTATTTAGGGGTGACGTCCTGCACCTTATGACGGTTATCATTGGCCGCGTTGTTGATCAGGATTTCAATCGCGCCATGGTCTTTTTCGACCTGCGCGATGACATTGGACAGCGCTCCCAGATCGGTCAGGTCGCAGTGGATGAACTGCGGCGCAAACTTCGCGTCTTTCAGGCTATCCGCCAGTGCTTTCGATGCATCGACGACGATGTCAATGAAAAACACCTGCGCGCCTTGCTTAACGAAGGCATCCACGATACCGGCGCCAATGCCTGTGCCACCGCCAGTGATCAGAACCCGCTTGCCGGCGAGGTCCGGGTAGGTCGCGTAGACCAAAGTTTGCCCCATCTTGTTTCTCCTCCTGAGATATTGTTTTGTTTTAGTTGAGCAGGCCGCGCTGGGCCAGATTGCGATACAGGGCACGCACGCCGAAGGTCCACGGCGCTGCGGTGGTGCTGAGTTGTACGTGATTGACCAGCATGCCCAGCGAAGGGCTGCTGATGCTGACGCGGTCACCCAGCTTGTGGGTGAAGCCGGCGCCCGGCGCGCCACGGTCTTTGATCGGCGAGAACATGGTGCCGAGGAAGAGCATGAAGCCGTCCGGATATTGGTGGTGCGCGCCGCTGGTCTGCGACACCAGGTCGAGCGGATCGCGGCTGATTTCGCGCATGCGGCTCTCGCCGTCCAGTCGGAATTCATCTTCCGCGCCTTCGATCAGCAAGCGCAGTTCCGCATTGCGCACGGTGTCGATGGTGAAGCGTTCGTCGAACAGGCGGATGAACGGACCGACGCCGCACGAGGCGTTGTTGTCCTTGGCCTTACCCAGCAACAGCGCGCTGCGGCCTTCGATGTCGCGCAGGTTGACGTCATTGCCCAGCGTGGCGCCGACGGTTTGCGCGCGGCTGTTCACGGCCAGCACAATCTCCGGCTCCGGGTTGTTCCATTTCGATTCCGGGTGCAGGCCGACGTCGGCGCCGAAACCGACCGCCGACATGGGCTGCGATTTCGAGAACACTTCCGCGTACGGGCCGATGCCCACTTCCATATATTGCGACCAGGCGCCGCGCGCGATGAATTCCTGCTTCAGCTTTTCCGCTTCCGGCGAACCTGGCTTGATAGCGGACAGGTCGGCGCCGATATCTTTCAGCAGCGAAGAACGCAGTTCGTCGGCGCGCGCCGGATTGCCGCCCGCCTGTTCTTCGATCACGCGTTCCAGAAGGCTGACGGCGAAGGTCACGCCGCAGGCCTTGATGGCCTGCACGTCGCACGGCGCCAGCAGGCGCACCGGCGCATCGGTGCCACGCAAGGCGGCTTCGATCAGCGCTTCCACCCGGCCGAGCGACTCGCCTTGCGCAGCGCGCGCGAAAGCGGCGGCATCGTCGTGGTCCAGCAGATCGGAGACGGTCGCCGCTTGCGCGGTGATGTCGAATACTTCGCCCTGGCGCACCACCACCACACTGGGGCCATTGACGTCATTCCGCCACACGCGGCCTACCAGCAGGGCGTCCGACAGGTCGGCGGGGAGATGCGCCGCAACGGGCGCGTGGTTCAGCGTATTTTTCACAGAATATCCTTGTCTCATATGGCTGGTTTCGTGTCACTACCAGGCTGGCCGCTCAGGGCATTTTTGTTGCACCTACCATCTTATTACCCTAAAATGAATAGCGCTAACATTTTATGAGTGTGAAGGAATTATGCGATCAAGTCAACACGCTTTACCCCGTTATTTCAGCGCCATTGTGATGGCTGGCCTGATGCAAACGGCAGCCGCCGGATCGTCTGCACAGACGACGACACCAGCGCCTTCACACTGGGTGGCGAGTTGGGGTGCGGCGCAGCAAATCGCCGAATCGAACAACGAGCTCGCGGCCGAACACTGGCGCGACGCCAGCATGCGCCAGGTGGTCCATCTCACTCTGGGCGGCAAACAAATTCGGGTACGTGTCAGCAATGTATATGGCACCGCACCATTAACACTGGACGCGGCCAGCGTTGCGCTGGCGCAGACGGCCGGCGAGGCAGGCATCCAGCCCCCTACCCTGCGCGCGCTGACCTTCGGTGGCCGCGCCAGTGTCACCATTCCGGCCGGCGCGGAATACTACAGCGACGCCGTCGCCATGGAGATCAGACCGGCCGCCGACCTGGCGATTTCGCTGTACTTTAAAGGCGAACCGGCACGCCAGACCTCCCACAGTGGCGCGCGCGCCACGACTTTCCTCGCCAAAGGCAACCGCGTGATGGACGCTGTGTGGGCCGATGCCGGCAAGGTCACGCGCTGGTATGCGATCAGCGACGTGGAAGTGCAGGCGCCGCGCAGCGTCGGCGCGCTGGTAGCAATCGGTGACTCGATCACCGACGGCTACGGCGTGCCGTCGGATACCAACACCCGCTGGACCGACGTGCTGGCCGCGCGCCTGCGCGACAATAAGGACACACTGGGCGTGGTCAATGCCGGCATTGGCGGCGGGCGCCTGCTGAAGGACGGTCTTGGCCCGAATCTGGTCTCGCGCTTCGACCGCGACGTGATAGCGCGCGCCGGCGTCACCCATGCGCTGGTGATGATCGGCGTGAATGACTTCGGCATCCAGCACCGCAACGGCCCGGACACGCCGGCCGACCGCCAGCAACTGCTGGCCGACCTGAAGGCAGGATACCGGCAACTGGCCGAACGCGCACACGCGCACGGCATCTGCCTGATCGGCGGCACCGTAACGCCGTACGTCGGTAGCGACTACTATCACCCGGAACAGGAAAACGAAGCGGACCGCCAGGAGCTGAACCAATGGATACGCACTGCCGGCGTGTTTGACGCCGTCGCCGATTTCGACGCCACGCTGCGCGACCCGGCACAGCCTTCGCGCATCAAGCCGGTGTACGATGGCGGCGACCACCTGCATCCATCGCTGGCAGGGTATCGCGCGCTGGCGGAAACCTTGCCGCTAGCCGCATTG
Organism: Duganella dendranthematis; assembly: GCF_012849375.1. Taxonomy (NCBI): domain Bacteria; kingdom Pseudomonadati; phylum Pseudomonadota; class Betaproteobacteria; order Burkholderiales; family Oxalobacteraceae; genus Duganella; species Duganella dendranthematis. The sequence goes on from NZ_CP051684.1 coordinate 6,401,752, forward strand.
CGGCGCCAATGCGGAGCCGCCAAATGATGGCCGACTTCTACGCGGCAGCGATGGCGCGGACTGCGCGGATCGCGCTGTCCGCCTTCGTTGCCGTGGCGCCTGGCGCGGTGCGTGCAGCGGACGCCGCGTCGCCGGCCACCTACACCAATCCGATCCTGAGCGGCTTCCACGCCGACCCTAGCATCTGCCGGGTGGGCGGCGACTACTACCTGGCCACCAGCAGCTTTGAATACTTCCCCGGTGTGCCGATTTACCACAGCAAGGACCTGGTTCACTGGCGCCAGATCGGCCACGCGCTCACGCGCGCCAGTCAACTGAACCTGACGCACACCCGCAGCTCGCAAGGCATCTACGCGCCAACGCTGCGCTGCCACGACGGCGTGTTCTATATGGTGACCACCAATATGGAGGGCGGCGGCGCGTTCTACGTGCATACCAAAGACCCCGCCGGCGAATGGTCGGAACCGGTCTGGCTGAACGACCCGAGCTTCGCCATGGATCCGTCGCTGTTCTTCGACGACGACGGCAAGGTCTATTACACCCGACACGGCGGCGGTGAACACGGCGGCGTCTACCAGGCGGAAATCGACCTCAAAGCCGGCAAGCTGCTGGAACAACCGCGCCTGATCTGGTCCGGCACCGGCGGCGTGTGGCCAGAAGGTCCGCACCTATATAAACACAACGGCCTGTATTACCTGATGATTTCCGAGGGCGGCACGTCATATAACCACAGCCTGACAATGGCGCGTTCATCATCGCCATTCGGGCCTTTCACGGCCAATCCGTCGAATCCCATCCTCACGCATCGAGACCACCCTGAACTCCCGCTACAAGCGACAGGCCACGGCGACCTGATACAAACGCCGGAAGGCAAATGGTGGATGCCGCTGCTGGGCATACGCCCGGTCGACAAGCTTCACCACCTTGGCCGCGAAACGCTGCTGGCGCCAGTTGCGTGGAATGATCAGGGCTGGCTGGTCGTCAACAAGGGCCAGTCGCTGACGACCGAGATGGCAGCCGATGGCCTGCCGCCCTCTTCGCCTTGGCCGATGCAAGCTGTGCGTGATGATTTCAGCGCGTCCCGACTTGGCCTGCAATGGACGCTGCTGCGCGGTCCCGGCGACGGCCTGTGGTCATTAGCCGACCGTCCCGGTTACCTGCGTCTGAAAGGCAGCAGTGTCACCATGAACGACATCGCCCAGCCGGCGTTTGTCGCGCGGCGCCAGGAACACATGCGCATGCGCGCCGCCACGCAGCTGGAATTCCAGCCAGGCGACGCTGCGCAGGCGGCGGGCCTGGTGCTGCGCCAGAATGAAAAGAACTACTACGAACTGCGCGTGACCGGCACCCCGGAACGCCGCGTGGAACTGGTGGCGCGCACCGGCGGCGTCACCACGCTCAAGGCGGCGGCGCCACTGCCGCCAGGGCCTGTACAGCTGCAAGTGGAGTCGTCGGCCAACCAATACACGTTCAGTTTTGGCAGCGGCGACGGCCCGCTCAAATTGATCGGCACTGTTCCCACCGCACCGCTGTCATCAGAATCGGCGGGCGGTTTTACTGGCGTCTTTATCGGCATGTACGCCGAAGGCGCGGGGAAGCAAACCATGCCGGCAGCAGATTTTGCCTGGTTCGATTACACACCGCTGGAAAAATAAAACGATATGAGACAACCCGTTATTGCCGCCGGGGCCATGTTGCTGGCCCTGCTCTGTCACGCCCTGCCCGCGCAGGCGCTGGGCCAGAAAAAACTGGCCTGGTTCGATCAACCACCCGCCGATGCGGTGACGGTGGCCCGCAACGGCCAGGCTGCGCGGCTGTATGTCGATTCGTCCGATCATGTCGGCGTGCTGCGCGCGGCGGGCGATCTGCAGTCTGATATCGCCCGCGTCAGCGCGGCGAAGCCGGCGCTGATCAAGGACGGCAAGCCGGCGGGCGCGGATGTGATCATCATCGGCACCATCGGCAAGAGCGCGTTGATCGACCAGCTGGTTGCCGCCGGCAAGCTCGATGTGTCAGCCATCAAGGGCAAATGGGAAGGCTGGCAGGTACAGACCATCATCACGCCGCTGCCCGGCGTGGAACGCGCGCTGGTGATTGCGGGCAGCGACAAGCGCGGCACCATCTACGGCATCTACGAGATGTCGGAGCAGATTGGCGTCTCGCCGTGGAACTGGTGGGCCGATGTGCCGGCGCCGAAACATGCAAGCCTTTATGCCTCGGCGCCCGCTGCGGTCAGCGATGCGCCGGTGGTGCAGTATCGCGGCATCTTCCTCAATGACGAAGCACCGGCGCTGACCGACTGGGTCAAGCAGCGCTACGGCGGCTTCAATCACCAGTTTTACGAGAAAGTCTATGAGCTGATCCTGCGCATGCGCGGTAATTACCTGTGGCCGGCCATGTGGGGCAAGGCGTTCTACGATGACGACAAATTAAACGGCAAGGTGGCCGACGACTACGGTGTTGTCATCGGCACCTCGCACCACGAGCCGATGATGCGCGCGCATGACGAATGGCGCCGTTACGGCGGCAGCAAGCCGTGGGACTACAACCGCAGCGCCAATACCCTTCGCGATTTCTGGACCCAGGGACTGCGCGCGTCGCAAGGCCAGGAGAAGCTGATCACGCTGGGCATGCGCGGCGACGGCGACGAGCCGATGTCGGAAGGCGCCAATGTGTCGCTGCTGGAGCATATCGTCAGCGATCAGCGCAGCATTATCGCCAGGGAGATCAATCCGGACGTGACCAAGGTGCCGCAGGTATGGGCGCTGTACAAGGAGGTGCAGGAGTATTACGAGAAAGGCATGCGTGTGCCGGATGACGTCATGCTCTTATGGTGCGACGACAACTGGGGCAACATCCGCCGCCTGCCAACCGCCGAGGAGCGCAAGCGCGCCGGCGGCGCCGGCATCTACTATCACTTCGACTATGTCGGCGGTCCACGTTCGTACAAGTGGCTCAACGTCACGCCGCTGCCGAAGGTGTGGGAACAGATGCATCTGGCGTGGCAGTATCAGGCGAACAAACTGTGGATCGTCAATGTGGGCGACCTCAAGCCGATGGAAGTACCGATTGAGTTCTTCCTGACCTATGCGTGGAATCCGGAAGCCTGGCCTGCCGAGCGTCTGCCTGACTACCTGAAGCTGTGGGCGACGCGTGAATTCGGGCCACAATATGCGGACGATATCGCCGACATCGTGGCCAAGTACACCAAGTACAACGGCCGCCGCAAGCCGGAGCAGCTGGAGCCGAACACTTACAGCCTTGTGAACTATAACGAAGCCGCAAGCATCGTCGCGGACTACAACGCCATTGCGGCGCGGGCGGAAAAGATTTCCGCCGCGCTGCCGGCCAACCAGCGCGATGCGTTCTATCAGCTGGTGCTGTATCCGGTGAAGGCCAGCGCGGTGTTGAATGAGTTATATGTGACGGCGGGCCTGAATCAGCTTTACGGATTGCAGGGCCGCGCGTCGACCAATGACCTGGCAACGCGGGCGCGCGCCTTGTTTGCGCAAGATGCGGAGCTGGTGCGGCGTTATCACGAGGATATCAGCGGTGGCAAGTGGAACCATATGATGTCGCAGACGCACCTGGGCTACACGTACTGGAACCAGCCGCCGCGCAACGTGATGCCGCCGGTGACCGAGATGCAGGTGCCGAAGGAAGCGGATATGGGCGTGGCGGTGGAAGGCAACGCGCAGGTCTGGCCTGGACCGGGCGGCGAGACATTGGCCCTGCCCGCGCTGGACGTATTTGAGAAGAAGGCACGGTTTGTCGATATCTTCAATCGCGGGCAGCAGGTGTTTGACTACAAGGTATCCGCCAGCGAACCATGGATTACGCTGGATAAGCCGGCGGGCAAGGTGGCGCGCCAGCAGCGTGTAATGGTGGATGTGCGCTGGGCGGAGGTGCCGGATGGCGTGCGCAGCGCAACGCTGACCATCTCGGGCGCCGGCGGCAAGACAACGGTCGCGGTCCCGCTGCGCAAGCCGGCTGGCGCGGCGGCGTTGAAAGGCTTTATCGAAGTGGGTGGCGTGGTGTCGATGGAAGCGGAGCACTATACGCGGGCGGTGGTGGCCGACCAACGCGCGTGGCAGCGGATTCCGGATCATGGCCGCACGTTGTCCGGCATGACGGCGCTGCCGGTGGATGCGCCGGCGGATGAGAAGCCGCGCATGCGGCTGGAATATGAGATGCAGCTATTCAGCGCCGGGAAAGTGGCGGTGCAGGCGACGCTGGCGCCGACGCAGAAATTCAAGCCGGGTGCTGGTCTGCGTTACGCGATTTCGATTGATGACGAAGCGCCACAAATCATCAACATCCACGCAGACAGCAGCGAAAAAGCGTGGGAGCGCACTGTCTCGGATGGTGCAACGGTGCTGACCTCGCAGCACCAGATTGACAAACCAGGCAAGCACACGCTCAAGTTCTGGGTGGTGGATGCAGGACTGGTGCTACAAAAACTGGTCGTCAATGCCGGCGGCCTGCACCCGAGCTACCTCGGCCCGCCGGAGAGTCCGCGCCAGTAAGCGGCACGCGTGGCGAATGTGGCGGGACATTCGCCATCTGGCTGCGAGCTACATCTAACGCACATCCACCTTGCACAGTCCCTTTGGCGTCCAGTGATGGACCAACGTGGTCGGCGCGAGGGATGGGTCGTGCAGGATCAGCGCAAAGCCTTTGCGTGGCTCGGGTCCCGGCGTCATCAACAGCATGGGCGGGCCGGCGCGTACCACCATGGTATTACCTGGTCCACGGGCCACCTGCACGCCATCCGGTGTTTCGAGGCAGGAGTCGCCGCTGACTGCGTAAAACGCTTCCGGCCCCGAATGCACGTGGAGCGGTGCAGTCATGCCGGGGCTGAAAGTAGACTTTAAGAACTCCGCGTCGTACAGCGTATTTTTATCGACCGGAATAGGACCTACTTGTGCAACGCGCTCTCCATTGCGCGGAGGTGGCGCGGACCGCCCGACGGTAAACAGCCAGATGCCGCCAAACGCCCGTACAACCGAACCGCTACCGACCAGGTCCTGTTGGGCGGCTTCCACGCTGGGATACTTGTCCAGGTTCCAGTACACGGAGTCGACGCCAAGCTTGCCCAGGCTTTGGTGGGAAAGAAGACACGCAGGCCCCGGCAGATCATCCTTGCCGCCGCCGTCCTCACATTGACGGGACGTGGCCTGCGCCAGCGCAGGCGTGCCGACGCTGAAGCCTATCCACGCGATCAACGCATAACCAACCCGTCTGAACATCCGAATGTTTGCCATGAGACGCTCCTCGCGATCATGCTGCCAAATGGCTCGTGGCCGCTGCCGGCACACGAGAGCTGTATATATTCGGCAGTTTACATCAGATGCGTTCCGACCTTAACGCGGCGGCATCGCGTTGATGGCCGCGGCGATCGCATCGCGCAGCGGCTTGGCGCGCAACTGATCGTCGAAAGGCGTCGGCCGCATCTTCAGTCCATCGGTGCGCGGCGCCTCGTCCCAGGTCTGCAGCCAGTTAAAATTATCCGCCATGCCCCACATCAGGAAGTCCTTGCACTGGCGATAGCTGAACGTCACATCCAAATAATCCTTGGCCAGCGCCGCCACGCCAGCATCCCGTTTGGCCACATCGCCAGGCAGCTTGCGGTCATTGACGTCAAACTCGGTCACCAGCAGGTCCAGCCCCATGCCGGTCACCTCATCGAGGAAGCGGCGCCATTCGCGCTGCTGGTCGCCCGTCCCCATCTCATCCCACGAGCCGATATGACTCTGCAAACCCAGCGCATGCACCGGGGTGCCGCGCGATTTCAGGTCATGCAGCAGCTTCAATACGCCCGCCCGATGCTTGGTGCTGCCCGTATCAGGCCGCATGTAATCGTTATAAACCAGCTGCGCCTTCGGCGCCCGCTCATGCGCCACGCGGAACGCCAGATCCATCTGCTCCACCGCGCCCAGACGCTCCGTGAAAACATTCACGCGCAAGCCGCCGGTCTTCGGGTCCACCGCCTCATTGACCACGTCATAGCTATGAATCGCATCACCAAAATGATCGCACACTGCCACAATATGCTTGCGCAGCAGCGCTTCCGCGGCCTGCGCAGGCTGCGTGCCGAAGTCATAGGCATTCACCCACTTCGGCAGCCACTTCGCATCCTGCCAGATCAGGTTATGCCCGCGCACCAGCATGCCCTGTGAGCGTGCCCACGCATACAACTCGTCCGCCGGCCCAAACTCATAGGCGCCCTGACGCGGCTCCAAAGCCTGCCACTTGCCTTCATTCTCGGCCACCAGCATATTGCACTCGCGGGCCATCAAGGCCGTGTAGCCGGGATTGTGCAAATGGTGGCGGCTGAGCGCATTGCCGACATTGAGGCCTTTGCGTTTGCCCAGCACTTTCAAGGGTTCCGGCATTTCTGCCGCATGCAAAGGCAGCAAACCGCCAGCCGCCATCATCGCCAGAATCGCGCGTCGGGATATCTTCATTTTTGTCTCACTCCTCGTTGGAATTGTTTGCTAACATCGTGGCATAATGAAATGGTTACGCTATCATAAAAACGGAGACAAGATGCGAATTAACTTTCCGGCCGCGCTGGCAGCGCTGCTGCTGACGCTCTGCGCGACAGCGGCAGTTGCCGACGAAGACGGCTACGACCTGTGGCTGCGCTACCGCCCACTGGACCGCACCGCGCAGGCCAACGTGCAATCGCAAGCCCGCAGCATCGTGCTGCCAGGTGCCTCGTCGCCGACCACGCAAGCCGTCGTCGCGGAACTGCAACGCGGGCTGGCCGGCATGCTCGGTAGAGCACCGGCGCCAGCATCGCGCATCACCGATGGCGCTCTGCTGCTGGCCACGCCCGCGCGCCTGCCGGAACTGACCACCGCCGCATCGCCGTTGCGCGCCGAACTGGCCACGCTGGGCAACGAAGGCTACCTGCTGCGCCAGACCCGCGTGCAAGGTCACAGCGTCACACTGATCGCCGCCAACACTGACATCGGCCTGCTGTACGGCGCCTACGCGTGGCTGCGCGACGCAGGCACCGGCGCGAAACTGGAAGCGTCGTCCGCACCCAAGCTGTCACTGCGCCTGCTGAATCACTGGGATAATCTGGACCGTACCGTGGAACGCGGCTACTCCGGCCAATCGATCTGGGACTGGTGGGCGCTGCCCGATATCAAGGACCAGCGCTATACCGACTACGCCCGCGCCAACGCCTCACTGGGCATCAACGGCACGGTGCTCAACAACGTCAACTCCAAGCCGGAAGTGCTGACCGCGCCGTTCATCGCCAAAGCCGCCGCCGTCGCCGACGTGCTGCGCCCTTACGGCATCAAGGTCTACCTGTCGGCCCGCTTCTCGACGCCGCTGGAATTGAAAGAGACCAGCACCGCCGATCCGCTGTCGCCCGAAGTGCGAGCATGGTGGCAGCGCAAGGCCGATGAAATCTACAAGACCATTCCCGACTTCGGCGGCTTCCTGGTCAAGGCCAACTCCGAAGGCCAGCCTGGCCCGCAGGACTATCACCGCACCCACGCCGACGGCGCCAATATGCTGGCCGCCGCCTTGGCGCCACACAAGGGCATCGTCATGTGGCGCGCGTTTGTCTACGCACCGAAAGGCGCGCACCTGGCCGACGACCGCGCGCGCCAGGCCTACGAAGAATTCAAGCCGCTGGATGGCGCCTTTGCGGCCAACGTGCTGGTACAGGTGAAAAACGGCGCCATCGACTTCCAGCCGCGCGAGCCGTTCCACCCACTGTTTGGCGCCATGCCGAAAACGCCGCTGATGATGGAATTCCAGATCACCAAGGAGTACCTGGGCTATTCAACCGACATGGCCTATCTGGGCACGATGTTTGAAGAGACGCTGGAAAGCGACACCAAGACCGCTGCCGGCAAAGTCGCCAACACCTTGAGCGGCATGGCCGGCGTGGCCAACATCGGCAGCGATCGCAATTGGGCTGGTTCGCAGTTCGACCAGTCCAACTGGTACGCCTTCGGCCGCATGGCCTGGAACCCGCAAGCCAAGGCGCGCGAGGTCGCCGCCGAATGGGCCGCTCTCACCTTCGGCCCGGACAAACGCGTGGTCCCGCCCATCGTCGACATGATGATGCTGTCGCGCGAAACGGTGGTGAACTACATGACGCCACTCGGCCTGCACCACATCATGGGCACCGGCCACCACTTCGGTCCCGCGCCATGGGTCGATAACCTGGAGCGTCCGGACTGGAATCCGGTCTACTATCATCGCGCCAGTCGCGACGGCATCGGCTTCGACCGCACCGCCAAGGGCAGCAACGCGTTGGAACAATATGCGCCGGAGATCGCCCGCCAGTACGCCGATCCCAAAACCACGCCGGAGCAGTACCTGCTGTGGTTCCATCACCTGCCATGGGACTACGCCATGCCTTCCGGCCGCACGCTGTGGGCCGAATTGCTGACGCGCTATGACCAGGGCCTGACCGATGCACGCTCGCTGCGCGCGCGCTGGGTGGCGCTGAAACCACTGATCGACGCACGCCGCTACGCGGAAGAGGAACAGCGCCTGACGCGCCAGGTCAACAACGCCATCCTGTGGCGCGACGCCTGCATCGCCTACTTTCAGTCGGTGTCCGGCCTGGCGCTGCCGCCCGGCGTACAAGCCCCAGCGCACCCGCTGGATTACTACAAATCGCTAAGCTACCCCTATGCGCCGGGTCGTGGATAAGCCCCGCTTGTGGTAAAGTCCGGGGCTTAACTTAGCTTTATATTTATTGAGGACAGATGACGAAATCCAAGGTGAAACCGGCGCCGGTACCGGCCGTGCAGAGCCGCTCGCAAGCGCCGACCATGGCCGATGTGGCCGAACTGGCAGGCGTATCCCCGATGACGGTGTCGCGCGTGATGAACGGCGATACCAACGTCCGCGAGAAAACCCGCAACCGCGTCGATGCTGCCGTTGCTGCCCTTAACTACGTCCCCAATCAGGCGGCGCGCCGCCTGGCCGGCTCGCGCCCGATCCGCGTCGGCTTCCTGTATTCGAATCCGTCCGCCGGCTATCTGAGCGAATTCCTGGTTGGCCTGCTGAACCAGGCCAGCCCGAATAACGTGCAGCTGGTGGTAGAAAAATGCGAGGCCGATGAACACGGCGTCGAACAGGCGCGCCGGCTGATCGCCAATGGCGTCGACGGCATCATCCTGCCGCCGCCGCTGTGCGACGTGCATAACCTGATCGACCTGATTGCCACTTCCGGCACGCCGGCGATTACCGTCGCCTGCGGCCAGCCCGACCCGCGCGTCGGCGGCGTCAGTATCGATGACTACCAGGCTGCGTATGCGATGACCTGCCACCTGATCGCGCTGGGTCACCAGCGCATCGGCTTCGTTATCGGCCATCCGAACCAGAGCGCCAGTGCGCGCCGCCTGGCCGGCTTCAGGGCCGCCATCGCCGAGAAGCACGTGCAAAGCGCGCCAGAACTGATCGTGCAAGGCCAGTTCACCTACCGTTCCGGCCTGGATGCGGCGGAGTCGCTGCTGGGACTCGCGCAACGCCCGACCGCCGTCTTCGCCAGTAATGACGATATGGCCGCTGCCGTCGTGGCCATCGCCCACCGCCTGGGCCTGGACGTGCCGGGCGACCTGACAGTGGCCGGCTTCGATGATACCGCGCTGGCCACCACCATCTGGCCGGAGCTGACCACCGTGCGCCAGCCGATTACCGCCATGGCGGAAGAAGCGGTGCAGTCGCTGGTGCGCCTGATCCGCGCCCAGCGCAACGGCACGCCGGAGGCGCCGGAACACGTCGTCACCAAACACACGCTGGTTCGCCGCCAGTCCGACGCCGCGCCGCGCCTGAGGCCATCGGCCAAAATCGCCGGCAAAGCTAAATAATCACCTTACATCACTGACGCCCATGAAAAAAGCTGGCCTGCTGCTTCTGTCTTCCACAGTGTTTGCACTCTCCGCCCATGCGGCGCCGAAAGCCACCACCGCCACCGGCGCGGTGGAAGGCGTGGCGGAAGCATCCGGCGTCACCGCATACAAGGGCATTCCCTATGCGGCGGCGCCAGTGGGCAAGCTGCGATGGAAGGCGCCGCAGCCGGCGGCCAAATGGAAAGGCACGCGCAAGGCCGATCACTTCGGCGCGCGCTGCATGCAGCTGCCGCTGTTTAGCGACATGGTGTTCCGCTCCGACGGCGTCAGCGAAGACTGTCTGTTCCTGAATGTCTGGACGCCGGCCAAGTCGCCGAAGGAAAAGCTGCCGGTGCTGGTCTACTTCTACGGTGGCGGCTTTGCGGCCGGTGACGGCTCCGAGCCGCGCTACGACGGCGAAAGCATGGCGACCAAGGGCGTCGTCACGCTGACCATCAACTACCGACTCAATGTGTTCGGCTTTCTGGCGCATCCGGAGCTGAGCAAGGAGTCGCCGCATCATGCGTCCGGCAATTACGGCCTGATGGACCAGGCGGCAGCGCTGCTGTGGGTGAAGAAGAATATCGCGGCCTTCGGCGGCGATCCAAAGCGCGTGACCATCGCCGGCGAATCGGCCGGCTCTTTCTCGGTCAGCGCGCAGATGATCAATCCCCAGTCCAGAGGCCTGTTCGCCGGCGCGATTGGCGAAAGCGGCTCGCTGCTTGGCCTGATGGCGCCCGCGCCGCTGGCGGCCGGCGAGCAAGGCGGCTTAGGCTTCGCACAAAGCATCGGCAAGCCAACGCTGGCCGAACTGCGCGCGCTGCCCGCCGAGCAGCTGCTGGAAGAGACCAACAAACCTGGAAAATGGTTCTCGGCGGTGCAGGACGGCTACGTGATTCCGCGCTCGCCGGTGGTCATGTACGCGGCGGGCGAACAAGCCAAGGTGCCGCTGCTGGCAGGCTGGAATTCCTACGAAGGCCACTACAAGCAAATCCTCGGCGAGGCCGAACCGACCAGCGAAAACTTCGCCGCCGCATTGGAAAAACTGTACGGCGACCAGGCCGCAGCCGCGCAGCAAGCCTACAGCGGCGATGTCAAACAGGCGGCGACGGCACTGGCCAGCGACCGCTTCATCGCCTACGGCACCTGGAAATGGATAGACAGCCATGCGCGCACCAGCGGCAAGCCGACCTACCGCTATTACTACACGCATCCGCGTCCAGGCCAGGAAGGCGCCGGCCACTCGGTAGAAATCGAATACGCGCTGGGTAACCTGCCAGGTAATAAAGTATATGCATGGAGCGCAGAAGATTATGCGCTGTCCGCACAGATGCAGAGCTACTTCGCCAATTTCATCAAGACCGGAAATCCCAACGGCGCAGGCCTGCCGGAATGGCCGCAAGCCAGCGCTGGCATGGGCTCCCGCTTAATGCAACTGGATGTCGTCTCAAAAACTATCACAGCCAGCGACGACGCGCACTATCAATTTCAAGAGTCGCAGGCAAAACGGTAACAACGGTTTGTATTTTATTGTATCAGCAGGTAATCGATTGCAAACCTGCTATACAATTTATCCTCTTATCTTGAGGAAACATAACCAATGCAGAAGAAACTTGGCTTCCTGGCCCTGTGCCTGACAGTTTCCGCCTACGCGGCGGAACCTTTCGACGACAAATTCCGTCAACTCGAAGAAATCCTGCCGACTCCAAACGCCTACCGCACCGCATCCGGCGCACCAGGCCATGCCTACTGGCAGCAGCGCGCTGATTACACCATCAGCGCCTCGCTGGACGAAGCCAAGCGCGCCCTCACCGGTAGCGAACAAATCACCTATCACAATAACTCGCCGGACACGCTGAGCTATCTATGGGTGCAGCTGGACCAGAACATCTACAAGAAGGATTCCGACGCCCGCATGATGCTGACGCAGCCATCGCGCGAAGCGTGGGCCAAGCCGGCCAATCCGGAAGACGGCTACAAGTTCGAAGGCATGCGCGGCATCCTGGCCGGCCGTGAATTCGACGGCGGTTTCAAGATCAAGACCGTGGCTGCTGGCGGCCAGCCGCTGAAGTACGTCATCAACCGCACCATGATGCGCATCGACCTGCCTAAGCCTTTGAAGTCCGGCGAGCAGTTCGTGTTCAATATCGACTGGTCCTACAACATCAACGAACAGCAAGTGCTGGGCGGCCGTTCCGGCTACGAGCACTTTGACGAAGACAAGAACGACCTGTTCGAGATCGCCCAGTGGTTCCCGCGCATGGCCGCCTACTACGACGTCTACGGTTGGCAGCACAAGCAGTTCCTGGGCACCGGCGAATTCACGCTGGAATTCGGCGACTACGACGTTCAACTGACCGTTCCGGCCGATCACGTGGTAGCTTCCACCGGCGAACTGCAAAACCCGAACGACGTGCTGACCGCAACCCAGCGTGACCGCCTGGCCAAGGCCCGCACCGCGACCGCACCGGTGGTCATCGTGACGCAGGAAGAAGCCACCGCCGCCGAGAAGTCGCACAGCACCGCCAGCAAGACCTGGCACTTCAAGGCCAGCAACGTGCGCGATTTCGCCTGGGCCTCCAGCCGCAAATTCATCTGGGATGCGCAAGGCTACAAGAAGGACACCACCGACGTGATGGCGATGTCCTACTATCCGAAGGAAGGCAATCCGCTGTGGGGCAAGTACAGCACCCAGGCCATCATCCACACCATCGACAAGTACAACAAGTACAGCTTCGACTTCCCGTATCCGACCGCGATTTCGGTCAACGGTCCGGTGGGCGGCATGGAATACCCGATGATCTCCTTCAACGGCCCGCGCCCGACCAAGGACAAGAAAACCGGCCAGCTGACCTGGTCGCAGCAGACCAAGTATGGTCTGATCGGCGTGATCATCCACGAAGTGGGCCACAACTACTTCCCGATGATCGTCAACTCGGACGAGCGTCAATGGACCTGGATGGATGAAGGCCTGAACACCTTCGTGCAATACCTGGCCGAGCAGGAATGGGAAGACAACTACCCATCGCGCCGCGGCGAGCCGCGCAACATCGTCGACTACATGAAGAGCCGCAACCAGGTGCCGATCATGACCAACTCGGAGTCGATCGCTGCGCTGGGCAACAACGCCTACGCCAAACCGGCCACTGGCCTGAACATCCTGCGCGAGACCATCCTGGGCCGCGAACTGTTCGACTATGCCTTCCGCGAATACGCACAGCGCTGGAAGTTCAAGCGCCCTACCCCGGCAGACTTCTTCCGCACCATGGAAGACGCATCAGGCACGGACCTCGACTGGTTCTGGCACGGCTGGTTCTACACCACCGATCCGGTGGATATCAGCATCGACGGCATCACCGAGTACGGCGTAGGCACGAAAAATCCGGAAACCGAAAAGGCCTGGAAAAAAGCGCAGAAGGACGCGCAGCCTATCTCCGTTTCGGAACAGCGCAACAAGGCCCTGCCTAAGCGCTTGGCGGACCATCCGGAACTGAAGGACTTCTACAACGAGCACGACGAATTCACCGTCACCAACAAGGACCGCAACAGCTACGCCGAAGCGATCGAGAAGCTGGAACCGTGGGAGAAGAAGCTGCTGGATCAGGGCAAGCACCTGTACCTGGTGGACTTCTCCAACTTGGGCGGCATGGTGATGCCGTTGATTCTGGAAGTTGAACTGAAGAGCGGCAAGAAGTACATCGAGCGCGTGCCGGCCGAAGTATGGCGCTACTCGCCGAAGAAGATCACCAAGCTGATTGTGACCGATGAACCGATGGTAGGCCTGACCCAGGACCCGTACTGGGAAACCGCCGACATCGATACGTCCAACAATTCGTGGCCACGTAAAGTCTCGCAATCGCGCCTGGAGCTGTTCAAGACCGAGCGTGACCGCAATAACCTGATGCGCGACTTCAACACGCCACTGAAAAAGGACGAGAAGAAGTGATCGCACGCCGCCTGCGCGCGGTGGTAGCAACCATGCTGGCCGCAGCCAGCATGGCCGCATCTGCCCATAACTTCCACATGGGCATAGCGGATATCAGCTACAACCAGCGCACCGGCAGCACCGAGATCGTGCACACCTATACGGGGCACGATCTCGCCGCGCTGCTGACGAATCTCTACGGCCGCCAGTTCGATCTGGGCCGACCGGACAGCGAAGCACCGCTGCGCCGCTACGTGGAAAAACAATTCACCGTCACCGACCAGGATGGCAAAAGCCTGTCGCTGCAATGGGTCGGCGCCAAGGTCGATGCCGACAGCATCATGATTTACCAGGAACTCAAAGGCGTAAAACTGACAAAAGGTAGCCGCATCCACAACGCTTTGCTGATAGACTTCCTGCCGTCGCAAAGAAACACCGTTAATGTGGAAACCGATGGCACCGTCAAAACACTCTTCTTCGATCAAGACAGCATCGATCAAATCGCCCCTTAAATATACTTTGCTGTTGGCCCTGGGTTCCGCCCAGGCCGACGACCAGATCCTGCAACGGGTCTTTGTCGATGGCTCGCGCACCAACCAGTTGGGCGTGGCCGATGCAGCCAGCGCCGGCACCATTACGCAGGACGAACTGGCGGCACGCACCGTCTACCGTCCCGGCGAAGTGCTGGAGGCGGTGCCGGGACTGGTGGTCAGCCAGCATAGCGGCGAAGGCAAGGCTAATCAGTTTTACCTGCGCGGCTTCAACCTCGATCACGGCACCGACTTGCGCACCACCGTCGACGGCATGCCGGTCAACCAGCGCAGCCACGCGCATGGCCAGGGCTGGACCGACCTTAACTTCCTGATTCCCGAACTGGCAGTGCGCCTCGATTACAAGAAAGGCCCCTACTCCGCCGAGGAAGGCGACTTTGCGTCGGCCGGCACCGCGTCCGTGGTGTACGCCAATCGCCTGCTGCACGGCGTGGCCAGCGTATCGGCAGGCCAGAACGGCTACGGCCGCGTGCTGGTCGCCGATTCGGTGGACACCCAGCGCGGCAGCCTGCTGTACGCCATCGAAGCGATGCACAACGACGGCCCGTTCACCCGACCGGACGATTACCAGAAGCTGAACGCCGTGCTGCGTTACAGCGAGGGCTACGCCAACAACGGCTTCAATGTCGCGCTGATGGCCTACAAGGCAGACTGGAATTCCACCGACCAGATTCCGCTGCGCGCCGTGCAGGACGGCCAGATCGGCCGCAACGACGCCATCGACAATACGGACGGCGGCAAGGCCCACCGTTATAGCCTGTCCGGCGCCTGGCGCCGCACCACAGACGATAGCGCGTCCAAGGTCAACGCCTACATCATCGCCAATCAGCTGGACCTGTGGTCCAACTTCACCTACTTCATGGACGATCCGGTGCACGGTGACCAGTTTGCGCAGCCGGACAAGCGCGTAACCAGCGGCGTGAATGCGTCGCACAGCTGGCACCAGCACACCGACACCGGCAACACCGAAACCACCGTCGGCGTGCAGCTCCAGAACGACAATATCTTCAACGGCTTGTACAACACGCAGGCGCGCCGCACGCTGTCGGTGACGCGGCAGGACCACATCGTCGAATCCAGCGCCGCCCTGTTCGTCGAGAACAACACGCGCTGGAATGCAGCCTTCCGCACCGTGGCCGGCGCGCGGCTGGACAGCTATCGCTTCGACGTGCAGAGCGACCTGGCCGCCAACTCCGGTAAGGCCAATGACCACTTGGTCAGCCCGAGTCTGAGCCTGATCTACGGCCCGTGGCAGACCGCCGAGGTGTACGCCAATTTCGGCAGCGGCTTCCATAGCAACGACGCGCGCGGGTCCACCATCACCATCGATCCCAAGACCGGCCTGGCGGCGGACAAGGTGCAGCCGCTGGTGCGCTCGCGCGGCATGGAGATTGGCGCGCGCACATCTTGGCTGCCTGGCTTGCAAACCTCGCTGTCGGTGTACCGTCTGGACTTCGATTCGGAGCTGACTTACGCCGGCGACGCCGGCACCACCGAAGCCGGTCCGCCAAGCCGCCGTTATGGCGTTGAATTCTCCAACTACTACAAGCCGCTGAAATGGCTGTCGGTGGACCTGGACCTGGCGTATGCGCGCGCGCGTTCGCGCGGCTACGTGGAACAAGGCAGCTACATCGCCGGCGCGATTGAAGGCACCGGGCAACTGGCCGTTACCGTGGACGATGGCGGACCGTATTCGGCATCGCTGAAGCTGCGCTACTTCGGCCCGCGTCCACTGATCGAGGATAACAGCGTGCGCTCCAGTTCCAGCATGACGCTGAACGGCCGCCTGGGCTGGAAAATCCGCAAGGACCTGCGGCTGGAGCTGGAAGCGTTCAACATCACCAACCGCCACGACTCGGCCATCGACTACTACTATGCGTCGCAGCTAAAGGGCGAAGCGGCGCCGGTGTCCGACATCCACTTCCACCCCATCGAATCGCGCTCCGTGCGGGCGACGCTGATCAAGAACTTCTAGGCGCCTCGCTCGTTCAGCATGGTGAAGCTGCGCTGGTGCCATACCGGATAAGCCGGTGGCACATCGCTGGCTTGTTCCAGAAGTGCCTTCTGCTCCTGCGTCAGCGACCAGCCGGTGGCGCCGATGTTTTCGATCAGCTGCTTCTCGTCGCGCGCGCCGATGATGACGTTGGCTACGGTTTTCTTCCCCAGCAGCCAGTTCAGCGCAATTTGCGGGATGGATTTACCGGTCTGCTCGGCCACCACATCCAGCGCATCGATGATGCGGAACAGGCGCTCTTCTTCAAAGTGCGGACCGGTGCCTGCGATGTCATGCGCTCGCGTGCCTGGCTTGGCAGGCTGGCCGCGACGGATCTTGCCAGTCAACTTGCCCCAGCCCAGCGGACTCCAGACCACTGCACCCACGCCCTGGTCTTCCGCCAATGGTGCCAGTTCCCATTCGTAGTCGCGGTTCAGCAGCGAATAGTAGATCTGGTGCGCCACATGGCGCGGATAGCCGTAGCGGTCCGAGGTCGCCAGGGATTTCATCAGGTGCCAGCCGGAGAAGTTGGAGGCGCCGGTGTAGCGCACCTTGCCATCGCGGACCAGTTGGTCCAGGGTAGACAGCGTCTCTTCCACCGGCGTGTTGTAGTCCTGGCCGTGCAGTTGCAGCAGGTCGATGTGATCGACCTGCAGGCGCTTCAGCGATTGATCGACAGCGTCGATGATATGCTGACGCGACGAGCCGTAATCGTTGGCGCCATCGCCGGTAGGGAACGTGACCTTGGTGGAGATCAGCAAACGATTGCGCTTGCCCTTGATCGCCTCGCCGAGGATTTGTTCGGCCAGGCCGTCCGAGTAGACGTCGGCGGTGTCGAACAGGGAGACGCCGTGTTCCAGACAGACGTCGATCAGGCGCGAAGCGCCGCCGGCGTCAGTACTGCCCCAGGCTTTGAAGAAGTCATTCCCACCACCGAATGTCGCGGTGCCAAAACTCAGTTCCGGCACACGCAGGCCGGACTTTCCAAGACGCTTGAAATTCATCGCAATCCTCCAAATTGGCGCGCACCACGGCGCGCTGGATCTTAATTGTAGCGCGCAGAGAAAAATCGCGTCCTCAAAAGCCGCATCCGTGCTTGGCCGCTAAGCGCCAACACTATTGAGAAGATGATGCGCACGGCAATACTATCTCCTTATCAGTCTCAGAAAAATGCGAAGTAAAAAATAGGGAAAAACAATTCAGTCGCAACCCAGGCCAGTGCTATCAGGTGCCCGAGTTTGGGCCGCAATTGGTGTCGCTTCCGCTGATATCCAAAATATGCAACGCCGATCAACAAACTCAGTAAGGCAAGTCCGAACGAAAATACTGACATGATCGCCAAGCCGATCGCATCGCCACTGTATGGATGCCCGGCGTTTAGTGCTCTCGCCATTTGAAAAAATAGGAAGATGAACGCCAGCAGCGGAAGCCCGCCCACAACCACCCCACCGGCGACGAAGTGAGCCACCTTACCGTTCGACGTTTGCATGCGACCTGAGACTCCTTTCAATATCCCTCATTGGCCGAAAGCAGGCCTTGTGTTAACTGTACCGCCTTGGCGTTGCGAGGCGTCGCATTCTCGTGATACAAGTCCGCCAAATATTCACACAACTCACTCTCGACAACATCCCCTGGCACGACGAAATCTGCCGGCCGGCGCTTGCCGTCGACGCCCAGGTAAAAAGCTTGCCAGGCCCCTTCAGCGGCCGTCACTGCGATGAGCGCACCGAAAATATTGAACCTGAATTCGTTCATGATGATCACGCATATTTCACTTGATTGGGGAGTGTATCGACTTTATCAGGAGATTATCGATTTGGCAAAACAAAAGGGCCAAGAAAAACTTGGCCCTGTATTCACGCATTCACTCCGAAAAGCGTCTGCTTAGAATTCTTCCCACTCGTTGCTCGACGCAGCGGCAGCTTTCAATCTTTGCGGTGCCGGCTTGGGCGCTGGCTTGGCGCGAGGGGCTTTCGGCAGCGATGTCACCGTGGCGACAGTCCGCGCGGCCGGTGGCGCATATGTACTGTTGATGCGGAACGCACTCACCACCTCTTCCAGCTTGTCCGCCTGATCGCGCAGCGTGGCTGCTGCGGCGGCGGTCTGCTCGACCAGCGCGGCATTCTGCTGGGTGGTCTGGTCCATCTCCGTCACAGCGCGGTGCACTTGCGAGATGCCGTCGTTCTGCTCCTGCGTGGCGGCGCTGATTTCGCCGACGATGTCGGTCACCTGCTTAATGCTGGCCACCACTTCGTGCATCGTCGATCCGGCCTGCTCCACCAGCTTGGTGCCCGAACCAACCTTCTCGACCGAATCATCAATCAGCGCCTTGATCTCTTTGGCCGCCGCCGCCGAGCGCTGCGCCAGGTTCCGCACTTCAGTGGCGACGACCGCAAAGCCACGTCCCTGCTCACCGGCGCGGGCCGCTTCCACCGCCGCATTCAGCGCCAGGATATTGGTCTGGAACGCGATACCGTCAATCACCGAAATAATATCCACGATCTTGCGCGACGATTCATTAATGGAACCCATGGTCACCACCACTTGCTCCACCACCGCGCCGCCCTGCGTCGCCACTTCGGACGCCGAACGCGCCAGCTGGTTCGCCTGACGCGCGTTGTCCGCATTCTGGCCGACGGTGGACGTCAGCTGCTCCATGCTGGCCGCTGTTTCTTCCAGCGCCGCCGCTTGCGACGAAGTGCGCTGCGACAGGTCGCCGGTGCCCGATGCAATCTGCTGCGACGCCGCGCCAACTGCGCTGGTGGACGCGCGCACTGTGTCAATCACGCCCGCAATCTGCTCCAGCAGCTTGTTGAACGCCACGGCCGTATGGCCGATTTCGTCCATGCGCTCAACGCGGATTTGTTTGGTCAGGTCCAGCGACTGGCTCACATCTTCCAGCGTGCCGCGAATCGAGGCCAGGCTGCTGCGAATGGTGGTGTACAGCTGCCATGCCAGCACGCCGGTCACAATCACCGCCAGCACAATCACCGTCACCAGCAGGCGGAAGGCGAAGTCGTATGCCGCCACACTCTCGGCGCGCACATCGTCACTCAGCTTGTTGTTGTAGGCGAGATGGTCATCGAAGGCTTTTTTTAGCGCGCCTGCTGACGTGGCGAGCGGCGTACCGGCTTGCAGCGTGGCGCGCACGCCGTCCATATCGCCCGCATGCGCCGCAGCAAGGAAGGGCACCAGCGCCTGGCGGTAGGCGGCCATCGCCGCCTTGTCAGCGACCAGCATCTTGCGGTCGGTGTCGTCAAAGACCCGTTCCTTTTCGTAGCTGGCCATCACCTCGTCAAACTTGGTGTGCGCGTCGTTGTAGGCTTTATCCAGCGCGGTTTTATCGGCCAGATTGGAGAATACCGACAGGCGATAGCCGGCCAGACGCGAGTCGGCCATATAACCCTTGGCCATGTTCAGGCTGGCGATGCTGGGAATCAGGCGCGTCTGCACCATATCCAGTCGCTGCTGCGCCTTGGACAGTTGCGTCAGGCCGGCGACGCCGACAAAGATCAGCGCCGCTAGCGCCAGCGACAGAGTAAGTATCAAACGCTTCGTAATTGTCATTGCCATTTTCCCAAGTTCGGTTAACCAAACATAACAGGACAATTATGCTGCATTGCAACTTAACTTGCAATATGACAATTCATTTTTGAAGCACTTTGAAGCCGTGTGTACCATCTTTGCCCAACTGCGACACCAGTCCAAACTCCCAATCTAGGTAGGCCTGCATGGCCTCCGCGCGGTTGTCCGTGCCTTCGTAGGGTCGGCGATAACGGTCAATCAGCGGTGACGCCAATCGCGTGGCGCAGGCTTCCACCGGCTTCCCGGCCGCCTGCCAGGCAGCCGTACCGCCAGTCAGCACAAGCACCGGCAGCCTTGTCAGCGCCTTGAGGTCGGCGGCGACATAGCGCGCCAGCAGGCTGCTGCCGCATGTAAGCACGTAGCGCTGCACGCCGTCCGGCAGTTGCGCCAGCGCCGCAGCCAATTGAGAGCGTAAGGCGAACCAGGCGCCGGGAATATGTCGCTTCTGGTAGTTCACGCCAGAGGTGAAGTCCAGTACCGCCACCTGCTGCGGCGCAGTATCCAACCACTCGGCCAGCGTCTCGACGCTGACTTCTTCCACCGCTGGATGCGGCGGCAGCTCGTCCTTCCACGCGCCGGCGACGCTGAAGTCAGCCGGCTGCAAGCCATCGACCACATACACGTCGTTGTTCATCTGCTTGAGCCAGTGCGCGGTGAGGTTGGCGCGCACGCCGTCGCTATCGGCCAGCACGATGCGTGCGCCGCGCACCGGCGCGAATTGTTCGGTTTCCTGCACCAGCTGCCCGCCCGGCGCGTTGCGGAAGTACGGTAACCTGCCGTCGCCATACTCGCCGGGACTGCGCACGTCGAAGAAGTAGTTAGTGCGCGCACGGTCCGCATGCAGTTCTGCCAGCTGCTCGCGACCCAGTCGCGGCACGCCGGCGCGGTCGGCCAGCGCGCGCGCATCTTGCGCCGCCGTCTGCCGGTTGGCCTCCGACGCCGGCGGATAGCTGCGCGACTGGCCATGTTCCAGCTGCTGCTGCGCCAGCGTCCAGCCGATGGTGCCGTTGCGCAGCGCGGACACCGGATTCGGCACGCCGGCATTAATTAACGACTGCGTGCCGATGATGCTGCGCGTGCGTCCGGCGCAGTTGACGATGATCCGAGTCGACGGGTCTGGCGCCAGTTCGCGCGCGCGCAAGGCCAGCTCCGCGCCCGGCACGCTGATGCTGCCTGGGATGCTCATGGTCTGGTATTCGTCGTAGCGGCGCGCATCAAGGATGACGATGTTCTCGCCATTGTCGATCAGCGCTTTCACCTCAGGCGCGGACAGCGATGGCGTGTGCCGCTCGTGCTCCACCAGTTCGCCGAAGGATTTGCTTGGCACATTCACATCACGGAAAAGTTCACCACCGGCGGCGCGCCAGCCGGCGATGCCGCCGTCGAGCAGCGCCACATTGGTGTAGCCCAGTTGGCGCAGCCGCAGCGCGGATGGCAGCGCCAGTCCTTCGCCATCGTCCAGCACCACAATCGGCGCATCGCGGCGCGGCAGCTTGGTGTAGGCGTCGACTTCGATGCGGCCGTAAGGGAAATTGGCGGCGAAGAGCGGATGCTCTTGCGCGTGCGGGTCCTCTTCGCGCACGTCCAGCAACGCGATCTCTCGGCCCGCCAGCAGCTCCGCCCTCACCTGCTCGTAGCTCCGCAGCGGAATCTGCGGCGTATAGCCGGAGCGGAACGGCTTGACCTGTCCGTCCAGTGTAAACACGTGGCGATCGACCTCGCCGATATCCGCGCCGTAGACGTGTATGCCGATCGATACGCGGTCGGCATAGGCATTGTAGACCTGATGGATATCGCCCAGCGTCGGCGACACCGCAACCACGGTGCCGGCTTCCAGCCGTTGCGGCTCGCCATGACGCTCCAGCGTGCCGTCCGCGTTGCGGCGGAAGTCGTGCGAAATCTCGGCGCCGCGCAGCAGGCCAATCAAGCCCCATACGGTGTGGTCGTGTATCGGCGTTGATTGTCCCGGTCCCCAGACAAAGCTGACTACTGAAAACCGCGCCGCCGGATCGCGATACAGCAGATACTGCCGATAAAACTGCGGATCCGGTACGGCGGCTTGCGCCGGCAGCCAGTCGTCATGGGCAATCAGCTCGCGCAATGCGGCCGAGCCTTGCTCGACAAGCTGTGCTTCGTCCTGGCCAATCAAGGCTTCCAGCTGACTGACGAAATGCCGCAGTCGCGGCGGCAGATCGGATTGTAATACTTCGCTCATCTTGCTTCCTCCTTACGCAGCCTGGCGGCGTGCGGCGGTGTTGCGGTTTTCCGGCACGTCCAGGCCCAGATTACCACGTAAGGTATGGTGTTCGTACTCCCGGCGGAACAGGCCGCGCTCTTGCAGAACCGGCACGACTTCGCTGACAAACGCGTCCAGCTGGCGCGGCAGCGATTCAAACAAAATGAAACCATCGGCTGCGCCGGCCTCAAACCAGCGCTGGATGGCATCCGCCACCTGCACGCCGGTGCCGACGAATTCGCGGCGCGGGCTGGCGTAGCGCAGCGCTGTCTCGCGCAGCGTCAGGTTTTCTTCGCGCGCGGTGCGGATGATGCGCTCGGAGGAGCTGCGGTTGCTTTCGGCGCCATAGTGGCCGATGTCCGGGAACGGGCCGTCCAGCGGGTACTGCGTCAGGTCATGCTCGTTGAAGGAACGGGCCAACGCCACCAGCGCGTCGTCCACGCGGATCAGGCTTACTGCTTCCTGGAACAGGCGCTCTACCTCTTCCTCGTTGCGGCCGACGATGGCGCGCAGCGCCGGCAGCACGTTCAGGCGTTCCGGCGCGCGGCCAAAGGCGGCGGCACGGCGCTTGATATCGGCATAATAAGCTTGTGACGCTTCAAACGACGAGTTCTCGGTGAAGAAGGCGTCTGCATAGCGGGCCGAGAAATTGCGGCCGTCTTCCGAGGCGCCGGCCTGGAAGATCACCGGCTGTCCTTGCGGCGAACGGCTGATGTTGAGCGGGCCGCGCACCGAAAAGAAGTCGCCCTTGTGGTTGAGCGTATGCAGCTTGGACGGGTCGAAGAACTGGCCGCTGGCTTTGTCGCGCGTGAGCGCATCGTCTTCCCACGAGTCCCACAGGCCCTGCACGGTTTCCAGGTGTTCGGCGGCGATGCGGTAGCGGACTTCGTGTGGCGGGTGCGTCGGTTTGCCGTAGTTGTCGGCGCTGCCGGACAGCCAGGACGTGACCACGTTCCAGCCCGCGCGGCCTTTGCTGATATGGTCCAGCGACGCGAACTGGCGCGCCACGGTGTATGGTTCGCTGTAGCTGACGGTGAGCGTGCCCACCAGACCGATGTTCTGCGTGGCAGTGGCCAGAGCGGACAAGATGGTCAGCGGCTCGAAGCGGTTCAGGTAGTGCGGGCTGGATTTTTCGGTAATGTGCACACTGTCCGCCACGAACAGAAAGTCGAACTTGGCCTGCTCCGCCAGTTTGGCCTGGCGCAGGTAGAAGTCGATGTTGGTGCTGGCCGTGGGGTCGGCATCCGGATGCCGCCAATCGCCCCAGCCGGGGCCAACGCCGTGCAGGATAAAGCCGAGTTTCAGTTGTCGAGTGCTCATGGTGATGCTCCTTGTATGTAGGGTCAGGCGGGATAGAACAGGCTGGGGTCTGCCAGCTTGCTCGCGTCTACCCGGCGCGGGAATAATTTGGCTTCGTAGAAGGTGTCTGCGACTTCCTGCAGCTGGCGGACAATTTCACTGTCCACTGCGCGCAGTTGCGGCTTGTCGCGGCTGACGGCCAGCTTGGCTACGTCGGGCGGCAGGCCTGTCAGCCGCTGGAATACTTCGCCGTACTCCTTGGGATGGGCATTGGCCCAGACGTTCGATTGCGCCAGCCGTTGCAGCACGTCCGCCAATGCGGCGCGCTTGCCGGGATCGGACAGCGCGGCGTCCGAAGCGGCAATGACACCGATCCCGGAATTGATGCCAACGCCATTACGCAGCACGCGCCCGCCGCGTATCTCGGCGGCCGCCTGGTAGGTGCCGAAGGTGGCCCATGCCTCGATCTTCCCGCTGGAGAAAGCGACGGCGGCGTCGCTCGGCAGGAGGAAACCGGTGGTGACGTCTTGCGGCTTGAGGCCCGCTTCGCGCAACGCGCCAAACAATAGGAAGTGCGCTACGCTGCCACGGGCGGAAGAGACGATGACATTGCGGCCTTTGAGGTCGGCCACGGTCTTGATCGGCGAATCCGGCGGCACCAGGATGGCGACGCTGACCGGCGAGGAGACGCTGGCCGCCACCACCTTGACGCGCGCGCCACCGGCGGCTGCCGCCAGGGCTGGCGTGTCGGCCGCCATGGCGGTATCGACGTCGCCGGAGACCACCGCCTCAAACAACGGCGCCGCGCCCTGGAAGCTGGCCCATTGGATCTTGTACGGCACGTCTTTCAACACGCCAGCCGCTTCAGCCTTGGTCTGAAGCAGGCGGACCTGGTCACCCAGTACCAGCGTGACCTTGGACAGGTCGGGCGGTACGCCAGCGTCGGCGGCGCCCTGCCCAGCGGTACCGGCACCAGCCGACGCGCCGGCGCCGCCCTTGCCGCAAGCACCCAGCAATGCCGCCGCTGGCAGCATCGCCAGCAGCCGACGACGGATTACATCCGGATCAGAAGGCATACGTCACCTTGCCGTAGTAGTACGCACCGCTCGGCGCAAACGGAGCCGGGCCGTACACAAAGCTATTGCCGCCGGAGTTGGCATCGCCCGGTCCATTCTTGTCCGGCTTGGTGTTAAATACGTTGGCCGCGCCAACCACCAGTTTGAGCTTTTTGTTTATCGCATAACTCACGTCCAGATCCGTCAGCCACTTTGCGCCGAAGTGATAATCCTGTGCGCGATTCGCGGTGGTCTGCCACGTGTAAGAGTCATAGCGAGTGGTCTGCACATTGGCCTCAAAATCACCGAGGAACCAACGCGCCGACAATATCAGTTTGGTCTTGGGCGTCGCACTCAAATCACCGATACCGCCGCCCGCCGAATAGCCGAACCATACCGAACTGCCGCCCGTGTTCGCACCCAGCGCCGTAATCTGCGACGGCGTCGCATTGATGCGCGTGACAGTGGTCTTGTTCCAGTTTAGCGCCCCGCCCCATCGCACCAGCCCATAGGCGCCATAGTCGCTGGTAATGTCAGCCACCAGATCGGCACCGCGCGTGCGCGTATCAACCGCATTGGCGAAATACTGTACCCATTCCGTGCCAGTCAGCCCCGCCGCAATCAGTGTCGGTGCAAACGCCGGACCAAACATATAACCAGTGCGGACGATGCGGTCCTTCACCTTGACCTGATAGCCGTCCAGCGTCACATTGATGTTATCCGCAGGCTTGAGCACCAGCCCCAGGCCAAAGTTGACCGACTTCTCCGGGTCCAGATCGCGCGCGCCGAATTTGTGCGCCAGCTCGGAATCGTTGCGCAGCAGCTTGGACAAACTCGGCTCCACCACACCCGTCACCGGATTGATATTGGTGCGGTTGTCGGTTTGCGAATAACCGGTCTGCGTCAACGAAGGCGCGCGGAAGCCGCTACCCACCGTACCGCGTATTGCTACCTTCGGCGAAAAATCATAACGGCTATTGATCTTGCCGCTGGCCGTGTTACCGGCACTGTCGTTGTAATGTTCAATGCGCACCGCGCCATCGACAAACCAGTCCGCGACCGGATAGAAGCCAAGGTCGTTGTATACCGCCAGCACCGTGCGGCGGATACTGGTCGCATCCGCAGGCGATAACGCCACGCCGGCCTGCGCACCCACCGCCGCCGGCTTGCCGACGTTAGGATTGCCTTCCTGATCGCCGGTCTTGAAGACATAGCCGCCATTGATATAGCCCAGCGGATCGCCGGCGAAAGTCGAGAAGCGCTCAACCCGCTGCTCCAATCCCCACGACCATTGCAGCGGCTTTTTCCAGCCGATATCCACCGCGTGCGTAAAGTCCTCGTTGGTGGTCCACTGCTCGAACTGATAGGTGGCCAGGTTGTCGAAACTGGTCGGCGAGGTTGGGCCCAGCGATGGATTCAGCGTCAGATTGCTGTACTGGCGAGCGCGATTCTTGCCGTAGCCGGAGCTGATATCCCAATTCCAGCCCGAGGTCTTACCGCGCGCGCCGATGTTCAGCTGATAATCGAAGGCGCTCATATTATTGATCGCGAAATACCCGTCCGGGAAAATCTGCGCGATGGTCGCCAACCCGTTTGGACGGCGGAAGTTATTGCCCGCCACAGTGTTGCGCGTGCCGGCCGTGCCGAAAGCATACAGCGTGATATCGGCGTTGTACGGCTTCTCCGCATTGAAAGCCAGATCGTAAGCCTCGATACCCGGATCACCGTTATGCGCGCCGTCGCGGTTCCAGGTCGCGTTCTTCGGATTGGAGGCCGGCGAATATGCCACCAGATTTGTCGATGGGAAGTTATACCAGGCCTGCCCGCGCTTCCGCGCCGCCGCGGCGATATGCAGGAAACCATCGTCGCCAAGCGCGAAGCCGGCATCGCCTTCAATCTTCTTGCTCGACAGGTCGCCATCGCCCTCTTTCAGCTTGCCGTAGCTGGCCGAGATTTCGCCGCCATGGTTGCCGGTCTTGAGAATGACGTTGACCACGCCCGCCACCGCATCCGAGCCGTATTGGGCCGCCGCGCTATCCTTCAGCACCTCGATATGATCGATGGCGCTGAGCGGAATGGTATCGAGGTCGATGGCGTTCACGCCGCTGGTGTCGCCACCGCCGTTGGTCAGCAACGCGCTGTTATGACGGCGCTTGCCGTTCACCAGCACCAGCGTGTAGGCCGGTCCGAGACCGCGATTGCTCACCGGTCGCACCACCGAGTTCACGCCCGCTTGGTTGGTACCGAAGTTAAAGGACGGCAGCAGGCGCGCCAGCGCCTCGGCCAGTTCCGCGCGGCCGGTGTGGATCAATTGTTCGCCGCTGATCACGTCAATCGGCGCCGGGCTGTCCGCCACGGTACGGGCCTCGCCGCGCACGCCGGTGGTCACCACCACGTCCTGCACCTGGCCCACGCTGGTCTGCGCCAGCGCTGGTACGCCGATAGCCATCAGCGCCAGGCTCAATGGCGTCAATGCGATCTTCTTGGAATAATGCTGCATGCCTTTTCTTCCTCTCTGTTATTACCAGCTCAAATTTTCAGGTCAAATATTTAGCGAAACTGTGATCCCAGATCGGACGCACGTCGACGCGCCGGCCCAGCAGGCCCGCGTCGGCAAATACGTCCGCGACTCTTTGTTGTGATTTGATGGCCGCATCGTCCACCGCGATCAATTTGAATGGTTCGCTGCGGTTCTTCACCTGATTCAGGAAGAACTGCGCCGGCACGCCTGCAATCTGGCCGCTTTTGGCGGCCCACTTTTCCGGATTGTTGTTGATCCAGTCGTAGACTTTGGACACGCGTTGCAGGTAGTCGCCCACCGCCTGATGCTTGGCCGGATCGGCAATTGCCTGCGTCGACGCGCTGATGACGTAGTTACCGGACAGGTAGCCCTTCGCCGTGCGCAGCACGCGCGCGCCCTGGCTCTTGGCAAATTCCACCACCAGCCCGTAGATAATCCAGGCATCCAGCTGGCCGCTCTTGAAGGCGGCCAGTCCGTCCGGCGGCGGCAGCGCCACCGGCTGGATGTCCTTGATCGTCAGGCCGTTCTCCTTCAGCAGCTGGAGCAGGAAGTAATGCGAGGTGGTGGAACGCACATAGCCAATCCGCTTGCCCTTGAACTGCGACGGGTCGCTAATGGTCGAATTCTTCGGCACCAGCACCACCTGGTTATTCACATCGCCACGCAGCACCGCAATCACCTTCAGCGGCGCCGCGCTGGCCGCCGCGAAAATCGGCGGAATCTCGCTCATGCCGCCGAAATCCAGCGTCCCGGAAGACATGGCTTCCACGATCAGGTTCCCGCCCGAGAATTCCGCCACGGCGGTTTTGTACGGGATGTCGGCCACACCGGCTTCGTTAAAGTAGTAGCTGTCGCCGCCCTTGTAGGTGCCGATGCGCAGCGTGGTGTCGCGCAGTTGCGCCGCTGCGGCGCGGGTAGCGTTGCTCCAGCTGGCCACCAATACGGCCATGGCTGCGCCTTTTTTCAGAAATTGACGACGAGCGCCGCCCTTCGAAATCATCGAATCCATCTTCCAACCTTTAATCAGTGAGTTATTGCGAGGGCTGTTCCGACACCAACGCGATGCGGGCGTAACCGGCATCATTCAGGGCGCCCATGGTCTTGACGATGCGGCCGTAGGCCAGCGCCTGGTCGCCGCGCAGGTGAATGCGGCGCTCCTTGTCGCCATCGGCCTCCTTCGCCATCAGCGGCGGCAGGGTCTCCGGCGTGGCGGCGGTCTGGTTGACGTAGACGGTGCCTTCGGCGTTGATACTGACGACGATCGGCGGCTTCGGCTCTTGCAGCGGCTTGGCGTTCGATGTCGGCAAATCGACCTTGACGCCGGCGGTCATCATCGGCGCTGCAACCATGAACACAATCAGCAGTACCAGCATCACATCCACCAGCGGCGTCACGTTAATATCGCTAACCGGCGTCGGACGCGTGGCAGGACCGGAAGAGAGACGCACGCCCATATCAGGCTCCCTGCGCCGACAACGACGTCACGTTGCGGCCCGCATGATCCGCCTTGGCTGGCGCGACATCGACGTTTTCAACTTGCGACTCGCCTGCTTCAAGCTGGCGTGAGAGCTGCACTTCCACCAGCCCGACCAGCGTCGACAAGCGGCCGGCATAATTATTCAAATCGCCGGATGCGCGGTTGTAGGCCACCACCGCAGGAATCGCCGCCACCAGGCCGAGTGCCGTGGCGAACAAGGCTTCTGCGATGCCCGGCGCCACCACGGCCAGGCTGGTGTTATTGCTGGCGGCGATGCCCTGGAAGGCGTTCATGATGCCCCACACGGTACCGAACAAGCCGACGAACGGCGCCACCGAACCAACGGTGGCCAGCACCGACAGGCCACGCTGCAACTGTTCCACTTCTACATTGCTGGAGATCTGGCCGACACGGTTGATTCGCTCTTTCAGACTGTCGCGGCCAGACTCGGTCTGGTGCAGGTGTTGGCGGTGCGTGATCTGCCATTCGTCGACAATGGCGTGATAGATGCGGGCGAACGGATCTTGCGCATGCTGCTTCAGCTCCTGCGCCAGCCGGCCGAGCGCGCGCTGTCCGGCCACTGCCGCAGTCCAGTTGATGGCGTTGCGACGCAGCCTGGCAAAGCGAATCAGCTTGTCGATGATGACGCCCCAGCTGACCAGCGAGGCAAGCGTCAGCAGTATGAGGATGGATTTGACGATCACGTCGGCCTGCTCGAATAACTCCAGCGGCGTCAGATGGGCGGCGACTTGGGTAGCAGTCATGGCGGTTCCTTGTTAGTTAATTTTAAAGACGATGTTCCCGGCCAGCAGATAGCTGCTGCCGCCCAGGTCGGGCAAGCGCGGGAAAGGTGCGGCGCGGCGTATGGCGTCGCGCGCCGCTTCGTCCAGCGCTTCCACGCCGGACGACTGAATATCGAAGGACACCAGTGAACCATCAGGATTGAGCGTCAGGCGGTAGCCGACTTTGCCCTGCTGGCGGCGCATCTTCGCTTCGCGCGGATAGTCTGCGTTGCGGTTGATGCGGGCGTAGACTTGGTTGACGTAGTCGGTCGGTATGCCTTCGGTGCTGATCTGCTTAGGCGCGGCAGCAGCTGGTGGCACAGGCTGCGCGGGTACCGGCGCCGGCTGCGGTGGCGTTACCGGGCCGGGAGGCACGGCGTGCACTGGCGGCGCCGGTGGCGTGTAAGTCTCCGCCTGCGCGGCGGAGGCCTCGACGGTTTTCGGCGCCGGAAGCGGTGGTGCGGCTGGTTTAGGCGGCGCCAGGGCGACCGGCTTGTCCTTTACCGGCTCCGGCTTCGGCGGCGTAATCTGCTTCGGCTCCGGCGCAATGCGGATCAGCTCTATCACCGGCGGCGTCACCGGCGGCTTGACAATGCCGCTGGACCAGCTCCACACCGCCAACAAGGCAGCGCCGTGGATCGCCACCGTAGCGACGGCGCCCGGCCGCCGCAGCCAGTTCTGGCCACTGCCTGACTCCAGATAAGAGTGCGCGTGGCCGGCGCTCGGCAAAACGATGGCGGCAGCGTAGCCCGCAGCCGGCGGTTCGCCGGTGGCGTAATTGTCCTGTAACGATAGGGTGGCGCTGGTCATGATGGCTCTCCTGTCAGTCGAACAAATCCGGCTCTTCGCGCGTGATGACGTCCCACAGCGGCTGGAAGCTGAACCAGCCACCGGCCTCAGACCCCATCTGCTTGGACGTATGCAGCGCCACGTCATGCGGAATTGGCTTGGTCGGTCCTGCGGCTTCCGACAGCAACTGCGCCTGCGCCGCGTTTTCAAACGCGATGTAGCGCCATACTGCCGACTCCACCGACGCACCCACCGTCAGCAGGCCGTGGTTTTGCAGGATCACCGCCTTGCGCTGGCCCAGCGTTTCGGCAATGCATTCGCCTTCGCTGGAATCCAGCACCACGCCGCTGAAGTCCTGGAAGATCGAATGGTCTTCGTAGAACGCGCAGGAATCCTGCGTCAGCGGATCGAGCAAGCGGCCCTGCGCAGCAAACGCCTTGCCATACAATCCATGCGAATGCGCCGCCGCGATCACGTCCGGCCGCGCCTTGTGCAGCTCCGAGTGGATCGCAAAGGCTGCGCGGTTCAACAGGCCATCGCCCTCCACTACCTTGCCTTCGTGGCTGACCAGCAGCAGGTCCGACACCCGCACATGGCCGAAGTAGACGCCGGCCGGATTGACCCAGAAGTGGTCCGGGAATTCCGGATCGCGCGCCGTGATGTGGCCCGCGCCGCCCATGTCGAAGCCATAGCGCGCGAATAAGCGGAACGACACCGCCAGCCGTTCCTTGCGGTGCTGGCGCTGCGCCTCGAAACCTTCCGGCTCCGGCGGCTGGGCAAAAATGATATTGCCCTTCTCGTCGCGTGGCGCGCTGTAGATGGACGGCCGCGGATACTGCTTGCCGACCGTGCGCAGATGGGGGCGCGCCAGCGGCGCGGAATACAGTGGTGCAGAGCTGCTCATTGGGGAATCCTCATGTCAGTAGCCGCGCGCGGTATCCACCACGTCGGTCAATGGTTGCCCGCTGCGGAAGCGGTCCAGGTTCAGCACAAACTTGTCGATCAGTGCGGGCACGATCTGGTCGGTGCTGGGCGAAATGTGCGGCGACAGGCGCACGCGCGGATGGCCGTAGAACGCGTGGCCGGCCGGCAGCGGCTCCGGATCAGTTACATCCAGCGTTGCCAGCGCGATGCGTCCCTCGTTCAGCGCATCGAGCAAGGCCTGGTGATCGACCAGGTTGCCGCGCGCGATATTGATCAGGTGAAGATTCGGCCGGGCATGCGTCAGCGAGGCGCGGCTGATCGCGTGGTGCGTGTCCGCAGTCGATGGCGCAGCCAGCACCAGATGGTCCGAACGCTGCACCAGGTCCTCCAGCGATTCCACGCGCTCCACGCCGGCCACCTCAAACGGCGCATCGGAGCGGCGCAACGCCACCACCTTGATGCCCAACACCAGCGCGCGTTGCGCCAGCGCCTGGCCGATGGAGCCAAAGCCGTACAGGCCAAGCGTGGTGCCCTGCACCAGCCCAAGCTGGATGCGGCGCCAGTCGTTGGACTGCTCCAGCCAGATTTCCGGAATGCGCTTGGCGGCAGTGAAGATCGCCGCCAGCACGTATTCGGCGATGGCGATCGACGCCGTGCCGCGCGCCGACGTCACCACCGGGCCGTTGAACAGCCAGTTCGGGTAGTAGTCGATGCCGACGGAGGCCAGCTGCACCCACTGCACGTCGCTCCAGCCTTGCGGCGCCGGCACCTCCAGCAAGGACTGGCCTTTTGGCGCAGGCAAGGCAAACAGCACGTCCGCACCCGGCGGCAATGCGGTCAGCGGACCGGGCGCCACATCGCGCACCGCAAGGCCGGTACGCTGGGCCAGCAGCGCGTTGACCTTGGGGTCGAACTGGCTGGCTACGATCAAATCATTCTTCACTGCGCTCATCGCCGTGCTCCGTTATGTTGCGTCGTTAAGCTGCCAGGCGCTGGTCCTGCGCTTCGCGTTCGGCGATGACCGCGCGTACCAGCGGGATCAGTTCCCGGCCGTATTGCAGCGCGTCCTGGATCGGATCGAAGCCGCGGATCAGGAAGGTGGTCACGCCGATCTCCCAGTATTTGACCAGCGCATCGCGCACCTGCTCCGGCGTGCCGACCAGGCCAGTCGAGTTACCGGATGCCTTGGTCAGCGCGGCGATGCCGGTCCACAGGCGCTCGTCCACCACCTTGCCTTGTGCAGCCGTCTCCAGCAGGCGCTTGGAGCCGGCGTTCTGCGGGTCTTGCGGGCGCTTGTTAAAGTGGACGTTCTGTTTCACCCGTTCGGTGGCGGTGGCGAGAATCGCGTCGGCCTTGGCCCATGCCTTCTCTTCAGTCTCCGCCAGCACTGGACGCAGCGACAGGCTGAAACGGATCTTGTCGGCGCGGCCATGCTTGGCGGCTGCGGCGCGCACGCGAGCGATGGTGTCGGCCACCTGCGCCAGCGATTCACCCCACAGCGCGTAGACGTCGGCGTGTTTGCCGGCTACTTCAATCGCGGCGTCGGACGAGCCGCCGAAATACACCGGTACATGCTGGTCGCGCACCGGACGCACGCCGGCGTTCTGGCCTTTGAAGTGGTACAGCGGGCCGTCGTGGTCGAACGGACCGTCGGAGGTCCAGGTCTTCTTCACCACGTCCAGGTATTCGTCGGTACGCTGGTAGCGCTGGTCGTGGTCGAGGAAGTCGCCGTCGCGCTGCTGCTCGGTGTCGTCTCCGCCGCTGATGACGTGGACTGCCAGGCGGCCGTCGCTGAAGTGATCCAGCGTGGCGAACTGGCGTGCCGCCAGCGTCGGCGACACAAAGCCCGGACGATGCGCCAGCAGGATGCCCAGCTTGTCGGTCTGCGAAGCGATATAGGACGCGACCTGGAAGCCGTCCACCGAGGCGCTGCTGTGCGCCACCAGCACGCGGTCGAAGCCCGCATATTCGTGCGCGCGCGCTACCGCGCCGAGAAAGCTCTTGTTGACGACCGGGCCTTGCGGCAGAACGGTTTCCGAGGTTTCCTGGGTGGCGCTAAAGCCGATAAACTCGATACTCATGATGCGTCCTTTGCGGTGATGGTTGAAATACCGGCGACGCCGGCGGGGGAAGCTTTTTTGGCGGCGGCGCGCGCGGCGAAGGCGGCGCGGCCACTGTTAATCAGAATGGTGTCGTTCTGCGGCGTGTGGATGCGGCTGCACAGCACATCACGGTAGTAGCGTTCCAGCGGATTGGCACGCGACAGGCCGGGATTGCCACTCAGCTCAATCGCCTTTTCCACCACCTGGATCGCCGTATTGGTGACCAGGTATTTGATACGAAACGCGTCCGACGGCGGCACCGCGCCGTTGGCGGCGGCGTCCAGAATCACGCGGCTGGAAAACAGCCAGGCGTCCAGCTGGCCCAGTGACTCCTGAAAGCGCGGCAGGCTGGATAAGGGTGCGCCAAGATTGGCCGGCACGCGCTCTTCCAGCCAGCTGGCCAGCCAGTCGCGCGCATTGCGGGACACCGCGTCGTAGATGGCGGCCAGCAGCACCGACATCCAAAGCAGCAGCGATGCATCCAGCTCAGGCGGGGCGCTGGCGGGCGATACGTCCACCGCGTGATCGAGCGGCACCAGCACATCATCGAACACGACTTCGTGACTGCCGGTGGCGCGCATGCCCAGATGGTCCCAGATTTCGTTGATGGTGATGCCGGGCGTGTCGTGACGTACCAGCCAGCTGCCTACCAGCGGCTCGGCATCGTCGCTGCGGGCCCACACGGCCAGCCAGGTCAGTCGGGGAATCCCGGTCGAGTAGATCT
This sequence comes from Duganella dendranthematis, assembly GCF_012849375.1. Taxonomy (NCBI): domain Bacteria; kingdom Pseudomonadati; phylum Pseudomonadota; class Betaproteobacteria; order Burkholderiales; family Oxalobacteraceae; genus Duganella; species Duganella dendranthematis. The sequence goes on from NZ_CP051684.1 coordinate 6,435,587, forward strand.
TGCGACCGCTGATGCGCCAGCCCTCCGGTGTGCGTCTGGCCAAGGTGCCAGGCAGGCCACCGCGTGCCGGCGTGCCGAGTTCCGGCTCGACGCGCAGCGCGTTGATCAAGGCGCCGTCACGCAGCGTCTCTTCGGTCACCCGATGCAGCAGGTGCTGCGGCCATTTGGCGCCCCGGCCGGATGCGTGGTGAAGATATTGCATGGTCAGCACCAGCGCGGTGGATGGTTCGCCACGCGCCACGGCGGCGATCACGCGCGTGGTCTGCGCCAGGTTGGCACCCAGGCCACCCTGCGCGCGCGGCACGGTCAGGCCGAGCAGGCCCAGTTCGTGCAGGCGATCGAAATTCCGGTGCGGGAAGCTGCCATCACGGTCATGCTGTTCGGCGGTGGCGGCAAATTCGGCGGTCAGCGTGTCCAGCAGCGCGGCAAATTCCGGGCTGTCCAACTGGTGGCTGTGTTCTGCGATAGGCAAGCGGAGGACGGAGGTCATGGTGTCAGATCGAGAAGTTACTGAAGTTGAACGGCGCGATAATTGGCGTCGGCGTCTGTGGTTCCGGCTGCGCTTCGCCCGGCGCTTCGATTTCGACGCCCAGCAATTGCAGCAACTGCGCGCGCACTTTCTGGAACTGCGGCGCGTCAGCGCTGCGCGGGCGTTGCTGGGTGATGGCGATGTCGGCGGCAATGCGGCCCTTCTCCAGCACCAGCACGCGGTCGGCCAGCAGCACGGCTTCGTCCACATCGTGCGTCACCAGCAGCACGGACGGGCGATGCTGGCGCCACAGCGAGAGAATTAGCTGGTGCATGCGGATGCGGGTCAGCGCATCCAGCGCCGCGAAGGGTTCGTCCAGCAGCAGCAACTGCGGTTCGCGCACCAGCGCGCGGGCCAGCGCCACACGCTGCGCTTCGCCGCCGGACAGCGTGGATGGCCAGGCGTTTTCGCGGTGCGCCAGCCCCACTTCTTCCAGCGCGGCCAGCGCGCGTTCGCGTGGCTGGTGTATCTTCAGCCCGAGCGTGACGTTGCGCCAGGCGCGCTTCCACGGCATCAGGCGCGGCTCCTGGAACACGGCGGCGCGGGCTTGCGGCACATCCAACGTGCCGGAGCTGATGCGGTCCAGTCCTGCCAGTGCGCGCAGCAGCGTGGTCTTGCCGGAGCCGCTGCGGCCCAGCAGCGCGACGAATTCGCCGGCGCGGATGTCCAGGTCCAGGTCATCCAGAACGGTGTTGGCGCCAAAGCGCTTGCTCAGCTGGCGCGCCTGCACAGGGCTGCGCGGCAGCGCCGGCGTATCGTGCTGCGCCTCGGCGCCGTCGTTGCGCGCTTTCAGGCCCAGGCCCGGCAGGTTCAGGGAAATCGTTGGCATGCTCAATCCTTGATGAAAGTCGGACGCCAGGCCAGCGCGTAGTGTTCGATGCCGCGCACCAGCAAGTCGGTGGCGAGACCCAGCAGGCTGTAGACGATCAAGCAGACGACGATGACATCGGTGCGCATGAAGTCACGGGCGTTGTTAATCAGGTAGCCCAGACCCGCCGTGGCGTTAATCTGCTCCACCACCACCAGCGACAGCCAGCTGACGCCCAGCGAGTAGCGCAGGCCAATCAGGAAGGACGGCAAGGCGCCCGGCAGGATCACATGCACGATCTGCTGCGGGTAGCTCAGGCCAAACAGGCGCGCGGCTTCCACCAGCTTGGAGTCGACACCGCGAATGCCGCTGTACAGCGACAGGTACATCGGGAACGTGGTGGCATAGGCGATCAGCACGATCTTGGTAAATTCGCCGATGCCGAACCACAGGATGAACAGCGGCACCAGCCCGAGGAAGGGCACGGTGCGCGCCATCTGCATGCTGGAGTCGACCGCCACTTCGCCCTGGCGCGACAGGCCGGCGATCAGCGCCAGCGCCACGCCCAGCGGCAGCGATACGGCCATGCCGATCAGGACACGCTGCAGCGACACCAGCACATTGCTGCCCATTTCACCGGAGGCGATCAACTCCCCCAGCGTGGTAAAAATCTGCGATGGCGCGGCCAGAATACGTTCCGGCAGGATGCCGGTGCGCGATGCGGTCTCCCATATCGCCAGCAGCACCAGCGGACCGATGGCGCGGCGAAAAACGGAGATCAGGAGATTGTGCTGGATTCGCAGACGGCCCGCAGTTGCTGGTGCGGCGCCGTATGCTAAAGAGGAAACCGACATATTTGCATCCCTTTTGTTAGCTGGTGAAAGCTAGTATAGGGAGCAAATGATTATGATTAAACTAATCGTTTCGATTATTGATATATGATTTTCAGGAATAATCTTTGACTGTTATCTTGCGACAACTTTGAGCGGCGATTCGGCGAACGCATGCTCCACAGCCTGCGCGAAGAAGTCGATCGCATGCTGTACCGGGCCCGGTTGCAAGGGCTGTACCAGCCAGATGTCCAGCACCGGCTTGAAGTCCGAGACGTTGACGATATCGAGGTGGGCGCGATGCCGGCTGCGTTCCAGGATAGGACGCGGCATCAACCCCAGACCGATACCGCTGGCCGCCAGGCCAAGCTGCAAGTCGGTGCCGAAGGTCTCCAGATTAATCTTGAACGACAGGCCCTGCTCCGCCAGCGCCCGCGCCAGACCGGCGCGGAAGCCGCAGCCGTCCGGATTGAGCACCCAGCCGGTGCCGAAAATCTCGCGCAGCTTGTAGCTCCGCTTCGGCATCGTGTCCCTCTTGGCTACCACCACCAGCTCGATGCGGCCCAGCGCGCGGCCGGACAGGCCGTCCGGCAGCACTTTGGTGGCGGGGAACAGCGCTACCGCCGCGTCGATTTCCGCATTGGCCACCCGCTCCACCAGTTGCGAACCCCAGCCGGAAGACACTTCCGTGTGCAGATCCTTGAAGGTGCGGTTCAGCTTTTGCAGGGTATCGAGCAGCACCACGTCGCCGATGGTCTGGATCACGCCGATGCGGAATACGCCGGTCGGCGCATGATCGACCTGCACCAGGCCGCGCAGGCGATCGACTTCCTGCAGCACCTTGCCTGCCTGGTCGAACACCTGCCGGCCCATGGCGCTGGGCTTGGGCGGCTTGACGCTGCGGTCCAGCAGTTCTACGCCCAGCGCGTGTTCCAGATTCTGCACGCGCCGGGTGATGGCGGACTGGGTCAGCCCCAGGGCCTCGGCCGCAGCGCTTACCGACTGGTTGCGCACCACTGCCACGAAGGCGCTGATGTCATCTATTTTCATGTCATTGTCAAAGTAAGCCATACGAAAATCAGCCGCCATCTTAACAGCATCAGAACTTGTAGCTGGCGCGCAGGTAGTAATACCCGCCATTGAACGGAATCTGCGCCGCCGCTGTATCGTACTGATACACGCCGAGGTAACGGCTAGCCGCCGGCACCTTGGTTGGATAGACGTTGAACAGATTATTGGCGCCGCCCGCAATCTGCAGCTTTTTGGTCACAGCGTAGCGCAGTTCCAGATCGGTGATCGTCTTCGGATCGTTTTCAATGTGATTGAACACCGAGGTCGAATAGATATTCGGACCAGAATAGAACGTCGCTTCGGTGGCGGTCTTGCCGTATCGGGTGGCGTGCAGGCTCACGCTCCACTGGTCCAGTGTCCACGCACCGCCGACAATCAGCTTGTTCTTGGGCGTCGCGGTGGTCAGGTACCCGATCTGCTGGGCGTTGAGTAGCGTCTTGCCATTGCCGTCGATGCCAACCTTGGTCACCTTGCTGTTGTTGATGTTGGCGCTGACGTCCCAGTCGATGCGGCCGGCGTTACCCAGGTTGGTCGGATAGCTGGCCACCAGGTCTAGCCCCTGGGTGCGCGTATTGACGCCGTTGGCGAAGTAGTTGGCGCTAACCGAAGACAGGCCGCTCGGCAGCGATATGCCGGCGCCGGTCAGCGCGTCGATGGCCGCCTGACCGCTGTAAGTACCGCCCTGCACGATGCGGTCGCGGATGTCGATACGGTAGGCGTCCAGCGTCAGGTGCAGATTGTCGACCGGCTCCGCCACCAGGCCCAGATTGTAGCTGCGCGATTTCTCAGGACGCAGCGGCGTGGCGCCCAGCTTGCGCGCAGCATCCGAGTTCACCGCCAGCTGGCCGCCGGCTGTGGTTGGCGATACCGCGAGGCTGGTGTAATACTCCTGCGCCAGCGATGGCGCGCGAAAGCCGGTGCTGGCGGTGGCGCGCAAGGCCACGCGCGGCGTGAACTCGTAGCGGGTGGACAGCTTGGCGTTGCGGGCGCTGCCGGCGTCGCTGTAATGCTCGTAGCGGCCGGCCAGTTCGCCCTCCCACTCCTTGGTGAATTTGGTGGACAAGTCGGCATACGCCGCGCCGATATTGCGCGAGTGCTTGCCGGCGCTGACCGGCGACAGGCCGGGCAAGGCTTGCGCGCCGCTGCCATAGTACGAAGCCGCATCGCCGGCGCCGATTTCATAGGTCTCGCGGCGGAACTCGGAGCCCAGCGCCACGCTCAACGCCGCCGGCAGGGCGCCGGTATCGAAGGAGCGCGCGATGTCGCCGTTCACTGCCTGCTGCGTGTTCTGGAATTGCGACAGGTGGAAGCTGGTCGGCGTCGCGCCGGTGGCCGCGTACAAATCGGTATTGGCCGAATCGACCATGCCGATCTTGACGTTGTCGGTGCCGTAGTTGGCGCTCAAGTCCCAGCGCCAGCCTGCCAGGTCGGCGCCCTTGATGCCGGCGGTGATGCCACCGTCGGTCTCGTTACTGGTCTCCACCGGCGTAAAGCCGTTTGGGTAGATGGCCGGCACGCGCGATGGCAGACGGTAGTTCTGGTAGCTGCCGCCGGAACGGTGCGCCACCGTGGCGAAGGCGTAGGCCTCGATATCCTTGGTGAGATTGATGCCGGCGTTGGCGCCAAACGACTCGCGGCGTATCTGCGGATCGCCCAGCGTCTTGTTGGCAAAGGTGCCGGTGCGTTCATCCGCGCCGCTGCGGAAGCTGTGTTCATGGCGGCGGTATTCTGCGCTGAGGTGCAGAAAGCCGTCTTCGCCCAGCGGGATGCCGGCGTCGGTGGCGCCGCCCAGCGTAAAGCCGTCATGCTTGTAGTATTCGCCGCTGGTCAGGGTCAGGCTGCCGCCGCTGCTGCCGTTTTTCAGGATGATGTTGATTACGCCCGCAATTGCGTCGGAGCCGTATTGGGCGGCGGCGCCGTCGCGCAGCACTTCGATGTGGTCGACGGCGCTGACGGGAATCAGGTCGATATCGACCGGCGTCGCGCCTTGCTGCGAGCCGGCATCGGCGGTGATATTGGCCGAGGTGTGACGGCGCTTGCCGTTCACCAGCAGCAGTACGTGATTGGGACTCAGGCCGCGCAGCGTCAGGGCGCTGGTCAGGTTGGCGGCGTCGCCGGTTTGCGCCAGGCGGTTCACCGATGGCAGCAGCTTGACCAGCGCGTCGCGCAGGTCGGTCTGGCCGGTGCGCTGCAAGTCCTTGGCGCTGATCACGTCGATGGGGCTCAGGCTTTCGGCGGCCGAACGCTGGGTGTCGCGGGTGCCGGTGACCACCACGTCCTGGATAGCGACGGCGGCTGCCGGTGCGGCGGAGATGGCGTCATCACCATCGGCTGCCCATACGGGCGAGACGGCGTACACCAGGGAGATGGCTAGCGCTAACGGCAGGCGGCGCGGTCGATTCGATTGCGGTTGATTCATGCGAATAAACTCCAATAGGGTTAAAGTTGTTTGATCTTGGCTGTGATGCAGGCCGCACCCGCGACACCCGCACATCGCTGCGCCCAGGGTCTGACCCCGCACGGGGTCAGACCCTTTCGTTTCGGGGTGCCTAATTATTTTTTGACGCGGGCGGCGATCAGGTCGATTTCGACCAGCGCGCCAGGCTGTGGCAGCGCGACCACTTGCAGCGCCGTGCGGGCTGGCTTGTTCGGTTGTTCGGCGGTGCCGAAGAACTGGCCGAAGGAAGCGTTCAGCCCTTTGAAATCGAGCTTGTTATCTAGCCTGGGATCGCCGACCAAGAACACGCGCAGCGAGACCACGTCCGCAAAGGTCAGTCCTTCGTTGGCCAGTGCGGCTTTCAATCGCGTGAGCACGGAGTGCGTTTGCGCTTGCGTGTCGCCGTCGGTCGTTTCCGGCAGCACGCCACTGAAGTAGACGGTGTCCGCGCCGGCCGGCACGCTGACGGCGACCGAGATCGGGAAGTTGGAGTTGGGGATGGGGGTACGTTTGATCTGTTGTGCGTGGACGACAGGTGCTGCGATCAACATTGCGGCGAGCAGTAAAGAGGTTTTCATGGCGGTCCTTTAAGGTTAAGAGGCGATGCGACGGGCGATGGCGGCGATAGCGTGGTGGCCGGACAAGGCGGCGCCCTCCTGCCATGCGCCGATCTGGCTCAGATACTCGCCGGCGAAGTGCACGCGGCCTTCCGGCTGATTGAGACGTGTGTATTCCTTCTCGTCCGGCGTGGCCCAGTGCACCCAGGAGCCCAGGCTGTAAGGCACTTTGTGCCAGGCCACGCTGACGGGATTCTTCAGCTCAACGCCACGGCCAGGATGCACTCGGTCGATCACATCGCGCGACACGGCGAACTGCGCGCTCAATGGCTGCGCAGTGAAGTCGCGCGCGGCCTGACTGATGTTGTAGCAGCCGACCAGCACACCGGTCTTCTTGTGGAAACCGCCGCTCGGGTACCAGATCAAGCCCGTTTCGGCTTTCACCACCGAGATGCCGCCATAGATCTGCGCTTCCGTCTCCCAGAAACGGCGCGACTGCCAGGCGATTTTGCTGGCGGTGTCGTAGTGGACGCTGTTGATGGCCTGCTGCACATCCGGCGCGAAGTTGGTCTCCACCTTGGCCAGTACCGGCAAGGGGAAGGTGACGATAGCGTAGTCCGCCGACAGCGTTTGCTGCTTGCCTGTGGTGCGGTCGCGCACCACCACGTCCACGCCCTTGTCCTTGTTGCGGATCGATTTCACTTCCGTGTTCAGGCGCGAGACGTCTTTCAGGCGTTGATGGAAGGCATAGGGAATGCGATCCATGCCACCCACCGGTTGCAGCATGGTTGGCTGGAAGATCAGCAGCTCATCGAAGATCAGCGCAGTCCACAGGTCCGGGTCGAGCAACGCTTCGAGCGGCAGCGGTTCGTTGCGCTCTCCTACCTGCTCTGCCGCGCCGGGATAGACCTTGTAGCCGGAGCGTTCGCTACCCTTGAATTCCGCCTGCGGCGTCAGGTCGCCGTACACCTTGAGAAAGTCGACCAGCTTGACGCGGTCGTCAGTGCTTAGCTCCTGATCCAGCGCACCCTTGTTGGTGGCGCGCGCCAGCAATTCAGCGACGTGGCCGCGCGCATCGTTCACCGCGCGGCGTAGCTGGATCGGCTGGCCGCCCTTGGCCGCATCCGGCAGGAAGTAGGCGCTGCGACTGGTGTTCACTTCCGCTTCCAGCTCCACACCGAATTCGCGGCAGTAGCCAAGTATCGTCTGGTGATGGCTGGGCAGGCGCGCCGGTCCGGCGTTGAAGTAGTGGCCCGGTTCGAAATCCGCAACCTGCGTGGCACCGTCTTCGTATTCGATGCGGGTGCCGTTGCGGATGGTCCAGTTGCGGCCACCGACACGGTCCCGCGCTTCAATCAGCTGGACCTGATAGCCGGCCTTGCGCAGTTCGTAGGCCGACACCAAGCCGGCGATGCCGGCGCCCAGCACCAGCACCTTGACGCCCTTGCCGGAGCCTGGCGCCAGTTGCAACGGCGGGTTCTGGACAGCTGCGGCGGCGATGGTGGAGGCGCCCAGGCCCAGTGTGGCCATGGCGGCTGCGGCAGCGGTGTAGCCACTGGTGGCGGCCAGCTGCATCAGGAATGTTCTGCGCGTTACGGTCATTTCAATCGCTCCAGTTGGTGATGTTGAAGCGATCTTATGACGCACCAAGATTATGTATAAACTAATTATTTATCATATTGAAATATGAATTTTAAGAATAATGTGTTTACATGCTCGATATCCGCTGGCGCTATATTCAAACTCGAAAGCATTCGTTCCAGCGGCTTGCAGCAGCGTCGTACTATCGGGAGATAACACTCTTCAGGGGCCTTTTATGCATCGCCGTACTTTGCTGTCTTTGTTATCGTTGTTGCCGTTTGCGACCTTGGCGCAGAAGGCGCCGTCCAATTTGCGCATCGGTTATCAGAAATCGTCCACCTTGCTGACGGTGCTGAAAGTGCGCGGACAGCTGGAACAGGATCTGGCGCCGCTGGGCGTCAAGGTGACCTGGCATGAGTTCTCCAGCGGCTTGCCGTTGCTGGAGGCGTTGAATGTCGGCGGGGTGGATTTGAGCGCGGATGTAGCGGATACGGTGCCGGTGTTCGCGCAGGCGGCCGGCGCGCAGTTGACGTATTTTGCGCAAGAGGCGCCCTCGCCGTCCGCGCAGGCGATTGTGGTGAGGGCGGATTCGCCGATCAATAGCGTGGCAGATTTAAAGGGCAGGAAGGTTGCGGTGACCAAGGCGGCGGGATCGCATTATCTGCTGATTGCAGCGCTGGACAAAGCGGGCTTGCGGTTCAAGGATATTGAACCGGCCTATCTGACGCCGGCCGATGGACGCGCGGCGTTTGAGCGCGGCAGCGTGGCGGCGTGGGTGACGTGGGACCCGTATCTGGCCGGCGTGCAGCGGCAGTCGCAGGTGCGCATTCTGGGGGACGGACGCGGGATTGCGGATTACCAGCGTTATTATCTGGCGTCCAGCGCGTATGCTGCGGCGCATCCGGAAGTGCTGGCGGTGGTCTTTGAGGCGCTGCGCAAAGCGGGCAAGTGGGTCAAGCAGTCGCCCAGGGAGGCGGCGGAGTTGCTGGCGCCCGCATGGGGGCTGGATGCGGCGACGGTGGAGCTGGCGAATGGCCGGCGCAGCTACGAGGTGCGGCCGGTTGTCAAGGAGGCATTGGGCGAGCAGCAGAGAATCGCCGATGCGTTCTATGCCGAGGGTCTGCTGCCGCGCAAGCTGGATGCGACGGCCGTGCCGCTTTGGCGGCCGCGCTAAGCGCTCAACCCGCACTGCGGAGACAGGGGTCTGACCCCGAATGGGGTCAGACCCCAACGGCTTGGGGTCAGGCTAGCGACGGATAGCCGACTGCGAGTGCGACTGCTTCCAGGCGAAGGATACGTTCATATTCGGCGTCAGCGACGTGTCGGAATTCGCGGATGTGCAAGGCCACCATATTCGCGCGCAGCTTTGCGCCAGGCGACAGCAAGGCGTCGCGCAAGCGGCGCTGCAACTTCTCCGGCACGCTGTGCGCCGTTACCAGCGGCAGGCCTGGCGTCTGCGCCGTGTAGTGCAAGACTTCCGTGCCGCGCAGGCTCTCTGGAGACTCTTCCTTCAGGTAGCCGTAGGTGACGCAATCGATGGCCGCAATATCGGCCTCGCCGTCGCGCACCATGCGCAGACTGGCCGCATGGCTGCCGCTCCATTTCACCTCGCCGAAGAAGCGCCCCTTGTTGGCCTGCAGCGATACCGCGTGCCGAAGCACATTCATGCCACTGTTGGAGTGTGGGTCGTTGGCCGCCGCAATCAGCCCTCGCGCATCGGCCAGCGCGTGTACCTGGCCGCCGGTGCGCGTGACGATCACGCTTGAATAATCGCTGCCTTCGCAGCCGTCAAAGTCAAAACACGGCGTAGCAAGCAGCGAGACCTTGTCGCGCAGTGATTTCATATAGGGATAGCCGCAAGTCTGCGTCAACAGCAGATCCTCGCGATGCCATAGTGACGGCAGCTCCGGAGAAGGCAGCAGTGTCATAGGTTCCTGCACCTCGGCTTGCGCCAGCAGCGACGCCGCGAACGCCTCATACTCCCGCTGCAATCGCGGGGAGACGTTATACATCGGCAGCGCTACTTTCCAGTTCATGGCATGCGAGGGTGTACAGGTGCGTCGATGGGACGAAATCCATAGCGGCGCATCAGCTCTCCATACCCATTGATCTGGAAGCCGCCGCTGCGCGCATTATAAGCCGAGCGGCGCGCACCATACACGCGCGGTAGCAGGTACCACGGCAGCGACGGCAAGTCATGGTGCACCAGGTGCAGATTATTATTCAGGAACAGCACTCGAAACACCAGGCCCGCGTCATTCAGCACGATGCGCTGCTTGTGGTCTTCCGCCGGCCGGTGTTCGTAGTAGGAGCGGATCATGGCCAGCGACTGCGCCGGATAAGAAATCGCCAGCACATACCACACCGCCGATACGCCAAACGCCGCCTGCACCCACCACAGCAAACCAGCCAGCAGGAACAGATGCCGCAGCCATACGCCGGCATCGCTCCGGTCGCCGCGAGCGATGCGCTGGGCAGCGCTGCCCCAAGTGCCGGCAATCGCCAATGCCGGGCCGACCGCGATGCGGCCCCAGAAGGTCTTGTTCAGCCAATGCAGCGCGCGTCGCGGGCGGCTCATGGCAGACCACTCGGCCGGCGACACATAGGTACTCTCCGCATCCAGCGCCGGCATGGTCAGGTTGAAATCGTCGTGGTGCCGCAGATGGCTCTCGCGGTAAATCTCGTACGGATACCACACCGCCAGCGGCAGATAGCAAAAAAAACGATTCACCCACGGCCAGCGCGTAGGATGGCCATGTATCAGCTCATGCTGAAGCGACATATACCACGCGCACCACCAGATCATCAGCAAGGTCGCCGGCGCCGCGCCGAGCAGCGGCCAACCAGCCAGCGTGGCCAGCCAGCCGCCATGGATCACCGCAATCAACAGCCAGGTCGGCCACTCGCCACGCCACAACGCGCGCCGGCGTTCGGTCGTGACCTCGTGCTGCTGGGTAGCGTCGATCCAGGCTTGCATCAGAAGCGCGCCTTCACCCGCAGGCCCACCGTGCGTGGACGCACCATGTACACCAGGTTCCCCGGCTGGATGGCGATGGTGTTCGCCGTCACGTCACTGACTTTGGCGCCGTTGGTCAGGTTGGTGCCGAACAGGCCGAATTCGTAGGCGCCGGTACGATAGGTCACGGTGGCGTTCAGCGTATTCGAAGACGGTATCTCTTCGTAGCTGCCCTGCGCCGCTGCGAAGTTGGTGTAGGCGCTGCCGCGATGCGAGTAGCTCCCTAGGAAGCCCAATTCGTCCACGCCGTTTACCGGTACGTAGTAACTGGCGTTGACGGTCGCGGCGAGACGCGGCGCATACGGCACGCGGCTGCCTTCCGGGATATTCTGCGCGGCGATGCCGGTGACCACGGTGCGCGTGGCGTAGGCATGGTTGTAGGCTGCGCTCAAGCCCACCGATGCGCGACGGGTGATCTTGAAGGCCGTCTCCAGCTCCAGCCCTTCGCTGCGGATCTTGCCGGCGTTCTGCGTGAAGTAGTAGGTGCATGGCAGCTTGTTAAACACCTGCACGTCCCTCCACTCAATCAGGTAGGCGTTGGCGTTGAAGGTCAGGCGATGATCGAGCAGCGTGTTCTTGGTGCCGGCCTCAAAGTTCCACAAGCTGTCCGGCGCAAAGGTCGATGGCGCGTTGATGCCACAGAAGTTGAATGGCACCGGCTGATTGTTCCCGCCGTAGCGGAAGCCCTTGCCCACCGACGTGTACAAGGTGTGATCGGGGTCGAGTCGATAGGCCGCCGCAAAGCGCGGATTGCCGCCGCGCGAGGTGGCACTGCTGTTGCTCAGTTCCGGCTGGCCTACCGGCGCGGTGGGCGTGGCGCCGACCAGATTGCCGAACAAACCGGTGAAGCGCAAATCAAAATCCTGCGTGCCGCGGAACAGACGCAGGCCGGCCGTCAGGTCCAGCTTGTCCCACACCGTGTACGTCCCTTCCGCAAACAGCGCGGCCTGGCGCGACTTGGTATTCTGCTGGCCGGAGAAGAAGTCATTCGGATTGAAGGCCAGTTCGTTGGTCTGCGAGTTATAGCCGGGGAAGTTGTGCGTCTCGGCGAAGCGCGCATCAAAGCCTTCGGTTGGCTCGTCCTGCCGGGTATCGCGCTTGCCCGCCTCGAAGAAGGCACCGGCGGTCCATTTGAACGGGCCATCACCCTTGGAACTCAATCGGAACTCCTGCGTGAAGTCCTTAACCGCATTGCCGATCGTGTACGCAGCCTTCATCAGCGGGTCTTTGCCGCCGAAGATGAAGGCGGTGGCGGGATACTGCGCCGATGTCACGTACAGCGTATCGCGATGCAGATACGACGTGGACGACACCAACTGTGCGCCGCCGAAGTCATAGTTCACGCCCAAGTTATAAAGTTGCAGCTTGTCGTTGCTGGTCTGCGGGATCAGCGCGAAGGTGGTGTACGGCGCCAGCCCGGCGTAGGCATCGTTGATGCCGCCCTTGATATTGGAGGCGGTGACGCTGGCGTCAATCACCAGATCGCGCGATGGCTTCACGCGCAATGCCGCCCTGCCCTGATTGGTCGATACGGAATTGGTAATGGCGCCGTTGTACTGGTTGCGGATGTAGCCGGAGTCATTGCCGGTATATGCGGTCAGGCGCAGCGCGGCCACATCATCCTTCAGCGGCAGATTGACCGCGCCGCGCAGATTGTGGTTGGCGCCCCCAAACTTGGAGGTTTGCGATCCCACCGCTTCCACAGTGCCGAAGAAGTCATTCAGCTCCGGCTTTTGCGTAATCTGACGCACCGCGCCGGCCATCGCGCCCGCGCCAAACAGCGTGCCTTGCGGCCCTTGCAGCACTTCCACCCGCTCCAGGTCCAGCACCTTCAGGTCAGGGTTGCCGGATTTGAGCGTCACCGGCATATCGTCGATGTACACCGCCACCAGTGACGAATCCTGCACCTCGGATGGCACGATGCCGCGCACTACCAATCCGCGCATGGTGATGTTGTTAACGCCCGGCCCCTGCTCCTGCACCGACATGGCCGGCACCAGGTTGGCGATATCGGTCAGATTGCCCTGGCCGTAGCGCGTCAGGCTATCCGGCTTGATCACCGTAATGGCGGCCGGCACTTGCTGCACGTCGACCGCCGTGGCGGAACGGGTGGCGGTAACTTCTACTTTTTCGATTTTGTCCGAGTCCGGCTCTGCGGCGATGGCGACGCCGGCCGACAAGGCGGCGACTGCCAGTAAGGTGCGCTTGCTCATCTATACCCTTTTGATGTTCTCCCAAAAGTGAGTATAAATTGGGCGAACGCAACGGGAAACGAATTTAAACAAGCTTCTTTATGCAGAAATTGCGTGGCCGTCAAGGTGAGACAGCGTACAGCCGCAGCCACTGGGGGCGCGCAAAATAAAGTCTATGGATACGCACCCCGAACTAATCAAACCACGCAAATTCCCACCGGCCGCCTATGCGATGCACAGGCAGATGGTGGCGGTACGCAGGACGATTTCAGCAAACACTGTGGAAGAGTCGGAAGCGGCGGCGCGTTGGGCGCAGGCATGGTATCAGCTGGTGCAGCGCAAGCTGGATCAACTCCAGCATGCGCCACGATACTTGCATTAGGCAGCAGAGTAGCAACCGCCGGCGCGGCGTTCCATGGCATGACGGTCGATGACGGTGACGGTGCCGCGGCGATATTCGATCAAGCCTTCTTCTTGCAGCTTGCCGGCGCAGCAGGTGATCGATTCACGGCGCACGCCCAGCATGTTGGCGATCATCTCCTGGGTCACTTTCAATTCGTTGGTCAGCGAACGGTCCAGACGTTCCAGCAACCAGCGGCACAGGCGCTGTTCAATGCTGCCGTGACGGACACCGGCCACGGTCTGAGCCAGTTGGGCGAACAGCGAGCTGGTATGACGCATCAGTTGCTGCGCCAATGCGCCACCGCTGAAGAATGCCTGACGCAGCACGGACGATTTGATGCGGTAGCCGTAGCCGCTGGTCTGGACAACGGCCGAGCAGTTGGCGCGCTCGTTTTCATACATCGTCACGCCGACGACACCTTCGCGGCCGACCACGGCCACTTCGGCGGCGCCGCCCTCTTCGGTTTCATATTGCAGCGAAACGATGGCATTGGTCGGGAAGTAGGCATATTCCATCGACTCACCAGTATCGAACAGGCGTTTGCCGGCTTCCAGCGTTACCAGATCCAGATGGACAAACAGGTCAATCAGCTCCTCACGCGACAGACCACGCAGCAATTCGTTCTGCTGCGCGCCCGTCAGGCTGATCACCGGTGTAGCAGTTTGCTGCATCGAGCGAGGGATGCTGGCGGAGACGGAAGTTTGATTAGCTGCGTACATTTTGTGCCTCATCTGTTTATGTGTTGGATGACTCACACTATATCCGTGCTATGTACGCTCGATTATAGGAACACAGATGGGCCTTATGTAGGCAAGGAACATAGGCCGGTGTCAGCCTGATCCTACGCTTAAGATATTTAATGCTGCTAGGAAAGGGAAAAGATGGGCATGGAGACGCTCAGCAGCTGCGCGGCGCGCCGCTGAGCAGGAGATGCTACTGCGCTACGTGGCGCAGGATCTCAAGGAATGAATTTAAAGCGCGAACCTTCTTCAATCATGCGCTCATCGCGGGAGCGCAGACGCCCCGGGTTGCGCCGATGTTCCGGCTCGGAAATAACGCGCTTGATCACGCTTTCCAGCACGCCGCGATGGCTGAGGTACTCGGCTGCGCTCTCCGGGCCGAGACGGTCGGCCCGCTCGATACCGGCCTCCACTAGCTCGGAGGATTGAAAGTCGGGCCGGAAAGTTTGCTTGGTAGACATTACTGCCTCCTGAGAATATGGACAAAATCCAATTCTGGGATTCTACAGCAGGTTGCGCCGTGCGGTAACGTACCTCCGTGGTGATGACGCAACTACGGCGCGGGTACGCCCTGCGGTGGCTGGCCGTCGTGCGGGATCAGCCAGCCGCCGTCGCTGAGCCAGTCTGCCAGGCGATCCGGCCAGTGCACATCAGATAATCGCTCGGAACGCTGGCCCATATTGAAGGCGTGATCGGTGTCGGCATACAGATGCAGCTCTGCCGAGACACCGGCGCCGACCAGTTGCTGATACAACGCCAGCGCCGGCGGCATGCAGCACTTGTCGCTGGAGCCGGCGACGATGAATGCCGGCGGCGCGTTCTGCACCGCTTTGCCAGGCACGCCCAGCGGACCGGGATAGACCAGCACCTGGAAATCAGGCCGCGCGCTCTGGCGGTCAACGGCGTCCTGTTCAGCGGGCGGCGTTGGTTCCCGATTATCCGCCACCAGCGACACCAGTTCGCCGCCGGCCGAGAAGCCCATCACACCTAGCCGGTGCGGATCGACGCCATACTCCGCCGCATGCGCGCGCACCCAGCGCACGGCGCGACGCAGGTCGGCGGCGGCATCGTTCTCGATCGAGTAGCTGGCGCCCTGGTCGCGCGCCAGCCGGTACTTCAGCACAAAGGCCGTGACGCCGGCGCGGTTGAGCGACTTGGCCGCCACCATGCCCTCGTTCTGCCACACCAGCATGCGGTGGCCGCCGCCCGGCGCGATAATGACGGCGGCACCGTTGGCGTGGCGCGGATTGGCGCGCATCACCGTCAGCGACGGGTTGTGGATATTGCTGATGTAGGTGTTGTCCACCTTCTCCGCCTCGGCGCGGCGTTGTTCCGAACCCGGCGCACCGTCCGGCCACAACGCGAGCTGCTGCGCGCCGGCGTGGGTGCAGAACGCCAGCAGTAGCAACGCCAGTTTATTGCGCATGAATGTCTCCTGTCGCGTACAACGCGTGATGGGTAAGAATGAACAGTGTACGACCATCGTCGCCGCCGAAGATCAATTGCAGCGGACGTTCCGGCACGTCGATGCGGCCGATCTCCTTGCCGTCCGGCGCGTAGACGAAGACCTGGCCATTGGCGACATAGACATTGCCCTTGCCGTCCACCGCTGCACTCTCGCCGCCGCGATTGGCCGCCAGTTTCAAATCCGTGATGCCGCCGCCCGCGCCGATCACGCCACTAAAGGTGCGGTTCTCGGAACCGTTGGTGAACACCACGCGGCCATTGACACCAGCCGATACCAGGCCATGCGTGTCCAGCGTGTCCGAAAAGCGGTAGCCCAGGTGATCGTTCGGTCCCTGCTTAAAAACGCGATAGGCTGGCAGCACCAGGCTACCGTCCGGCGATACATACTCGCGCTGCTTCGGCAGCGCCACGTCGCGCGCGAACATCTCGGCCAGCGTGGTGAATTCGTAGCTATCGAAGTTGAGCTGATCGCGGAACTCGCCGTTCTGCCAGAAATTCACCGGCGCCAGCACGCGCGCGTCCTTGTTCGCCTTCACCGGCGTTGGCTTGATGACGGTGACCGGGCCAGCCGGTTGGGCGGGATCGAACGAATACACCGTGCCCTCCGGTCCAAACGACGACACCACAAGTATCGCGCCGCTCTTGTCGATAGCGAGGTTGACCGGGTCAAGCGGCGCATCGCGCACCACCGCCAGCCCGCGCTGCTTAGACCAGCTGTAGATGCGGTTGAAGCGGCGGTCGACGAAATACAGCGTGCCTTTGCTGTCAACCGTCGCGCCGGCGATGGAGTAGAAGCCCTCTTCCAGCTTGCTCACCTTGCCGGCGGGAGCGCTTGCCGGCGTGCCCGCGCCGATATCCAGCACCGCAAATTCATGTTCGCGCACTTCCTGCTTGTGCGTCAGATCCTGCAGCGTATTCTCGAACGGGTATTTGCTGGCGCGCAGATAGGTATCGCAACCGTTTTCGTCGCAGGTGGCAAAGCCGCTCTCCGCGTTCACATGCACATTGCGGAAGCGGATGTTCTCGGAGTTGGTCATCTTCACCGCCGACACGGCAGGCTTGATCGAGCGCGTGACGCGATACGCATGGTAGTTGGCAAAGGTGATGTTGCGCGAATTGCGGATCTCCAGCGACACCGCATCCATGCCGTCGCGTACCTCCTGCTCCGTTTGTGGCGCCAGGAACTCCCAGTTCTCGACGTTATCCAGCACGATCTCCGCCCGCACGTGGTGCTCGGCCGACAGCTCGTACACCTTGCCCGGCGTTTTGGTGTTGGAGACGTAGAAGCCTGCCTGCGCGAAGGTGCTCGGCGACCAGCAAGCCACAAACGTGCCGCCGCCGCCGTCGGTTACCCAGATGCTCGGGTACTGCCGGTCCCAATACTGCGTGGGATCGAAATTGGCGGTCTTCTGGTAGGGGTCGCGGCGCCTGCCGTCGTACAGACGCGTGCCATGTCCACCCTGGATGCGGATATCGTCCACCAGCGAATCCGGGCCGGCGCGCCACAACAGCGCCGTTGCGCGCGGATTAACTTCGCCAGTCGCCAGGCCGAAGCCGGAAACAATCGCATCGCCGCCTTTGGCGCTTTCCAGCAGCGCCTTCGGACCGCCAGCGCCGACATAAGCCGGCGAACCATTCGGCAGAATGAGCTGCGTGACGCCGGGATGCAAACCTACCAGCACCGTGTCCGACTTCAGTCGTATCGTATCCTGCACCATGTAGAAGCCCAGCGGCAGATACACCACGCGCTTGCTGTCGATGGCCTTCTGCACCGCTGCAGTGTCGTCCGTCACGCCATCGCCCACCGCGCCAAATGCTCGCACACTGGCCCATTCTTTGGTGGACGGCAGCGCGCGCATTACAGGCGCGCGTGCTGTCGGCCACGTCTTCAGCGCCGCGCCCTTGACGTTAGTGGTGAACTTGCCCACGCTGCCAACGCCAGGCAGCATCAAGCCGTAATTGAATTCGCTGACCTGATATACCGGCCCATAGGCGGCCACCGTCTTGCCGCTGTCGCGGAAGCGCGCGAACACCGGCACGTTCTTCGCCAGCGCATTGTCGAAGCCCACTTGCGTGTAGACGTTGTCCTCATTGCTGATGATGACCGCCGCCTTCGACACGTTCTCGAAGCGCACGTCCTTGCCCCACAACCAGTCGCCGTAACCACGGTCGATTTCAATGCCGACCGGCGTGTTGCGGATGGTGGTGTTAATCAGCGTCAGCCCCGCTTCGTGGCCGCGTATCGCCGCATCGCGCTGGCCGTCAAAGGTGGAGTCCATCAGCGTGTACTGCCAGGCCGGCGAGGTTTTTTCGGTGAGGATGCCGTAACGGCCGCCATAGAATTTCAGGTCGAAGCTTTCGTTGCCGACCATGTATACGCCCGCCAGGCCAGAGCCGATGTGGAAGTCCATGTGGCTCAGGTACGAGTGCTGCGCTGTCCGCAGGCGCACTGCTGCAGCGGCGGGATTGCCGTCGCCGATTTCAAAGTCCACATTGCTCATCGCCGAATAGAAGGTGGCGGAATTCGCATCGCGTACCTCGTCGCTGTATGGCACGGCACTTTTCACCGGCACCGGCACTTTGCCGACCGTGTACTGGTCGCCACCGGTGAACACTACCATGTTCGCCACGCCTTTCTGGAAGCCCGGCGTATTCGCGGCCAGCACCAGCACCGGCCGCGTGGCGCCAACGCCATACAAGCGAACCGCCTGCGGCACCAGCAGCGAACGCGTGATGCGATAGCGTCCGGACGGCAGGAACACCACGCCGCCCTCGCCCTGATTGGAGGCTTCGTTCAGCGCTTCCTGGATCGCGGTGCTATCGTCGGTGCGGCCGTCGCCGGCACCCTTGACTTGCACCGCGCGCGGATCGTCCGGCATGGTCTGGTACGCGGAAATGGAAGCCGCCTGCGCCAGCAGGGGCGCAACAAGGGCTGCCGCCGCCAGCATCGTCAATAATGGTTTCATCTGTTTATCCCAATAAGGCAGAAAGAATCAATACGAAAATCAGCCCGAATACGCCGACCAACGTTTCCATCAAGGTCCACGAACGGAAGGTGTCTTTGAGCGACAGGCCGAAATACTCCTTGAACATCCAGAAGCCGGAATCGTTCACATGGCTGCACATCAAACTGCCGGCGCCAATCGCCAGCACCATCAGCGCTGGATCAGTACCGGACGCCTGCACTACCGGCGCCACGATGCCAGCCGCCGTCAGCCCCGCCACCGTGGCAGAACCGAGGCAGATGCGGATCAGCGTCGCCACCAGCCAGCCCAGTAGGAGCGGCGGCACGGGCAGCGCGCCTAGCTGCGTGCCCAATTGCGCGCTGACGCCGGAATCCACCAGCACCTGTTTCAAGGCGCCGGCGCCGGCAATCACCAGCAGGATGGGGGCGATGTCACGCAACGCATCCTGCGCGCCGGACATCAACGCCACCAGCTTCTGTCCGCGCGCCACACCCAGCGTGATCACCGCCACCAGCAATGCCACCAGCATCACGATCATCGGATTGGCGAGAAAACCAACCAGCGACTTCAATGCCGGATCGGCAATCGGCAACGCGGCGGCGGCGGTGGCGGCCGCCAGCAGCCACACCGGCAGCAGCGCCGTCGCGAAGCTGTTGAATACACCGGGCAGCTCAGCTTCGTCACGCAAGCCGGTGCGGAACATCGGCGCCGGTGTGGCCTGGATGCGCTTGAGCGTCATAGCGAACAACGGCCCGGCGATGATCAGCGTCGGCACCGCCACGATCAGCCCATACATCAGCGTGCGGCCCATATCGGCATGGAACTGCGCCACCAGCGCTGTCGGCGACGGATGCGGCGGCAGGAACCCGTGCGCAATCGACAGGCCACACAGCAGGGGTATCGCCAGCGCCACCGCCGGCCGGCCGCTCTGGTACACCAGCGAGAACACCAGTGGCACCAGCAGCACAAAACCGACGTTGTAGTACAGCGGTATGCCCGCCACAAAGCCGGTCAGCGTCAACGCCACCGGCATGCGCGCGGAACCGAATACGCCGATCAGGTAACTGGCGATGCGCTGCGCCGCCCCGCTGTCGGCAATCAGCTTGCCGAACACCGCGCCGAGGCAGACGATGACGATCAGCGATCCAAGCAGATCGCCGATCCCCTTGTCGATCGACTTGGGGATGCTTTCCACCGACATGCCAAGCAGCAGTGCGGCCGCCAAGGCCGCCGCCACAAACGCGATCAGCGGCTGCAGCTTGGCCCAGGCGATCAGCAGCGTGAGCAAGCCGACCGACAAAGCCACGGCCAGCAGCGCCCAAACAGCTGGCGTGACGCCGAACAGCGCCGCCAACGGACTGGTAGTGGTCATCGCTTAGAAGTTATAGCGCATGCCAACACGGTATACACGGCCGACCACATCGTACAGCGCCGGGTTGATGCCGTAACTCAGGTTGGTCTGCGGCGCGGCGGCCGGATCGACGTTGCCGATGTTATCGACCTTGAAGAAGGCGGTGGCCTTGTCCGAGAACTTCCAGGTGCCGCCCAGGTCCACGTAGAAGGCGCCCTTCATGTGGTTGTCGTAGATGGTCGGATGGATCACGGTCGATACCGGGCAGTTGGTCTGGCACTCGATAAACTCGTTGCTGTACTTGCCGCTGCTGATCCAGCGTTCGGTCAGGGTCAGGCTGTATTTATCGGTATCCCACGACTGCGAGGTCAGGCCTTTCCAGCGTGGCGTGTTACCCAGGTTGTTACCCGCGCCCTCGGATGGAATGGTGCCCACCACGCCGCTGTCGGTCAGGAAGGTGATGTTGCGGGTCACCAGGCCACGCAGGGTGACACGGCCCGGCAGGTTCCAGTCCTTCAGGTTAAGGCGATATGCCGCTTCCAGGTCGTAGCCCTTGAGGCGCATGGAGGCCAGGTTGAACGACTGCACCGTCACGTAGTTGTTGGTCTGGACCGCATTCCCCAGCGACATGACGTTGCAGATTTCCTTGTTACCGGCCACGCACAGATCCACCTCCTGCTGCGCGTTCAGGGTCGAGATCACGCCACCGACCTTGATGTCGAAGTAGTCCAGCGAAGCGCTGAAGCCAGGCGCCCACGATGGGCGATCAAGCACGATGCCGAAGATCTTGTTGCGGGCGATTTCAGGACGCAGCGCGGTATTGCCGACGGTGCGCTGCTGGATCGTCACGTTGGCGCCCTGGTAGAGCACCGCCGCGTTGACCACCACCGGCGCCGCATACAGTTCGCTCAGGTTAGGTGCGCGCACGTCCTGCGACGTGACGGCGCGCAGACGCAGGCCATCGATGCCGGTCTTCCAGGTCGCACCCAGCTTCCAGCTTTCCACGTGGCCGGAGGTGCTGTAGTGGGTATGGCGATCGGCCAGGTTCAGACTCGCCTCGCCCCAGCCATCGGACTTCAGGACCGGCAGATTGGCTTCAACATACGCTTCGCGCACGTTGTAGGTGCCGGACGCATTGTGGTAGTTACCCGCGTACCAGTTGTTCATCGGATTCAGCACCGGATCGGCCGGGTATTTGGCGTCGTTCGGCGTATCGGTACTCACGCCGTTGCCGTATGGGTCGCCGCCGACGCGATAGCTCTCACGACGCCACTCGGCGCCGGTCGCCCAGTTGATCGGGCCGGCCCAGGTCTTGAACGCTTCGCCATTCAGATTGAAGCTGCCGACGTCCTGCTGCTGGCGGGTGTGCTGCTGCGGACCGTATTCCGGCGCCACATACGCCCAAGTGGCCGCGCTGACCGGCACATTGCCGATGATGTTCATCGGGACGCAACCGGCGGCGCGCGCGGTCAGGCTGCGGCAGGCGATAGAGCCATCCGCCAGGCGCACCGCGTCGATGGCGGCGGTGTAGCGGTTATTCAGCGTCATGTCGTGGACGATGATGTCGGTGAAGTTGATGCCGCGTTCCACGTAGGCGTCGTACGACCAGTCGTTGCCGAACAGCGGGAAGTGGCCGTCGGCGCCCAGTACCAGGCGGCGCATCTCGCGCGTAGGATGGACGTTGATACTTTCCGGGAATTGGCCGTTGGCCGTGCCA
This sequence comes from Duganella dendranthematis, assembly GCF_012849375.1. NCBI lineage: Bacteria > Pseudomonadati > Pseudomonadota > Betaproteobacteria > Burkholderiales > Oxalobacteraceae > Duganella > Duganella dendranthematis. The sequence goes on from NZ_CP051684.1 coordinate 6,457,252, forward strand.
TACTGGAAGCTGGTGATGTTATTCGCCGCACACGCCGCCGCAATCGACGCCGGCAAGTACGGGTTATCGCACTGCACAGTCAGATTAGCGTTTTTGGCCGCGCCGGGATTGGGCGTGAACTCCGACTTGACCTTGCCGAAGTTGGCGGTGAAATAGATCTCATGATCAGGGTTGATGTCGAAGCCCACGCGGGTGTAAGCCACCTGGCGCGTCAGGTCCATCGCCAGGTTGGTGCCGGCGCCCACGCTGCCGCTCAAGTCACCGCCGACGCAGAACGGATTAACGCAGCCGGTCACCGCGCCGGTGCCAGTCGGTACGCCGCCGGAGCCATAGTTAAACTTGTACGGTTGGCCGTTGACGCCAAACGCCGTCCCTTGCAGCGGGCCGTTGGTAATCAGGCCGTACTTGGCGTATTGGTACTGCTGCGCGTGTTCAATGAAGGTGTACTGTGGCTTGCCGTCGTTGGTGGCGCTCAGCGGGCGTACCTGGTAGGCGGGATTCTTGTACCACGAGCGGCCGTTCGGACCGACTTCGCCAAAGCCCGGCGAATCGATGCCCTTCTCGCGGCCATATTCCACGCTGGCAGTGACGTGAAGGCGGTCGTCCAGGAACGCCTTGCCCCATGCGGCTTGCAGGGTGCCGTTCTTGTCGTCGTGGTAGGTGGTCTGGCCCCCTTCGACGTTGGCCTTGAAGCCTTCGAATTTTTTATCGGTGATGAAGTTGACCACACCGCCGATGGCGTCCGAGCCGTAGGACGCCGAGGCGCCGCCGGTCACCACGTCCACCCGCTTGACCAGTAGTTGCGGGAACTGGCTGACATCCGTCACACCGGTGACGTTGGCGCCGACCACGCGCTGGCCGTCCAGCAGCGTCAGGGTGCGGATCGGACCGAGACCGCGCAGGCTCAGTGAGCTCAGACCCTGGATGCCGCTACTGGTGCTGTTGGTGCTGGTGGTGCGGCCAGTGCTGCCCTGCAGGGCCGGCAGCTCGGCGATGGCGTTGAACAGATTGGGCTTGGCGTTCTTGGCCAGGTCTTCGGCGCTCAGCACGGTGGTCGGCGTCGGCTGCGAGAAGCCGCGCGCCGCAATGCGCGAACCGGAAACGGTCACCACGTTTTCCACCTTGGCTTCCGGTTCGGTAGGGGAAGCTGGTGGCGTGTCGGTTTGCGCGGCGGGTTGCGCATCGGCCGCCGGTGTAGGCGGCGTGGCCTGCTGCGCATGGGCGACGGCAAGCCAGCTGCATGCACTGGCCACGGCCAGGCGCATGATGGTGTTACGGGTAGTCTGTGTAGTCATGTAGGTCTCCATATAGTTTTTTTGTGTTGTGCTACTTTGCTGCTACTCCCTGCGGATCTGCGTCACCAGATCGTCGGGCGGTATTCTTATGTCCAGCGTGATGCCTGCTTCGTCGGCTTGCAGCGGTTCGAGATCGCGGAACTGGCTGTCCAGCAGGGAGGTCGGCATGTAGTGGCCAACCCGCGCCTGCATGCGCGCCGCGATCAGTTCCTTCGGTCCGTTCAAGTGCGCGAAACGCAACGCCGGATCGCCTTCACGCAGCAGATCGCGGTAGCGCCGCTTCAGCGCTGAACAGGAAATGACCAGTCCCTCGCCGCGCTCGCGCGCTTCGCGGATCTGCGCTTGCAAAGTCAGTAACCAATCGGCGCGGTCATCGTCGTTGAGCGCCACACCGGCCGACATCTTGGCCACGTTGGCCTCTGGGTGAAACTGGTCGCCTTCAACAAAGCCGACGCCGTTCGCAGTCGCCAGCGCCTGCCCGACCGTGCTCTTGCCGCAGCCGCTAACGCCCATCACCACCCAACGGATACTCTGCATCCACGTCTCCAAAATTAGATAGCGCTAACATTGCCCTCCTGCGAGAATCGATGCCGCGTGAAAGCATCTACCAACAAGGTATCGAGGGAGGTCCATGCGCGCTAAGTTAGCGTTATCATTTGCCATGAACTTTAGCTCACCGTAGGAATTTGTAAAGCATTATTCATATTGCATCGCACCATGACCGTCGCGGCGCCGCAACGGTTGAGCTTCTATCCTTGCGAGGATTGCAGCATGCTATTGGCGCGCCGGCCGAAATCACCAGCATGGCGCAAACGCCCGATGGCTGGCTGTGGCTGGGCACACCGACCGGCATCTACCGCTTCGACGGCGTGCGCTTCGAACCCTATGTGCCGCCACCGGGCAGCAAGCTGGCACACTCACGCATTAGTGAACTGCTCGTCCTGCCGAATGGGGACCTGCTGATCGGCTACATATGGCTAGGTTTATCGGTACGCTACGCCGATGGCCGGTTTGAACACCTGGCGCAAGCGGGTGACCAGGTGCGCCAGGTGCTGACAATGACACGCGATGTCGACGGTAGCCTTTGGGTGGCCACGGTAACGGCGGTACGCCGGCTGGCTGAAGGCCGCTGGCAGACCATCGGTGCGGAATCGGGCGTGACCGGCGTTGCGCGCAGCGTGCTGGCCGACCAGCACGGACAACTGTATCTGAGTACCGACAAAGGCACGCTACGGCTAAACCGTGCCACGCGCAGGTTCGAGCCCACCGACGACAAGCCGAACACCATGCTGGTCCAGTCCCCGGATGGCCGGCTATGGGGCGGCGGCGACGACAACCTGCATCAGGTGCCGACCGCTGCGCCACGGATGCCGCGACCGGACTGGATGAATCAGGCCGAAGGCCATGCCGCTGGTATCTTCGATCGCGATGGCAACCTGTGGGCGCTGCGCTGCCCGATCGGACTGTGCGTGGTACGGGGCGCCGACCGGCTAGGCGATCACCTGGTGCCCTCGCGCGACGCTACCGACCGTTTCGACCAGCCATGGCAGCTCGGCAACTTGTCCACCAACCTGCTGCTGGAAGACCCGCTGGGGAACATCTGGCTGTCGACGCAGGCCGGGCTGGAACGCTTTCGCAACAGCGCCATGCTGCCGGCGCGGGTCGGCGGCGCCGATGGCTTTTACGTCCTGATGCGCGGCATCGGCGGCGACGTCTGGGTCAGCGATCGCCGCAAACACAATGTCTGGCTGATGGCGCCGGGCCAGCCGCCCAAACGCCACGACGAGTACCAATATGTCGCGGCGGGACGCGACTGGGGACTGTTGTTGGCCACCAGCGACTACCTGGACCGGCGCCAGGGAGAACGCGTCGAACGCCTGGCCTGGCCCACGGGCTCCGGCAAGGTCTCCACACACGCCATATTCGACGATGGCCGCTACATCTGGGCCAGGATCAATGGCGCGAGCTTCGTGCTGGTCGACGGCCAGTGGCACAAGCTGACGGCGGCCCAACCGGCGGTACTGACCAACGTCACCGGCGTGACCATCGGCGCTAACGGCGACCGCTGGATCAACGGCATGCGCGGGGTGCTGCACGTGACGCAGGCTGACTGGCAGCGCGCCATCGCACAGCCGGCGCAGCCACTGCGCTACGATCTGTTTGATGCCACCGACGGTTATATCGGCGAAGCCACGACCGGCGTGTGGGACAACACCGCGCTCACCGACGGCAATGGCCAGTTGTGGTTTGCCAGCACCACCGGCCTGTATCGCCTGGACCCGGCCAAACTATGGCGCCACAAGAGCACGCCGCGCGCCGAGATCCTGCTGCTGCAAGCCGCTCAAGCGCACGCGCCGCATAGCGGCTTGCGTCTGGCGCCCGGCACCTCGCAGCTGCGCCTCGACTACACCGGGCTGGGAAGCGGCAAGCCGGAAAAGCTGCGCTTCCAATACCGCCTCGATGGTATCGACCAGGATTGGCAGGACGCCGACACCCGGCGCAGCGTCTATTACACCAACCTGGGTCCGGGCGACTTCCGCTTCCACCTGCGCGCCGTCAACGAGGACGGCATCTGGAGCAAGGAAGAAAGCCTGTCTTTCAGTGTCGAACCCACCGTGGTGCAAAGCGTCTGGTTCAAGCTGGCGTTGGCGCTGCTAGCGGCCGCCCTGCTCTATCTGCTGTACCGCCAGCGGCTGCGCATCAACACCCGGCGCGCGCTGGAGCGCTTCAACCTGCGCGTGGAAGAGCGCGAGAGCATCGCCCGCGACCTGCACGACACGCTGCTGCAATCGATGCAAGGGGTGATCTACAGCGTCAAGGCGATGGCCATGGACTTGCCGCCGCAGGAACCGATGCGGCGAGCGATGGATCGCACCGTCAAGCTGGCGACCGACGCGCTGGTTGAGGGCCGCGACCGCGTCAGCGAACTGCGCGCCGAAGCCGCCACGCGCCTCAATTTGAGCGACGCCCTGCAGGCCATCGCCGCCGAACATGCCGGCGCCGCCCCGCAAATTGCGGTGCGCAGCGAAGGCGCGCCGCGCGAACTGCACCCCGTCGTCCATGACGAACTGCTGCTCATGGGACGCGAATGTCTGCTCAACGCCATCCGCCACGCGCAGGCCAGCGAGGTAAAGGTCGTGCTGCAATGGGGCGAGCGCACGCTCAAGCTGGTGGTCAGCGACAACGGCGTCGGCATGCCGGCGGAAGTGGCGGCCACGCAGAGCAAACCCGGACACTGGGGACTGGAAGGCCTGCACGAGCGCGCGCATCGCCTGCAAGCCGTGCTGGGACTGGAGACCGGCGCCGGCGGCACCGAATGGACCATCAGCGTGCCGGCCGTACTGGCCTATCGCCGCCGCGCCAGCGAGGCCGAGGCGTAGGCGTTGGCGCGGGCCAGCAGCATCGGATCGTCGCTGGCGGCGATGCCGGCCGGCAGCCGGGTCGGCATGAAGGTCATGAAGTCGCAGCTGGTGTCGGCCAGGGCGGTGATCAGCAGCACGCCCAGCGGCACCCGCGTCCCTCCCCGCCACGGCATGCTGGGATCATCCAGCGGATCGCCGGGCGCCGGCAGCTGCGCGTACAGCTGGAAGCGGATCGGCCCTTGCAGCAGGCGCTCGTCCATCTCATGTTCAAGAAAGGCAGGCGGCAGTTGGCGCTCTTCCGCCTCGCTCAGATACCGCACGCCAGCTTCCGGCGCCGCCATGATGCGTGCCGGCCGCGCCGCGCCATCCGCGCCGGTGAACAGGAACGCGTGCGTTGAATGGTACGACGTGCAGGCATACGAGGCCGGCGCCGCGTGCGACGCCAGCAGCGCCGGCAGACGCAGCGTGTCCGGGTGGCGCAGTTCGTGGGCGGCGATGCGCTGCGGATCAGGCATGCCGGTATCGGGATCGGCGGCGTGCGCCTCCAGATAGCTCAGGAAGGAAACCGGCGTGGCGGCATAAAAAATCGGCTCTGATACCAGCACCATGTCATACGCTTCATGGACGCCGTGCAGCCGCACCGCCATGCCGCGCAGGTTGCGGGTCTTTTCCGAGATCGCCGGATCGCTGCCGCCAACCGAGAAGCGCACGGTGGCCGGCAGCGGGCCGTCACGCAGTATCGCAAGGTCGGCAAAGTGGACGGCGTCGTCATGTGGCACGAAGTGGCCCACGGCGCAATAACCTCGCGCGTGGCTGGCGCGCTTGCCGGCATGGGCGCCAAGATGGGTCAGGGCATCGAGCAAGGGCTGCCGGCCGGGGGGAGTCGTCATCGTGCCGTGTGCCCGTCCTGCCTACAGTTCCCAGGTTTCCAGCAGGCCGCGTTGCAGGCAGATGGTGACCGCGTGGGTACGGTCATTGGCGTCCAGTTTCGTCATCACGGTACGCATATAGCTCTTGACGGTTTCCTCGCTGATGCCCAGCTTTTCGCCGATGGCGCGGTTGGACAGGCCACCGGCCACATTACGCAGCACATCGAGCTCGCGGAAGCTCAAGCGGTCGCGGTCAAAATAAATCTGCCCGCCCAGCAGCTCCGATGGCCAGACTTCGCGACCGCGGTGCACCGTGCGTATGCTGTCGAGCACATTCTCGGCCAACATGCTTTTAAGTAGATAGCCACTGGCGCCAGCCTTGTGCGCGGCCTGCACCAGCGCGCCGCCGGCATAGGTGCTCAAGGCGATCAGGCGGGCGTTGGGGCGGTTGCGGCGGATCGCCGAAATCGCATTCAAGCCACCCAGTCCCGGCATGCGCAAGTCCATCAGCGTGACGTCCGGCCGGGCTTCGGCAAAGCGCGCCACCGCTTCCTCGCCGCTATCGGCTTCCGCCGCCAGCTCGATATCCGGCGCTTTCGCCAGGATAGCCAGCAACCCCTCGCGCAGCAAAGGGTGATCGTCAACGATCATGACACGGATGGAGTGTGGGTAGCTCATGTCAGTGATTCTACGCATTTTGGCGCAAGCCGGCATCCCCCGTTCTAGGGTAGCATACGCCCCTATCCCCACTGACAGAAGAGACCCACGCTCATGATCGCCACCTCCGTTCCGCCGGCCGCCGCCAGCCGGCCGCTGACTGGCCACGATTACAAGACACTGGCGCTGGCCGCGCTGGGCGGCGCCCTGGAATTCTACGATTTCATCATCTTTGTCTTTTTCGCCAACGCCATTGGCCAGCTGTTCTTCCCGCCCGAAATGCCGGATTGGCTGCGCACCCTGCAAACCTTCGGCATCTTCGCCGCCGGCTATGTGGTGCGGCCGCTGGGCGGCATCGTTATGGCGCACTTCGGTGACCTGCTGGGCCGCAAGCGCATGTTCACGCTGTCGATCCTGTTGATGTCGGTGCCGACGCTGGCCATCGGCCTGCTGCCGACCTACGCCAGCATCGGCCTGGCCGCACCAATGCTGCTGCTGTTGATGCGCGTGCTGCAAGGCGCGGCGGTGGGCGGCGAAGTGCCGGGCGCCTGGGTATTCGTCGCTGAGCATGTGCCAGCGCGTCACACCGGCTACGCCTGCGGCGTGCTGACCGCCGGCCTGACCTTCGGCATTCTGCTTGGATCGCTGATGGCCACCGGCCTCAATACCGCCTACCAGCCTGCGGAAGTGCTGGCAGGCGCCTGGCGCTGGCCGTTCTTGCTGGGCGGCCTTTTCGGCCTGGCTTCGATGTATTTGCGCCGCTGGCTGCACGAGACGCCGGTGTTTGCCGAAATGGCGCAGCGCAAGGCGCTGGCCGCCGACATGCCGCTCAAGACGGTGCTGCGCAGCCACCGCGCCGCCGTCGCCGTCTCCATGCTGCTGACCTGGATGCTGTCGGCCGGGATCGTAGTGGTGATCCTGATGACGCCCGCGCTGCTGCAAAAGATTTATCACATCGACGCCCGCACCTCGCTGGTGGCCAACACCCTCGCCACCGTCGGCCTGGCGCTGGGCTGCGTCTTCTATGGCATGCTGGCCGACCGCGTCGGCCCCAAGCCGGTGCTGTTGGTCGGCGCCCTGCTGCTGGCCATCTGCACCTGGGTGTTCTACACCACGCTGCGCACGCAGCCGGAATTGCTGCTGCCGCTGTATGGCCTGACCGGCTTTTTCGTCGGCGTGGTCGGCGCGGTGCCGTGCGTGCTGGTACAGGCCTTTCCACCGCAGGTGCGCTTTTCCGGCCTGTCGTTCTCGTACAACCTGTCCTACGCCATCTTTGGCGGCCTGACGCCGGTGGTGGTCACGCTGATGCTGAAGAACGACCCGCTGGCGCCGGCCTATTATGTGATCGCGGTCTGCCTGATCGGCATGTTGACCGCGCTGTTCGTGCGCAAGGCTCAGTCCTAAGCTGCCCGCCGCAGCGACTGCGGCGGTGCGCCACAGACGCGCACAAAGGCGCGCCGCATCTGCTCCAGCTGCGCAAAGCCGGATTCGCGGGCGATGTAGTCCAGCGTGTGGCGCGTGTTTTCAATCATCGCGCGCGCCGACTCCAGCCGCAGCGACTCCACCGCCCTGGCCGGCGACTGCCCGGTTTCGTCGCGAAAGCGCCGGCTGAACTGGCGCCGGCTCAGGTTCGCCACGCCGGCCAGCTCATCCACCGACAGGTGCCGCCGCAAATGCGTGCGCGCATACGACAGCACTTTTTGTATCGGGTCCGACCGCGGCGCCATCTCCAGCAGCGTGGAAAACTGCGAGTGGCTGCTGGCGCGGCGGTGATAGATCACCATCTGGCGCGCGATGCGCAGCACCAGTTCCTCGCCGTGATCCTGCTCCACCATGGCCAGCGCCAGATCGATACAGGCGGTCATGCCGGCCGAGCTCCAGTACTTCCCATCATGGATATAAATCGATTCCGGCTCCACCTTGAGCAGCGGAAAACGCTGTTGCAGCTCGGCGGCGCGCGCCCAATGCGTGGTAACGCGCCGTCCGTCCAGCAGACCGGTGGCGGCCAGCAGTTCGGCGCCGGTGCAAATGCTGCCTGCGCGGCGCGCGGCCACACAGGCGCTGCGCACCATCTCCAGCAGCGGCGCGGTGGTTGGTATGCTGCCTACAGTGCCGAACACCAGCACCGTATCCATGACGGCGGCCGTGCCGCCACCTGCCTGCGTATCAACCGCCGGACCAGCCGAGCTGGGGACGCTGCCGCCGCTCTGCGACAGCATCGTCATTTCATACAAACGCGCGCCCGAGAGTACGTTCGCCAGCTCAAACACCGTCACGGCGGCGAAGTCCAGCACTTCGAATCCAGGGAACACAAACAAGGCGATTGATTTCATGCGCCGATGTTAGCGGAGCGTGGTGCGCGCCGCGATCCAGCGTAAGCGGGGGCATCTAACCTCTTTCGGGGGCTAGCTTGCACACGACTGCTGTGCAGCACCCCCTCATATGGGGAGCATGTCCCGAATTGCGTGGTTTACGTCCCGAATTGCGGGGAGCGCGCTCATATAATTTTTTCATTTCACCCCGCAAGGAGCTCCCATGACGACCCAATACATCACGGTCAACGGCATCCAGACCGCGTATCGCCTGTACGGCGTGCGCGGCGCCGAACCACCGCTGTTCCTGATGCAACACTTCACCGGCACCATGGACAACTGGGACCCGCTGGTGATCGAGGGCCTGGCCCGCCATCGGCAAGTGGTTGTATTCGATAACGCCGGTGTCGGCGCTTCGCATGGGATTACGCCGTCCAACGTGCCGGAGATGGCGCAGCATGCACTGAGCGTGATCGAGGCGCTGGGACTGGGGCAGGTCGACCTGCTGGGCTTCTCGCTGGGCAGCTTCCTGGCGCAGGAAATCGCCGCCAACCTGCCGAAGAGCGTGCGCCGCATGGTGCTGGTCGGCGGCTGTCCGCAGGGCCAGGGTGCAGGCGACTTTCGCAAGGTGATCAGCGAAATCGGCGGCAAAACGCCGGGGGAAATCCTGCTGCACCTGTTCTTCACGCCGACGGCCAACAGCCAGCAGCGCGGCAAGGCCTTCCTGCAACGCCTGAAGTTGCGCGACGAAGCCGGGCCCAATCCGCCGTCGCAGACATTCACCGCGCAGTACCTGGCCATCGAAAGCTGGTGCGGCCAGCGCGATGCCGGGTACGCGCTACTGAAGCGCATCAAACAGCCGGTGCTGGTGGTCCAGGGCAGCAATGACACCATGTTCCCGACCGAGCAGTCGATCCGTCTGTTCCAGCACCTGCCGAACGCGCAACTGAGTCTGTACCCGGACGCCGGCCACGCCTCGCTGTTCCAATACCCTTCGCTGTTCGTCGAACAGGTCGATACTTTCTTACGCAAGGAGCTCGCATGACCGACCGCCGCTTATTCCTGAAGGCCATGGCCGCCGCCGGCGGTGGCCTGATGCTGCAAATCGCCATTCCCGCGGCGCGCGCACGCGACGCCGTCGCCACCACCGTCTTCGAGCCGAACGCCGTGGTACGCATCACCACCGACGGCAAAGTCCACATGACCATGCCCTATGTCGAAATGGGCCAGGGTACCTACACTTCGATTCCGATGCTGATCGCGGAAGAACTCGAAGTGGACCTGAAAGACGTCATGCTGGAACATGCCGGCGCCGACGAAAAGCGCTATATGAATCCGGCGCTGGGCTTCCAGGTTACCGGCGGCTCGACCACCATGCGGGTCGCCTATCTGCCGATGCGTCAGGCCGGCGCCGCCGCCCGCATGATGCTGGTGCAGGCTGCAGCGCAGCAATGGCAGGTCGAGCCCGCCAGCTGCCGCGCCGAACATGGTGCGGTGATCCACACGCCATCCGGCCGCAAGCTGCCCTACGGTGCGCTGGCCGACGCCGCCGCCAAACTGCCGCTGCCGGACGTGAAGGCCATCGTACTCAAACAGCCGAAGGACTTCCGTCTGGTCGGCAAGGTCACGCGCCGCCTCGATACGCAGGAAAAACTCAATGGGTCGGCCGAATACGGCATCGACGTCCAGCTGCCGGGCATGAAGATCGCCGCACTGGCAATCTCGCCGGTGCTCGGCGGTCGCCTGGCGGGTCTGGACGACACCGCCGCGCTGAAGGTGGCCGGGGTACGCAAGGTGGTAAGGCTGGACGACGGCGCCGCGGTCATCGCCGACAGCTACGGCGCCGCGCACAAGGCCTTGCTGCTGCTGGATCTGCGCTGGGAAGACGGACCGAATGCGAAACTGAGCAGCGCCGACATCGTCGCCGACATGGTGCGCGCGGCCGATGCCGGCAGCGCCAAGGTGCGCAGCGAGGGCGCCCCGGAGAAAGCCTTCAGCAGCGCCGCGCGCATTATCGAAGCCACCTACGAGCAGCCGTTCCTGGCCCACGCGACGATGGAGCCGATGAACTGCACCGTGCACGTTACCGCCGACAGCTGCGAAGTCTGGACCGGCACCCAGGTGATCACGCTGGCCCGTTCGGTGGCTGCCAAAGTCACCGGCCTGCCGATTGAGAAAGTCACGGTGCATAACTTCCTGCTGGGCGGCGGCTTCGGCCGCCGGCTGGAAATCGACGGCGTCGAGCGCGCAGTGCAGATCGCGCGCCAGGTCGACTACCCGGTCAAAGTGATCTGGAGCCGCGAGGAAGACATCCAGCACGATATGTACCGCCCTTACTTCTACGACCGCATCCGCGCCGGCCTGGATGAAAACGGTGCGCCGGTGGCCTGGTCGCATCATGTCACCGGTTCCTCGGTGCTGGGACGCTTCATGCCGGCGGCGTTCAACAACGGCTGGGACTCGGAAACCCTGGACGGCGCCGAAACGCCGCCGTACGCCTTCAAGTCGATCAAGGTGGATTACACGCGCCACGAACCGCCGCATATTCCCACCGCCTTCTGGCGCGGCGTCGGCCCGACCCACAATGTATTCGTGGTGGAGAGCTTCATCGACGAACTGGCCGCTGCCGCCAAGGCCGATCCGCTGGAATACCGCCTGGCACTGCTCAAGCAGAATCCACGCGCCGAACAGGTGCTGAAGCTGGCGGCGCAAAAAGCCGGCTGGAAGGGTTCGCGCGCAGGCAAAACTGGCCGCGGCCTGTCGGTGCAATTCGCTTTTGGCACCTACATGGCGATGGTGGTCGATGCCCACGTTGAAGACGGCGAAGTACGTGTCAGCCGTGTGGTGTGCGCGCTCGATTGCGGTGTGGTCGTCAATCCGGACACCGTCCGGGCGCAGGTGGAAGGCGCCGTCATCTTCGGCATCTCCGGCGCATTGTATGGCAGCGTCACCTTCAAGGACGGTCGCGTCGAACAGACCAACTTCCATGACTACCGCGTGCTGCGCATGAACGAAACGCCGGTCATCGAGACTTACATCGTCAGCAGCAATGAAGCCCCGGGCGGCATGGGCGAGCCGGGCACTTCGGCGCTGATGCCAGCACTGACCAACGCGGTATATGCCGCCACCGGTACGCGCGTGCGCAAGCTGCCAATCGCCACGGCCCTCGCCGCGGCCACCACTTAACAGGAGCAACATCATGACTTCACTGAACATCAACGGCAAGGCGGTCGACATACAGGCCGAACCGGACACCCCGCTACTGTGGGTGCTGCGCGACGAACTGCATATGTCGGGCACCAAATTCGGCTGCGGCATGGCGCTGTGCGGCGCCTGCACCGTGCACCTCGACGGCCAGTCATCGCGCGCCTGCGTGACGCCGGTATCGGCAGCGGCGGGCAAGAAGATCACCACCATCGAAGCGATCGGCGACTCGGCGGTCGGCAAGCGTGTGCAAATGGCATGGGCGGAAATCGACGTGCCGCAATGCGGCTACTGCCAGTCCGGCCAGATCATGGCGGCGACCGCGCTGTTAAAGGCGATTCCCAAGCCGACCGACAAGGATATCGACCAGGCCATGTCCGGCAATATCTGCCGCTGCGGCACGTATCCGCGCATCCGCGCAGCGATTCACAAAGCAGCGGGGAAAGCATGATGCGCGCGCTCCTGCTGATCTGTACCGCGCTGGCCGGCCTGGCGCAGGCCGCACCCAAAGGTGACGGCAAGCTGTTCGACCCGGTGGCCAGCGTGGTGATGTCGCCGCGCTGCATCAACTGCCACCAGGTGGAAGCGCCGCACCAGAAGGACATCGGCATCGTCCACGCGCAGCAGGTAGTGCGCGGCGCCGACGGCCACGGCTCGGCGGTGCTGCATTGCGCCGCCTGCCATCAGGCATCCAACAGTGCGCAAGGCCGCGTGCCGGGTGCACCCAACTGGCATCTGGCGCCACTCAGCATGAAGTGGCAAGGCCTGGACAAGAAAGGCGTGTGCCAGCAAATGAAAGACCCGAAACGCAACGGCAACCGCAAGACCGGCGAACAGGTGATCGAACATATGAAAACCGATCCGCTGGTGCTGTGGGCCTGGAATCCGGGTGCGCAGCGCACACTGCCGCCGATGTCGCACGAAGACTTCATCAAGGCGCTGGAAAAATGGGCGGATGCCGGCATGCCCTGCCCTCAATAACACTCACCAACGAATATCATGAACGCATTACTCGAACAAGTCCTGAAAGCACACGGCGGCCTGCAACATTGGAAAAGCCTGAACAAACTGAGCGCACACCTGGGCCAGGGCGGCATTCTCTGGCCATTGAAGGGCCATGGCGGCAAACTGGATGAAGTGGATGTCAGCATCGAACTGCATCGCCAGTGGACTTCGCACGCGCCATTTGGCGCAGCGGATCGCCGCACCTCGGTCACGCCGCAACGCGCCATGATCGAAACCACGGACGGCACGGTGATCGATTCGCTGTCGTCGCCGCGCGATTCGTTTGCCGGCTATGGGCTGGAGACGCAATGGAGCGAGCCGCAACTGGCCTACTTCGTCGGCTACGCCATCTGGAACTATCTGACGCTGCCATTCGCATTTGCCGAACCAGGCTTCGAGTTCGAAGAACTGGCGCCGTGGCAGGAAGGCGGAGAATCGCTGCGCCGCCTGAAGGTGCGCTACCCGGACAGCATCGCCACCCATAGCCGCGAACAGACTTTCTACTTCGCCGAAGACGGCAAGCTGCGTCGCCACGACTATGACGTCGACATCAGCGGCGGCACACCGGCAGTGCACTACTTCCACGACTACGGCACCTTCGACGGCATCAGCATGCCAACCCGCCACCTGATTTACGTGCGCGACGCCGACCTTGGGCACCAGCCGGAGCCGCTGGTGGTGTCGATCGTGGTCAGCCAGATCAAATTCAGCTGACCACCACCGGCGCTCGCTGCAGCCGCACCATTAGCAGCAGCGCCAGTATCAGAAAGATGCTGGATGCGGTGAGCGCTGTCGTCACACGGTGCGCCAGTAGCGCCGCGCCGGATAGCTGATGCGCGCCTGTCGCATGCAGCGCCACCAGCACCGCCAGTCCAAGCGAATTGCCTAACTGGTGCGCCACGTTCACCACACCCGACGCCGCGCCGGCATCCTGCGCCGGCACGCCGGCGATACCGGCCGCCGTCAACGGGCTCAACGTCATTCCCTGCCCTGCGCCGATCAGCACCATCGGCAGCGCCACCGCCGTCAGGTAAGCGCTATGCACCGAAACGCGGCTTAACCACGCCATGCCGATCAGGCATACCAGCAAGCCAAACGCCAGCAGGCGCGCATTGCCGAAGCGGCGCGTCAAGCGCGGCACTTGCAGCGCGACGGCGAAATTCATCAGCGTCATCGGCAGGAAGCCCACGCCGGTCAGCGACGGCGAATAGTTCAACACCGTCTGCAGATACTGCGTGGTGAAGAAAAAGAAACCGATCATCGCACCCAGGAACAGCACACGTGCCGCATACGCCGAAGCCCGCTGGCGGTCCGCGAACAGCCGCAAAGGCATGATGGGCTGCGCCGCACTCCGCTCATTGGCCACAAACGTCACCAGCAACAACAAACCAGCCGCCAGCGCGGCTTGCGTCAACAAGTCGCCCCAGCCTGCGCTGGCCGAGCGGATGAGGGCATATACCAACGCGCTCATGCCGATGGTCGACGTGAGTGCACCGATAACGTCGAACTGGCCGCTGCTACGCGGGCTTTCCGGAATATAGCGGCGCGCGGCCCAGATCATCGCAACGCCGATCGGCAAATTGACCAGGAAGCCGACCCGCCACGACATCCACTCGGCCAGCACGCCGCCCAGCACCAGCCCGACGCTGGCGGCAATGCCGGCGGTGGCGCTGTACAGCGATACGGCGTGCGTGCGCTCCGCGCCTTCGGCAAAGGTGGTTTGCAGCAGCGCCAGCGTGGACGGCGCCAGGATGGCCGCCCCCAGCCCCTGCACCGCGCGCGCCAGCACCAGCATGGCCGGGGTCTGCGCCGCGCCGATCGCCAGCGATGCCAGCGTGAACAGCGCCAGTCCCGCCACCAGCATACGGCGGCGCCCAACCACATCGCCGGCGCGCGCGGCCAGCAGCAGGAAGCCGCCAAAGGTCAATGTATAGGCGCTCTGCACCCACGCCAAGCCGCTGTCGCTGAAGCCCATTTCAAGGTGGATCTTCGGCAGGCCGGTCAGGACCACCGAAGTATCCAGCACAATCATCACATAGCTGGCCAAAATGATGGCAAGGATGGCACGCTTATTCATAACGTCACGAATTCCAGATTGGAGAGTATGGCCGACAGTCTAGGCCCGCAGTGGCCTATTGATAAGACGGTATAATCCGCATGAGCCTATGAGGAGTCTTCATCAATGGAATACGAGAATTTCAACGACCTGCTGGCGTTCGTGACGGTGGCGCGCGAGGGCAGCTTCACCAAGGCGGCCAAGCAGCTGGGCGTATCGCAGTCGGCGCTGAGCCACACGATACGCGGGTTGGAGACACGCCTCGGCATTCGCCTGCTAACCCGCACCACGCGCAGCGTCAGTCCCACCGAAGCCGGCGAGCGGTTGCTCAACACCGCCGCGCCACGCTTTGACGAGATCACACAGGAACTGGCCTCGCTCAACGAATTGCGCGACAAGCCGGCCGGCACCATCCGCATCACGGCGGCCGAACATGCGGCCAACAATGTGCTGTGGCCCAAGCTGTCGCCCATCATGCACGACTATCCGGACGTGAAGATCGACATCAACGTCGACTACAGCATGACCAACATCGTCTCGCAGCGCTTCGACGCCGGCGTGCGCTTGGGCGACCAGGTGGAGAAGGACATGATCGCGGTGCGCATCGGTCCCGACCTGCGCATGGCGGTGGTGGCGACGCCGGAGTATTTTGCCAAGCGTGGCAAGCCGCGCACGCCGCAGGACCTGCAACAGCATAGCTGCATCAACCTGCGCCTGCCCACGCATGGCAATCTGCAAATTTGGGAATTTGAAAAGAACGGCACCGAACTGAATGTGCGCGTCGACGGTCAATGGGTATTCAATAACACCACCTCCCGCCTGCGCGCAGCGCTGGCTGGGTATGGCCTCGCCTACGTGCCGGAAGATATGGTGTGCGACCTGGTAAAAGAAGGCACGCTGATACGCGTGATGAAAGAATGGTGCCCGACCTTCCCGGGCTACCACCTGTACTACCCAAGCCGCCGCCAGTCCTCCTCTGCCTTCCAGCTGGTAGTCGACGCGTTGCGGCTATAGCCTGCTCAGTCGATGTATTTGAGGCCTGCCTGCTCCAGCGGGCCCCGCATGTTGTACATGTCGAGGCCTAGTATGCCGGAGGCGAGTTTGGCGCGCTTCTCGCCCTCCAGGTCTTCGCGCTTCTGCGCAACGGCGGCGACGCGCGCGACGTCGGCCGCTGGTACCACGACGACGCCGTCATCGTCGGCGATGATGGCGTCGCCGGGGTTGACCAGCGCGCCGGCGCACAGCACGGGGATGTTGACGGAACCCAGTGTCGACTTGATGCAGCCCTTGGCGCTGATATTCTTGCTCCAAACCGGGAAACCCATCTCCTTCAGGATGCGCACGTCGCGCACGCCGGCGTCGATCACCAACGCCTTTGCGCCGCGCGCCTGGAAACTGGTGGCCAGCAGGTCGCCGAAGTAGCCGTCGGTGCAATCTGCGGTGATGGCGGCAACCACGATGTCGCCGGGCTGGATCTGCTCCGCCACCACATGCATCATCCAGTTATCGCCCGGATGCAGCAGCACGGTGACGGCGGTGCCAGCCACTTGCGTGCCGGCGTAGATCGGCCGCATATAAGGCTTGAGCAGTCCAACGCGGCCCATGGCTTCGTGCACGGTGGCGCTGCCCAGCTGTCCCAGATGGTCGACGTGTTCGCGTTCGGCGCGCACGATGCCGCGCTTGACGACGCCCAGTTGGTTGATCAGTGGTGTGGTCATAATCCCTTTTCCTTCAGTGCAGCGTCCAGGCGCGGGAAGACGCGGCGCGCGTTGTGTTCAAAGATGTTGGCGCGATCGGTGTCGGTCAGGTTGGCCGCTTCAATATAGCGCTTGGTGTCGTCGTAGTAGTTGCCAGTTTCCGGATCGATGCCGCGCACGGCGCCGATCATCTCGGAGGCGAACAGCACGTTCTTGACCGGCATGACCTTGGTCAGCAGGTCAATCCCCGGCTGATGATAGACGCAAGTGTCAAAGTAAATGTTATTGAGCAGGTGCTCGCTCAGCAGCGGCTTTTTCATCTCCTGCGCCAGGCCGCGGAAGCGTCCCCAGTGATACGGCACCGCGCCGCCGCCATGCGGGATCAGGAATTTCAGCGTCGGGAAGTCCCTGAACAAATCGCTGGTCAGGCATTGCATGAAGGCGGTGGTGTCCGCATTCAGGTAGTGCGCGCCGGTGGTGTGGAAGCACGCGTTGCAGCTGGTGCTAACGTGAATCATGGCCGGGATATCGTATTCCACCATCTTCTCGTAGATCGGATACCACGATCTATCGGACAACGGCGGTGACGTCCAGTGGCCGCCCGACGGATCGGGATTCAGGTTGATGCCGACCATACCGTACTCTTTGACGCACTTCTCCAGCTCCGGGATGCTGGTCGCAGGATCAACGCCCGGTGATTGCGGCAGCATGGCTGCGCCGATGAAGTGATCCGGGAACAGCTGCGCCACACGCGCGCACAGCTCATTGCAGATGGCGGCCCAGGTGGCACTGGTGTTGAAGTCGCCGATGTGGTGTGCCATGAAGCTGGCGCGCGGCGAGAAGATGGTCAGGTCGGAGCCGCGCTCTTTCATCAGGCGCAGTTGATTCAGTTCGATCGATTCGCGCAGTTCGTCGTCGCTGATTTTCAGGTCGGCGACTTTCGGGCCGAGGTGCGGCGTGTTCAGGTTGGCGATTTGCTGGTTGCGCCATTCCTCCAACGCTTTCGGCGCAGTGGTGTAGTGGCCGTGGCAGTCGATAATCATTGGGTGATCCTTTTCAGAAATGCGCGGGGATCATCACTTCGCCCCGCATGATGGGACGGGCGGTGCGCAGCAGCGCAGCGCGCAGCACTTGTCCGGGATTGTTCGGATCCAGTTCCAGCTCGACGCTGAATTCTCCGGTAGGGTGTTCGATCGAGAGTGTCTGGCGCACGCCTGGCTGCGTTGCGGCGATGCCGTCGGCGATAGTGCCCGGCAGGACGCAGGCGGTGGCCACGGTGACGGCGGCCAGCACGCCGATGGAGTCGTGGCAGACGTGCGGGATGAAGCAGCGCGTGTTGACTGCACCGCCATCGCGAGGAGCGGAGATCAGACACATTTTCGGGTAGTTTTTGGCGCTCACGTCGCCAAGGCCCATCAACGGGCCGGCGGCGAGACGCAGCGCTTCCAGACGGGCGCGCAGTTCTACGCTGGAGGTCAGCTCGGCGGCTGGCTCGTAGCCGGTGATGCCGAAATCGGAAGCACGCACCAGCACCATCGGCATGCCGTTGTCGATCAGCGTGGCGTCGATCTCGAAGTCTGCACCACGGACGGCGATGCGGTCCAGCGGCGCGCCAGTCGGCAGCAGCGCCGGGCACACCGAGCCAGCCGTATCGAGGAAGTTAATGCTGATCGGCGACGCGGTGCCCGGCACACCGTCAATGCGCGCATCGCCGCCGTATTGCAGCCGGCCGTTCGGCGTCTGTAACGTCACATCGCACTGCATGCCGGTATTCAGCGTCAGGATGCGCGCCGTGGTGGTACCGTGCGCCACCGGCAGCAGTCCGCGCTCCAGCGCAAACGGCAGCACCGCCGCCAGCATATTGCCGCAGTTGGGCGTGACATCCACCGTATCGTTATCCGGTTGCAGCTGCGCGAACAAAAAGTCCAGATCCACGCCCGGCGTCGTGCTGCGGCGGACGATGCCCACCTTGCTGGTCAACGGATGCGCGCCACCCAAGCCATCGATCTGACGCGGATCGGGTGAGCCCATGGCCGCCAGCAGCACGCGGTCGCGCTCCATCGCATCCGTCGGTAGATCGGATTCCAGGAAAAACGGTCCGCGCGAAGTACCGCCGCGCATCACCATGCAAGGCACGGCGCGTTGGTCGGAAAGAGGTGGATTGCTCATGGTGACGTTGCGATCAGGCTGTATGAATACGCCCAGTATCCGTGTCACACTGCAAAGCGTGGTTGCGTTGTAGGCGATGATTTGTTCTAATCTGCTTATCACGCCTACTGTTTACTCACCATGTTCCTGGTCAGCCTGCGCCACCTCCATGCGTTTAACGCCGTCGCTGCCAGCGGAGGCATCCGCCGCTCATCCGAGAGCCTGTACCGCGCATCCTCCGCCATCGCACGTTCGGTGGCGGCGCTGGAGGAAAGCCTGGATGCCCAACTGTTCGAACGCAAAGGCCGCGGCATGCTGCTGACCGCTGCTGGCGACGTAGTCCGCAAGCGCGCGGAACGTATCGAAGCTGAGCTGCACGCCGTGCGCGAAGAAGCCATGCGCCTGCGCGACCGCAATGGCGCCAAGGTCGGTGGCATCGAAGCGCTGCTCAACGAGCGCCGCCTGCAAGCCACCACGCTGCTGGCGGAAATGCACCACATGCCAAGCGTGGCGCATGCAATGGGCGTCTCGCAATCGGCCGTCAGCCAGGCCATCGCCCGGCTGGAAGATATGCTGGGCCAGCCCCTTTTCCTGCGCACCGCCCACGGCATGGTGCCCACCGACGCCGGCCGGCGCTGGACCGAATCCTTTGAGCGCGTCTTATCGGAACTGCGCCACATCCCCGAAGATATCGCCGCACTGGCCGGCGTGGTACTGGGCGTCGTGACCATGGGCGCACTGCCGCTGGCCCGTTCGCAACTGCTGCCGACCGCCATCGCCTCGGTACTCAAGCGCCATCCGCAATTACATATCCGCTCGCTGGAAAGCCCGTACGAAGAACTGACCGCCAGCCTGCTGAGCGGCCGCATCGACTTCATCGTCGGCGCCCAGCGCGCCGGTTCGGCCGACGTCTTCGAATCTCGCTCCCTGTTTCAGGACAAGGCAGCGCTGGTAGCGCGCAGCGGCCATCCGCTCACGCGGCGCAGCAAACTCACACTAAAAGACCTGCGCGGCTATCCATGGGTGCTGTCGCGCAGCGGCACGCCATTGCGCGAATCGCTGGTGCAGTTCTTTGAACGCCAGGGCGAAGCAGCACCCTCTCCCGCCGTGGAAACCGGCGACCTGGCGCTGCTGCGCGGCCTGCTGGTCTCCAGCGACATGCTGACCGTGTTATCGGCGCATCAACTGCACCACGAAGTGCAGACCGGCCAGTTGGTGGTGCTGCCGTTTGAGATGCCAGGCATGGAACGTAACATCGGCATCACCACTCGCAAGAACGCTCACCTGTCCCCTGGCGCCTACGCGTTGCTGGCCGAGATCGAGGCCATCAGCGCGCGCTGGCGATAAGCAGATTGAAACGGTCCGGCAAGCAAAAGCAATACATCTCCTCCTGTCCAAACGTACACTGGTGAAGTGGTAGGGGCCTCCTTGGCCTTTACACCTCTTTACATAAAACCATAATCCAGACAGGAGACTTAATGAATATAGGACAAACGCTAGACGTCCGGGCGCACATCAACGCCAGAAAGATGAGCGGCTACCAGTGGCTGCTGCTGGCCCTGTGCTTCCTGATCGTCGCCACCGACGGCATGGATGTCGCCATCATGGGCTTCCTCGCACCGGACATCACCAAGGAATGGGGCATCTCGCGCGCTGCCTTCGGCGTCGTCATGAGCGCCGCCCCGATCGGCCTGGCCATCGGCGCGATTCTGGTCGGCCCGATGTCGGACCGCTTCGGCCGCAAGAAACTGCTGCTCACCTCCGTCGCCTGGTTCGGAACCTTCAGCGTGCTGAGCGCCTTCGCGCAGGATGTCACCACGCTGTCGCTGCTCCGCTTCGTTACCGGTCTCGGTCTCGGCGCCGCCATGCCGAATACCACTACCCTGCTGTCGGAGTACGTGCCCGAGCGTTCGCGCTCGACGCTGATCGCCATCATGTTCACCGGCTTTAATCTCGGCTCGGCGCTGGTGGGCTTTGGCGCGGCCGCCATCCTGCCGCACTACGGCTGGCGCGCGGTGCTGATCGCCGGCGGCGCGGTTCCGCTGCTTTGCCTGCCGGTCTACCTGCTGCTGATACCGGAATCGGTGCGCTTCCTCGTGGTACGCAAATTCCCGGCCGAGCGCATCGGCCGCACGCTGCGCCGCGTGGTCGGGGGCGACGTGCCGGCCAACGCCAGCTTCACCATCAGCGAACCGCAAGTGACTGGCTCGCAGCCGGGCAAGGTGCTGTTATCATCCGCTTATCGCGCCACTACGTTGTCGCTGTGGGGCACCTACTTTATGGGCCTGCTGGTGATCTACCTGCTGAGCGGCTGGCTGCCGACCATGATCAAGGATGCCGGTCTGCCGATCGAACGCGCCGCCAACATCACCGCGCTGTTCCAGCTGGGCGGCACCGTCGGCGCGCTGCTGGTAGGCTATTTCATGGACCGTCTGTCGCCGAACCGGGTCATCTCCGCAGCCTACATGGGCGGCGCCATCTTCATCCTGTGCCTGGCCTCCGGCAGCGTAGAATCGTCCTTGTTCTCGTTGTTCGTGCTGCTGGCAGGCTTCTGCATGAGCGGCGCCCAGACCGGCCTGAATGCGTATGCGCCGTCGTGCTACCCGACCGTGGTGCGCGCCACTGGCGTCAGCTGGATGCAGGGCATGGGCCGCTTCGGCAGCATCTTCGGCTCCTTCGCCGGTGGCATGCTGCTGTCGATGGGCTGGGGCTTCAGCGCGGTGATCGCCATCCTGGCGGGACCGGCGACGCTGGCGGCCATCTTCATCATTGCGAATAAATTTGGTCAACGTACCGTAGCAGCTTAGGAATCATCATGGCAAACATCATCGGCGCCATCGCCTCATCCCACACCCCGACCATCGGCTTCGCGCTGGACGCCAATAAGCAGCAAGACGCTGCGTGGGCACCCATCTTCAAGGCCTATGAACCGGTGCAGCAATGGCTGGCGGAGAAGAAGCCGGACGTCATGCTGGTCATCTACAACGACCACGTTACCTCGTTCTTCTTCGATCACTACTCCGCGTTCTCGCTGGGGATCGGCGACAGCTACCACGCCGCCGATGAAGGCGGCGGGGCGCGCAAGCTACCGCCCATAGCCGGCCACACCGGACTGGCGCGCCACATCGGCCAGTCACTGATGGCGGACGAATTCGATATGTCCTTCTTCCAGGATAAAGGGCTGGACCACGGCTGCTTCTCGCCGCTCTCCATCCTGTGGCCGCACGAGCAGCAATGGCCGGGCAAGATCGTGCCTCTGCAAATCGGCGTGCTGCAATTCCCTGTGCCGTCGGCGCGCCGCTGCTTCAAGCTGGGACAAGGCCTGCGCCGCGCCATCGAAAGCTATCCGGAAGACCTGAACGTGGTACTGGTGGCCACCGGCGGCCTGTCGCACCAGGTACACGGAGAACGGGCTGGCTTCAACAACACGCCGTGGGATCACCAGTTCCTCGACCTGTTCGAGAACGATCCGGACACGCTGCTCAACATGACCCACGCCGACTTCGCCCGCCTGGGTGGCTGGGAAAGCGCGGAAGTGGTGATGTGGATGGCGATGCGCGGCGCCATGTCGGCCAAGCTCAATTGCGTGCACCGCGAATACTACCTGCCGTCGATGACCGGCATCGCGGTGGCGCTGTACGAGAACGCCGCGTCGACCGACACGGCGCTCAATGCAGCGGCCAACGAAGCGCACCGCGCCCACATCGCCCATCAGACCAAGGGCGTGGAAGAACTGCCGGGCACCTACCCGTTTACGCTGGAGACCAGCGTGCGCGCCTACCGCGTCAACAAGTACCTGCACCAACTGGTCGATCCGGCCTTCCGCGATCAGTTCCGGGCGGCGCCGGAAGCGACCTACGATGCGGCCGGCCTGACGCCGCAGGAGCGCGACCTGATCAACCGCCGCGACTGGCACGGCATGATCCAGTACGGCGTGATCTTCTTCCTGCTGGAGAAGCTGGGTGCCGTGGTGGGCGTCTCCAACCTGCACATCTACGCCGCCATGCGCGGACAGTCGCTGGAAGACTTCCAGCAAACCCGCAACGCGCCGGGCGCGCTGTACTCGGTCGGCTCAAGCGCCGCCTGGGACAAAAAATAAACTAAAACGAGGAGACTTAAATGAAGAAGAACATCTATGCTGCCCTGGCAGCAGCCATGAGCGTGGGCGCCGCCCACGCGCAAAGCAACGTCACCATGTACGGCATCATCGACGCCGCCGTCGAGTACTACAACAACGCCGACGCCGCCGGCAACAGCCTGACCCGCATGCCCAGCCTGGGCGGCGGCATGTTCCCGTCGCGCCTTGGCTTCCGTGGCACGGAGGACCTGGGCGGCGGCCTGAAAGCCATCTTCCAGCTGGAGAACGGTTTTGCGCCAGACACCGGAACGCTGGGGCAGAATCGCCTGTTCGGCCGCCAGGCCTGGGTAGGCCTGCAAGGCAACTGGGGCCAGGTGACGTTTGGCCGCAACTACAATATGCTGAATATCTCGACCTATGACGTCGACATTATCGGCCCGTCGCAATACGGCCTCGGTTCGCTGGACTCGTTCATTCCGAATGGCCGCAGCGACAACTCGGTCGCCTATCGCGGCACCTTCAGCGGCGTGACCGTTGGCGGCACTTATAGCCTGGGTCGCGACACCTCAGCGGCCGGCGGCCCAGCAGGCACCGGCTGCGCCGGCGAAAGCGCCACCGACGCCATTGCCTGCCGCGAATGGTCTGCGCTGCTGCGCTACGATGCGCCGGGCTATGCGCTGATCAGCGCCTATGACCGCATCTATGGCGGCGTTGGCGCAGCCAATGGCTTGAACAGCAGCGACAAGACCGATAGCCGCGCGCACGTCGCTTTCTTCCTCAAGCAGAACGACTGGAAGCTGGGCGTCGGCATCATCAACCGCAACAACGAAGGCTCGGCGACGCAGCCGCGCAGTAACCTGGTCTACATCGGCGCGGCCTACAACGTTACGCCGTTCTTTACGCTGGATGGCCAGATCGCCAAGCTGGATTACCGCGCCACCAATAACGACTCGGCGCAGGTGCTGATACGCGGCGTGTACAACCTGTCCAAGCGCAGTGCGTTCTACGTGGCGGCGGGCCGCGTTAACAACAGCGGCGCGGCGGCGGTGGCGTTGAGTGCCGGCGGTTCGGTCGGCGCGGGCCTCAACCAGACCGGCATCATCACCGGCATCAAGCACACCTTCTGACCATTACAGGTCTTCGTGGTGGCCGGAAGCGCCCTGCTTCCAGTACGCGGAGATACGGGCTGCCTCACGCGGGTGGCCCTTGTCGACAAACACCGCGTCGCGCACCTGCGCGGCCACCGACGCTTCACCTGCAAACCAGAAGAATCCATCGCCCGCCGGCAGCTGTAAGGCGCGGATGGCGGCCAGCAGCGCTTCCTGGCTGTCCAGCAGTTGCAGCGCCATCTGCGCTTCGCTGCGGAACGGCAGCGAAACCGCACTCTCCGCCGCCACCAGCACCGTCACTTTCGCCTCGCGCGGCAGTTCCTCCAGGCGGCGGCGAATTGCCGGCAGCGCGGTCGCATCGCCGGTCAGCACATACCAGTCGTAGTCCATCGGGATAATCATCGAGCCGCGCGGACCGGCGATGACGGCAGTCTGGCCCACAGCCGCCTGGCGCGCCCAGTCGGAGGCAGCGCCGGTGGCGTGCAGCGCGAATTCGATGGTCAGTTCGCCGGCCACGTTGTCGTAGCTGCGTGGAGTGAAATCGCGACGGTCGTCGTCACTCAACATGAATTTGACATGGTCGTCGTAGGAAGCCGAGACGAAATCGTGTAAGGTCTCGCCTTTGAATGTTACGCTGACATAGTCCGGAGCCAGATGCTGTACCTTGGCCACTTGCAGTTCGCGCCGTTTGATTTCGTGCCGCACGCGCTGAATTCGATTGCTCATCTTCCGCTCCTTAGTTGATAATGTCACCTATTATGACCAAACAAGTTAATAAAGTCAACCAATCGGAACAGGTGTTCGACGCCATCCACTCGATCATGCACCTGTTCCGCGCGCGCCAGTTGCGCGGCCTGCGCGACAATCCTCACGAGTTGACCCACATGGAATACAAGGCACTGGGCTTCTTCTTCCGCCGCCCCGGCGCCACCCAGGGTGACCTGGTGGCCCACTCGGGACGCGACAAGGCGCAGCTGGCGCGCCTGCTCAAAGGCCTGCGCGACAAGCAGCTGCTGGAGGCCACCGCCGATGAAGCGGACCGCCGCATCACCCGCCTGTCCCTCAGCGCGGAAGGCCAGCGGATCTTCCACAGCCTGCACCAGCTGGGCGTGCAGGCGTCGTCCGCCGCCGTCACCGGCATGAACGCCGACCAGTTGACGCAATTGCAAGAACTATTGCAGCAGATCCGCAATAACCTGGAAGCAGACGACAAAATGTAGACGCTCTGTCGGCCTACTCTTACACAAACACAAGAGGCGCACCGATGTGGGGCATAGCTGGCACCGTTGATAATCAACGGACTAACTACCCCACTTATCGGGAATCTCATGTCACAGCTTGCGTATGCCGTCTCCGCCCCTGTCGTCGCCACCAGCGCCGCAGCGATTTACCGTTCACTTAACGCCGGGCCGCCGGACGATGCGGCGCTGGCCGATGCGCGCACCTTTTTGGGGCAGCGTCTGCAGGCCGCGCAACAGCTGCGTGACGACCTGCCGTCCGATCCGCAGCAGCTGGCGCCATGGATCGCCAGCCGCGCCTTCACCGTCGGCGTCGAATATCAGGCTTACCTGCAAGGCCGCCGTGACGGCGCGCCGCGCCGCTATTTCAGCAACCAGGCGCACGCGCTGCACTTCCTCAAGTATGCGGCGCCCACCAAGCTGGTGGACGGCGCCTGGCTGTATGGCCTGCTGGCACGCTGGGACGATCCCGACTTCCGCCCGTTGATCCAGACCTATCTGGAAGAACTGGGCGACGGCGTTCCGGAAAAGAATCACGTCCTGCTGTACAAAAAGCTGCTGGCCGCGCACGACTGCGAAGACTGGCAGCAGCTGCCGGACACCTATTTCGAACAGGGCGCGATCCAGCTCGCGCTGGCCTATGACGCGGAACGCTTCCTGCCCGAGATCATCGGCTACAACCTCGGTTACGAACAGCTGCCGCTGCACCTGCTAATCACCGCCTATGAGCTGAATGAACTGGGCATCGACCCTTACTACTTCACGCTGCACATCACGGTGGACAACGGCAGCACCGGCCACGCGCACAAGGCGGTTCAGGCGCTGTTGCAGCTGTTGCCGCGCTTTGGCGACAGCGCCAGCGTGTGGCAGCGCGTGCAAAACGGCTATCGCCTCAACGACCTTGGCGCCTGCACCACCTCGATCATCGAAGGCTTCGACCTGCAGGAAGAGCTGGAAAATATCATGGCCGCCAAGGCTCATGCCGGCGCCAATATGCATTCCGACTACTGCCGCCTGGCCGGCCGCAGCATCAATCAATGGCTCAGCGATCCGCAGCAGATCCCGCAAATGCTGGCGGAACTGGAAAGCGCCGGCTGGATACAGCGCGGCCAGCCGCCGGAGAACAGCCGTTTCTGGCGCCTGATCCAGAGCGAACGCGCCGAGATGTTCGGCGTCTTCAGCGCCTACGAACAGCAGGTGCTGCGCGACTGGATCGTGACGCCGGCGCGGGTGCCGAGCTTCCGCGCGCGCCAACGCTCGCTGGATTCGCTGGGCCTGCACCAGACGCCGCGCCACGGGGCCTTGCGCGGCATCGTGCGCCACCACGCCAACGATGACGACAGCAGCCCGCTGCGCCAGCTGGAACAGCAAGTCGCCACGCTAGGCAGCAAGCAGGCCGCCGTGCAGCTGCTGCAGACGCTGATGACACCCGCCCAGCATCACCGCCCACTGGGCCTGATGGCGACCCGCATGTACCGACAACTGATCGCCTGATATGAACCAAACCGGTAGTTTAATGATCATCGGCGGTAATGAAGACCGCACCGATAATAAGGATGTGCTGCAAAAATTCGTGGAACTGGCGGGCGGCCTGGATAGCCCGATCGTCGTCACCACGGCCGCCAGCACGGTGCCGGAGGACGTCTGGGAGATGTACCGCGTCGCCTTCGATGCACTCGGCGCCACCAATGTCACCCACGTGCGCATCGACAGCCGCGCCGATGCCGACGATGAGATGCTGGCGCTGCGGGTGGCCGAGGCGCGCGGCATCTTCATGACCGGCGGCGACCAGAAGCGCCTGATGGCCTTCATCGGCGGCACCCAGATGGACCGCGCCATGCGCATGGCTTATCTGGAAAATGGCGCCTGCATCGCCGGCACGAGTGCCGGCGCATCCGGCTTGTGCACCCACATGCTGGCTGAGGGCAAGGCCGATCTCGCGCCTGAAAAAGGTGCGGTGCGGCTTGGGGCCGGCTTGGGCTATGTCACCCGCGTGATCATCGACCAGCACTTTTCGCAGCGTCATCGGCTGAACCGGCTGTTGAGCGTCATCGCGCAAAGCCCGTTCCTGCTGGGCGCCGGTATTGACGAAGACACAGCGCTGATCGTCAAGGACCACGCCATCGAAGTGGCGGGCGCCGGCGGCGTGACGGTCGTCGATTGCCGCAACGCCGTCACCACCATTGCCGACATCGCGCGCGGGGAAGTACCGCAAATGCAGGACGTGCGGTTGCACCTGCTGCCGTCCGGCTCCCGCTTTACCAGCCCCGCAGCAGGCGGCGCGCTGGCAGATTTCATCCAATATTTAACCGACAGGACCTGATCGCATGAACATCGTCAAACAGCACGTACTCCGTGGCCCGAATCTGTATTCCAACCAGCCTTGCCTGCTGAGTATCATCGACCTGCAAGCACTGCGCGACCGCACCAGCACCAGCATCGACGGCTTTAACCAGCAGCTGCTGGAACTGCTGCCGTCGCTGTACGATCATCGCTGCTCGGTGGGCCAATACGGCGGCTTTGTGCAAGCCCTGAACAACGGCGCCAATCTGGCGCACGTGGTGGAACACGTGACGATCGCGCTGCAATGCCTGGCCGGCACCCCGACCTATCTGGGTCGCACGCATGAAGTGCAGGACGCACCTGGCCAGTACCGCGTGGTATGTTCGTATGAATCGGAGCACGTCGCGATTGACGCCTGCGACCTCGCCATGTCGCTGGTGCGTGGTCTGGCCACCGGCGCGCAGGGCCTGGCGCAGCAACTGGAAGCCGGCGTCGCCGCACTGCGCGATACCGCCGAACAGCACGCGATCGGCACCAGTACCGGCGCCATTCTGCGCTCGGCGATCCGCCAGGGCATTCCGTATCAGCGCCTGACCGACGACGCCAATATGTTTCTGCTCGGCTGGGGCGCACAACAAAAGCGACTGCAAGCCACCATCACCGGCGACACCGGCCACATCGCCGTCAGCATCGCCTCGGACAAGCAGCTGACCAAGGCGCTGCTGGAGGAAGCCGGCGTACCAGTGCCGGAAGGCGTCAGCGTGCGCACGCTGGAACAGGCGCTGCGCGCCGCCAGCGAACTGGAAGGCCTGGTCACCGTCAAGCCACTGGACGGCAACCACGGCCGCGGTGTCACCACCCGCTGCGGCACGCCGGATGAAGTGCAACTGGCGTTTGAGCGCGCGCGCGAACATGGCCGCACCATCATCATTGAACGCTACATTCCGGGCGATGACTACCGCATCCTGGTGGCCGGCGAACGCGTGGTGGCCGCCGCTCTGCGCCGTCCAGCCGCCGTGATTGGCGACGGCGAATCGACCGTGCGCCAGCTGGTGGAGCAGGAAAACCGTAACCCGGCACGTGGCGAGGGCCACACCAATATCCTCACCCGCATTCCGCTGGACGGCCATGCCGAAACCACACTGGCGGCGCAGAACCTGAACTTCGACAGTGTGCCGGAAAGTGGCCGCCGCGTGGTCATGCGCGGCAACGCCAACCTGTCCAGCGGCGGCACTGCCGAAGACGTAACCGGCAAGCTGCCGCCGGAAACGCTGGACATGTGCGTGCGCGCCGCCCGCAAAATCGGCCTGGACGTCGCCGGCATCGACTTGGTATGCGCGGACATTTCGCAGGTGCTGGACGGCCGCAATGGCGCGGTCATCGAGATCAACGCCGCGCCGGGGATCCGCATGCATGAATATCCCAGTGCCGGCGTGCCGCGCGACGCCGGCGCCGCCATCGTCGAGTCCATGTTCGGCAATGAGGACGGCCGCATCCCCGTGATCGCGGTCACCGGCACCAACGGCAAGACCACCACCACGCTGATGATCGAGCACACGCTGCGTCAGGCCGGCATTGCCACCGGCTGCACCACCAGCGAAGGGGTCTACATCAACGGTTCGACGGTCAAGCGCGGCGATTGCAGCGGCTACTGGTCGGCACGCACCGTGCTGTCGGCGCCGGAAGTGGAATTCGCGGTGCTGGAAACGGCGCGCGGCGGCATCCTGAAACGCGGCCTGGCGTTCGACCGTTGCGACGTCTCGGTGCTGTTGAACGTCAGCGAAGACCATATCGGCCTGGAAGGCGTGGAAACGCTGGAAGACCTGGCGGCCGTCAAGGGCGTGGTGCTGCAAGCCGCCTCGCGCGCTGTGGTGCTGAATGCGGAAGATGCGCGCTGCTGCGCCATCGGCGCCGGCCTGGACGAAAAAGTGGAACGCATCTACTTCAGCTGTGACGCCCAGCATCCGGCGCTGCTGGAGCACGTGCAGGCCGGCGGCCGCGCAACCTGGCTGGAAGATGGCGCGTTGATGGCCTCCGATAGCGACGGTCAGCGCCATGTGCTGCTGGATGCCGCCGAGATGCCGTCCACGCTGGGCGGCTGCGCGCGCCACAACATCGCCAACGGTCTGGCGGCGGCAGCGGCGCTGATGGCCAGCGACCTGGGTAACGGCGCGATTGCCGCCGGCCTGCGCAGCTTTATCTCCGACGCGCGCCACAATCCGATGCGCGGCAATCTGTACGACGTCAACGGCGTGCGGGTCATCGTGGACTTTGCCCACAATCCGGCTGCTTTTGCAGCGCTGGCGTCCACCGCGCGCACCATGACACAAGGCCGCACCGTGGCAGTGGTCACTTCGCCAGGCGATCGCCGCGAACGCGACTTCCAGCAGATCGGTCAGATCTGCGGCAGCGGCTTCGATACCACCGTATTTTATGAATGGCCGGCGGAACATCGCGGCCGTGAGGCCGGCCAGCGCGCCGCGATGATGCAATCGGCGGCACATGCCGCACGCGGCAACGAAAGTGGCGTGCTGCTGGAGGCCGATCCGGCGCAGGCTTTGCGTCTCGGCCTGTCGCAATGCCGCGCCGGCGATGTACTGGTCTATGCCTGCGGCTCGTCAGTGTCCGAACTGGTGGATGCGCTGCGGCCGGTCGATCCCGTCAGCGCGGCGCGCATCGACGCCACACTGGTCTAAGCCGAAGAAAAATGGCCCGCAACTGCGGGCCATTTTTTTAGCTCATTTCACATTACGTTGCGGGCGCCGCCTGCTGCGCCAACCGCGCCGCCGCCGGCGCATCAATAGTCCGAATGGCGTCAATCAGCGTCGCCACTTCGGTCCCGCATGCGAATACCAGCACGTCGCCTGGCCGGCAAGTCAGATATGCCTCCTGCACCGCTGCCGACGCCTGGTCGTACGTATGAATCGCAGCGCCGCCCGACGCACGCGCGCCGTCGGCGATGATCTGCGCTGCCTCGCCATGCGCGCGGCCGCGCGAAGCCGACTCGTAGACGAACAATTCATCGAAATGCGCAGCGCAGGTGGCGCCGGTGCGGGCCAGATCGGCATCCCGGCGGTCGCCGGGCGACGTCACCACCGCCAGCACGCGGCCTGGCGCCTGGCCAGTGGCCTTGCTCTGCCCCTGCCCCTGCGCCAGACCGCGCGCCAGCGTCGCCAGCGCCGCGTAAGCCGCTGAGTTATGTGCGTAATCCAGCACGATGGTCATTGCGCCCAGTTCAAACACATTCGACCGCAGGGGGTTGGTGGCTGCATTCGACTCGAAGCTTAACAGGCCGGCACTGATCTGCATCACCGTGAAACCGCTGGCCGCCAACGCCGCCGTCGCCGCCAGGCTGTTGGCGATGTTGTAGCGTGCCAGCCCGCCGCTGGTGGCAGGGATATGCGTGGCCGGCATCACGCGCTGACGCACCTGGCGCTGGCTCAACATGATGACCTCATTTTCCAGCCATACCGCGTCGCCACCCTGCGCCAGATGCGCTAGCACCACCGCGTTGTCCGGCTTCATGGAGAAATAGACAGCGCGTGAACCCGGCGCCAACCGCGCCCGCGCGGCGACGCAGTGCGCATCATCGGCATTCAGCACGGCTGTATCGGCAGTGGTCACCACCAGCGACTTCACCCGCGCCAGTTGCTCCACCGTGTCGACGCCGTCCATGCCCAGATGGTCGTCCGAGACATTCAGCATCACGCCCACGCTGCAACGGTCGTACGCCAGGCCGCGCTTCAGCAGGCCGCCGCGCGCCGTTTCCAGCACGGCGAATTCGGTTTGCGGCGACGCCAGCACCGCGCGGTGGGACCAGTAGCCCGTGCAATCGCCTTCGCCGTACAAGTCGCCATCTATGGTAATGCCCTGCGTGCTGGCGCAGCCGGTGCGGAAGCCCGCCAGTTGTACCGCGTGCGCGATCATCAGCGTGGTGGTGGTTTTGCCGTTGGTGCCAGTGACGCCGATGACAGGTATCCGGCCTTTTGCCGGATCGGTGTGCAGCGCCCGCAATAGCGCGCGTTGCTCGTGGCTGGAAGGCGGCGCAGCCAGTACCGCGTCCACCTTCGGAGCGCGCCGGCCCGGCAGCAGATCAATTTGCGCATTGGTCAATCCCAGTGTGACGGCGGCGCGCCGGGCGACGCGACGCACCGCCGGATCGGCATGCTGTGCCTCGCCGTTAAGCACCTGTACGCGCAAGCGCTCGCCCGCCTGCCGTTGCGGAGCATGGAAATCCTCTGCCGGTACGTCAAGCTGCGCTTCGATCAGCAACGAGCGCATTAACTGGCGCTCCCGCAGCAAGGTATTGGTGAGCAGCCGGTTGTCGTCGTCGGCGTGCGCCAGATAACGCCACTGGCGCTGACCCCAGCCGAGGCGTAGCAAGCCGCCATGTTCGCTGATCCGCTGCACCGGAATGCCCAGCGTAGCGGCCTCGCGCAGCACCGCAAGTGCGGCTGGCGGCAGCTGCATTGATGCGGCCAGCGCGCGCAGCGACGCCACCGCCGCCGGCACATCGGGCGTTTCACCACGTTCGGTCGCAGCGATCAACTCCGCCGCAGCCGCCAGCGCAGCCTGGCCCAGATGCTCCACCGTGTACTCCACCACCACGCGCCAGCGCGCCGGCTCCACGTCCTCGTTCTTGTCCGCCAATTCGGCGTGCATAAACGCTACCGCTTCGCCGCAAGCCTGTTGCAGGAATCGCGCCGTGTAGGCCAGCTGGTGGCCGGCTTCCGCCAGGGGCGACTCAATCACTGCGACGATGCACGGCGTGGGACTGTAGAGATTCGCGCCGCGCAGCAGACGTTGTTGCAGTAACCGCATACTCAGGCCTCCTTGCTCGCGACCAGCCACACTGCGGCGATGCGCTCAACGTCGGCATACCCCGTGGTCTCCAGTTCTTCGCCAAACACGTCGGGATCGATTTCTTCATAGGTCCAGCGCAGGCCTGCTTCTTCCAGCATCGCCGTAGCCTGCCGCAGGAACGCGTCTTCGCCATGTTCCATCGCCACGCCGGCATACAGCCATAGTGCGCCGCCATGCGCAAGCCGCACAATCGCCGCCTGCACGATTTGCAGCGACAGGCCGGCGCCGAGCTTGCCGCCGCCGTGCCGGTATGCGCGCTCCGCCGCATCCAGCAGATACGGCGGATTGGCGACGATCAGGTCAAACAGGCCATCGACCTGCGTCAGCAAATTGCTGTGATGCGCGCTGGCGTTTTCCACGCCGGCCAAATGGATATTGACGTCGGCCAGCGCCAGCGCGCGGTCGTTGATGTCGACCGCCAGCAGTTCTGCCTGCGGGAAGCGACGCGCCAGCGTAATGGCGCCAACGCCGCTGCCGCAGCCGATATCGACGATGCGTCGTACCGGCTCGGCCGCCGGCGCAGGTGTCTGCTCCATGGCACGCACAAAGCGGCAGGTGTCCGGTCCGAAGAACACCGCGTCCGCCTGCGTGGTGGGATAGGCTGAATGGAACAGCCACTCGCCGGCCAGTGTCGACATCCGCACGGTGCTGCGCAGCAGTCCATCCTGTTCCTCCAGCACGCCGGCGGCGCGCATGCAAGCCAGCAGTTCATCGTCGATGGCAGCTGCAGTAAAGGGCCGGCTCCAACCGAAAATGTCGCGCAAGGTTGCATGTTCCGGCGCAGAGGGACGCGCGAGCACGCGCGCTTGTGTGGCGGGCGTCACGGTGGTGAACTGGTATTTACGCGCGCGCAGTGCGGCGCCAAGCGCCAGCAACGCCTGATGTTGAACGGCAGTCAGAAACGGGGTGGTCACGAAGGCTCCTATGAAACCTTGATAGTGACGCACACCGGTGGCGGCTTGGGTGCGCTAGCGCACGTTGCAACGTAATCGCTACAGCACCTTGAGCGTGCGGATCAGATCACTCAGCCGATACGGCTTGGCGATCAGCTCAAAGTTGCCGATGTCCGGCATCTGGTCGCCCAGCGCCGCCTTGACGTAACCCGAAGCCAGCACGATTTTTAGATCGGGCACTTCCTCGCGCGCGATCCTGCCCAATTCAACGCCACTCATCCCCGGCATGACCACATCGCTGAACAGGATGGAGATGCCGGGATTGAGGCGCAGGGTCTCCAGCGCCTGCATGCCGTTATCGGCCGACAGTACCTCGTAGCCCAGGTGCGTGAACAGGCTGATGGCGGTTTCCAGCACCTCGGGCTGATCGTCCACCAGCAGCACCTTCTCGGCCGCTCCCTTGGTGTCATTGATCGGCCCCTGCCGGCGCACGGCCGGGAAGTACATCGACACCGAGGTGCCCTCGCCCGGCTGCGATTCCAGCGTTAGCGCGCCCTGGCATTGCTGCATCAAGCCATACACCTGGCTCAGGCCAAGACCGGTGCCCTTGCCGATTTCCTTGGTGGTGAAAAACGGCTCGACCGCGCGCTTGATCACTTCCGGCGCCATGCCAACGCCGCGGTCCTTGACCATTACGCGCACGTAGCGGCCGGCCGGCAGCTGTTCGACCTGTGCCTCGGCCAGCGTGACGGCCGATAGGTCCATCAGCACTTCGCCACGGCCGTCCATCGCATCGCGCGCGTTGACCACGAGGTTGAGCAGCGCCGACTCGAACTGCGTCGGATCGAGCATGGCTTGCGGCAGATCGTTTTCCAGCTGCAGGTGCAGGCGCATGTCGTCCGGCAGCGCGCGCCGCAGCACCGACTCGAACGACCGGATCACGCGCGCGACGTCGTGCGGGTCCTGGCGCAAAGGCTGCTGGCGCGCGAAGGCCAGCAACTGCTGCGTCAACGAAGCGCCACGCTGGGCCGCGCGCGACATGGTGTCGATCGATTTGCTGTGCATCGCCGGATCGCGCGACATGCGCAGCAGTTCCAGCCCGTTCATGATCACGTTCAGCAGGTTGTTGAAATCGTGCGCGATGCCGCCGGTGAGTTTGCCGATGGCTTCCAGCTTCTGCGACTGGAATAGCGCTTCGCGGGCGCGCTCCAGCTCTTCGGCGGCCACACGCCGTTCGGTGATGTCACGCGTGATCTTGGCGAAACCCAGCAGTTCGCCCGCCGGGTCCACAATCGGATCGATCACCACGCTGGCCCAGAAACGGCTGCCGTCCTTGCGCACGCGCCAGCCCTCGTCTTCGAACTTGCCGGTAGTACGCGCCAGTTCCAGCGCATACGCGGGACGGCCGGCGGCGCGGTCTTCCTCGGTATAGAACATCGAGAAGTGGCGGCCGACGATCTCCTCCGGCGGATAGCCCTTGAAGCGTTGCGCGCCGGCGTTCCAGGTGACCACCACGCCTTCGGGCGACAGCATGTAGATCGCGTAGTCGGTCACGCCCATAATGAACTGGCGGAACCGTTCTGCTTCTATCGCATCTACATTTGGCTGAACACTGTGCATGGCTTCCTCGATTGCTCTTATCATCCGATTTTACTAGAGAGACAAGAAAACACGCACACAATCTCCTGTCCTGGACAAACCAGCTCATCCGAGGGCAGCGTTGTTTTTGCCTTGCGCTTGATCAAACGCATGCCGGCTGGGATCGCGCTGGCTACACTGGCCGGATTGCCGTTGCCGGGTGGCCGCCATGCGCGTCTGCATCACAATCGATACGGAGTTCAGCATCGCCGGGGCGTTTGCCGATCCGGCGCGGCGGCCAGTGGGCGCGCAGATGGTGCGTTGCGAGGTCGGCGGACGGTCGCAGGGACTGGGCTTTCTGCTTGACTGCTTCCGCAGGCATGGCGTGCAGGCGACGTTTTTTGTGGAGACGGCACAACGATATCACTTCAACGATGATCCGATGCGCGCGCTGGCGACGCAAATCGCTGCCGCCGGCCATGAGGTGCAACTGCATGTGCATCCCTGCTGGGCGGTATTCCAATATCCCGACTGGCCGCAGCGCGTGCGGCAGCAACCGCGCCAGGATGACCTGGCCGGACGCGATGTGGCATCGACCCTGGCGCTGCTGCGGCACGGGCAGGCCACATTTGCTGAATGGGGCTTGCCGCCGCCGCGGGTATTCCGCGCCGGTAACCTGCAATATGACGACAATCTGTTTCGCGCGCTGGCGGCGGCGGGCATTCCGTATAGCTCCAACATTGGCCTGGGCATCTACAACGCCGGACTGACGTCCTATCAGTTGTACGCCGGGCGGCATCGGCGGCATGGTGTGGTGGAGTGTCCCGTGCTGAGTTACCGCGACCGTGGCGTGCATCTGAAGTCGGTGGCGGTTTCCAGTACCAGCTTTGCCGAGATGCGCGCGCTGCTGGAACAGGCGTATGCGGCAGGCATGGAGTTGGTGGTGATCCTCACCCATCCATTCGAGTATGTGCAAAGCGGTGACGAGGGATTCCGGCAGTTGCGGCGGCATGCGCTGAATCAGGCGCGCATGCGGCGGCTGTGCGCCTACCTTGCGGCGCATGCCCAGCGTTTCCAGGCGTGCGGCATGGCGGCTGCGGCCAGCCAGCCGTTGACGGCTACCTCATCGAATAATCCGCTGCTGCGCGGCCGGGCATGGCGTACCGCCTGCCGGATCGCCACGCAGGCCGTCTATGACCGTTACGGCCGATGGGCGCTTGCGCTCGACGGCGCCATTGCGAGGCTGCGCATGGACCAGCAGCACGGGACGTGGCGTGGCACGGTGCGGGCCTGGCTGGCGCGGATCGATTTGGGCAGTGGACGGCTGGCGGCATTTCATCTTCAGCATCCGGACCGCGTGCGGCGCGTGGTATTTGTCTGCCTGGGGAATATTTGCCGCAGTGCCTATGCGCAGCGCGTGGCGGATCGCCTCGGCATGGATGCGGTATCGATCGGCCTTTCCACCACCACCGGCGCATCCTGCCCCGAATCCGCCCTGCGCGCGGCGCAACGCGGCGGCGAAGATTTGTCGGCACACCGCGCGACAGATATTCGCGACTTCGACATACAGCCCGGAGACCTGTTGGTGACAATGGAAGTGCGTCACGCGCAAGCGCTCCAGCAACGCCTGATCGCCCGCCACGATATCCAGATCGCGCTGCTGGGACTCTGGTGCGATCCGCCCATGCCGCACCTGCACGATCCCTACACGCTGAGCGACGCCTACTTCGACCGGTGCTTCGCGCGCCTGCGGCAAGCGGTCCACGGGCTGCACCGCACCCTGGAACGGAACGCCACATGAACCGGTCGTTTTCGATTTACCTCGATTTGGTGCGCATCGTCAGCGCGCTGCTGGTGGTGCTGTATCACTCCAACCTCCGCCTGCTCACCTTGGAAAAACTGCCACTCAGCACTCACGGTCACGCCGCGGTGATTGTGTTCTTCGTCCTCTCCGGCTACGTGATCGCCCACATCACCAGCACCCGTGAAAACACGCCGCTGGAATACTGGTCCAGCCGCCTGGCGCGTTTCTACTCGCTGGCGTTGCCTGCCGTGCTGCTCACGCCCCTGCTGGATAGCATTGGCGAAGCAATGGCGCCGCAGTTCTATGGCGACCGCACCACCCACGATCTGGCCTGGCTGCGCATCCTCACCAGCCTCGCCTTCCTCAACGAGGTCTGGACGCTGTCGATCATGTCCTTCTCCAACGTGCCGTATTGGTCGCTGTGTTACGAGTTCTGGTACTACGTGCTGTTTGCCGTCCTCACCTTCACGCGTGGCCGCAAGCGCCTGCTGTGGTGCTGCGCGGTCGCGCTGCTGATCGGCCCCAAGATCCTGCTGCTGGCGCCTGTGTGGGCGACTGGCGTGCTGCTGCAGCGCTGGACTGCCTTGCAGCATGTAGGTCGTGTGGCCGGCGCCTTGCTGCTGGCCGCTTCCTGCATCGGCTATGCGCTGTTCCATCATTACCAGCTGACGGAGGCCGGCAGCGCGTGGCTGCGCCAGATCGTCGGCGCGCATTGGCACCAGCAGTTCGCGTTCTCGCGCTACTTTATAACGGACTACCTGCTGGCGGTCATCGTAGCCTGTCATTTCGTCGGCGTGCGCGCGCTGGCGCTGCCGCTTGAGCGACTGGCGTCCGTGGTGCGGCCGCTGGCCGCCTACACCTTCAGCATCTACCTGCTGCACCAGCCGCTGATTCAGTTCTACGCCGCGTTGTTCCGCGGCGATCCGGCCGCGCCGTGGTTCTACATCGCCACTATGCTGGCGGTCTTCGCCAGCATCTACGCCATCGGCACAGTCACCGAGCAGCAGCGGCACCATTGGCGGCGGGCTATACACCGGCTACTGGCATCGCCCGCGCCGCAGCCGTTGCCGGCGGTGGTGCTGGGTATCGATACGCCCATCGGGCTGGCCATCATCCGCGATCTTGGCCGGCATGGCGTCAAGGTGGTTGGCATGGCGCGCAGCGAGCAGGCGCTGGGACTTGGCTCGCGCTATTTGCACCGCAGCGTGGTGCGAGCGGACGACGTGATCCCCCAACTGCGCCAGCTTGGCAAAGAGATTGGCCCGGCCGCGCTGTTCGCCATTTCGGAGGCCGATATCCTGATACTGAACCAGGCGCGCAACACGCTGCCCGGCTATCGGATGATGTTTGCCGACGCTCCGCGCATGGAGAGAGTGCTGCGCAAGGAATTGACGTATGCGGCGGCGGCGGATGTAGGCATATTCGTGCCGCGCACCTGGCATCCCGCATCGGACGCGCAAGTATCTGCCGCTGCGCGCGAGGCGCGCTATCCGGTGGTGCTGAAATGGGCCGATCCAAACGCCGTTGCGCCGTTGCTGCGCCAGGCCGGAATGGCGCTGGAAAAGGCGCAGCATTGCGGCGACGCCCAGGCGCTGGTGACCGCCCTGCGGCGCTACCAGGCGCTGGGCCGCTATCCCATGGTGCAGGAATATTGCGACGGCTACGGCCTGGGACAATTCGTGCTGATGAAGGATGGCGAGGCGCTGTATCAATTCCAGCATCGACGCCTGCATGAGTGGCCGCCGGAAGGAGGCACCTCCACGCTATGCATATCGATGCCGGTGTCGAAGCAGCTGATGCGGCAATCAGTGGCCCTGCTGCGCGCGTTGCAGTGGGAAGGGGTGGCGATGGTCGAGTACCGCTACGATCCATTTACCGGACGCGCAGCGCTGATGGAGGTGAATGGCCGCTTCTGGGGCAGTCTGCCGCTGGCCTGCCACGCAGGCGCGAGCTTTCCGTGGTACTGCTATCAGACGCTGGGCCTTCAGCGGCCGATTGCCGCCAGCCCGTATCGCGCCGGCGTGCGCTGCCGCTTCATGACAGCGGAGACGCGCCGCCTGCTGCATCTGCTGATGCGGCCCTCACCGCAGACCGGGCGCTGGCGCGAACTGGCGGCTTATCTGAGCGAATTCCTGCACCCGCGCGCCTGCTACTTTATCCACGATTGGCGCGATCCGCTGCCGCTGTGGCGCGACCTGCGCCACAGCGTAATACAGCGCTTGCGCGAACAGCGCTACCTGAACAAGGCAAAGTGACTTATTTGCCGATCACCTTCACGAGGCCAGCCGCCGACTTGACCAAGCCGGCATCGCCGCCGCTGGCACTCAGCTTGCCGGATGCGTCATCCCACTTCAGCTGCGTCACGGTCGACTTACCGTTCTCGTAGTCGTAGCTCACGCCATCGTCGTCATACAGGCGGAACTCGCCGCTCTTGCCCGGATAAACGTTGATCGCAGCGATGCCCTGCTTGGTCGCCGTCGACTGCACCTCGGCGCCAATCGGCACAATCGAACCGGCCTTCACAAACACCGGAATCTGGTCGATCGGCGCGGCCACCTTGACCCAGCGTCCGCCGGTCAGCTTCTCGTTGGTCCAGAAGTTATACCAGTCCGTGCCCGCCGGCAGGTAGACATCCTTTTCGGTCTGGCCCTGCTCCGTGACCGGCGCGACCAGGAAGGCAGGTCCAAACATATATTGGGTGCCGATGTTTGCCACGTTTGGATCGTTGGCGAAGTCCATCCACAAAGGACGCATGAACGGCGCGCCAGTATCGTGCGTGAACTTGGCTTGCGAATAGATATAAGGGATCAGCTGGTAGCGCAGCGTATCGTAGCGCGCCATCACGGCCTCCGCCTGTTTGCCGAAGGACCAGATCTCGGCCTCCTTGCGGTCGCCGTGCAGGCGCAGCGTCGGCAGGAACGTCCCGTACTGGAACCAGCGCGTCAGCAGCTCCGGATAGTCGTGGTTATTGCCGACCACATTACGGGCATCCGACGGGTCCAGCAACGGCGGCTTGACCGCGCTGCTTTCCGCCGCCAGCTTCTGCCAGCCGCCGATATCGTTGCCCCAGTAGGCGATGCCGGACGCCGTCATGTTCAGGCCAGTCGGGATCTGGCGCGTCAGCGCTTCCCAGGTCGGCTGGATGTCCGAAGACCAGAACAAGGCGCCGGTGCGCTGCGAACCCAGATAAGCGGCGCGCGACAGGATCAGCACCCGCTTGTTCGGCTTCCACGCGCGCATGTTCTCGGCCACGCCTTCGACGTGCATCAGCGGGAACAGGTTGTGATAGCGGTCGCCCGAACCGATCGAATAGAAGAAACCATCCGGCACCAGATCCGGCTCGGTCTCGTCCAGCCACGGATAATCGAAGCCCTGCGACAGGATATTGTCGCGCGCCTTTTCCCAGAACCACTTACGCGCCGCTGGATTGGTCGGATCGATCAGGCCACCGGTGCGATCGGAACGGAACGGCAAGCCATCGACGGTCTTGCCGTCCTTGTCCTTCAACAGCAGACCTTTGTGATCCAGCTCATTGAAGTAGCGGCCGGAAGTTTCGTAGCGCGGCCAGATCGAAATGATCGACTCCATGCCCATATCATGCAGCTGCTTGTTCATCGCTTTCGGATCAGGGAACTGCGCCGGGTCGATATCCATCTGGCCCATGCGGGTCCAGTAGAACCAATCCACCACCATCACGTCCAGCGGATACTTCTTCTGCCGATAAGTATTCGCCACGCGCAGCACTTCCTGCTGGCTGTCGTAGCGGGCTTTCGACTGAATCAGGCCAAAGGCGGATTTCGGCGGAATCGGCGTTTTGCCGGTCACGCGCGCATAGCCCGAGTAAATTTCTTCCGGCGTCGAACCCGTGATGACGAAGAAGCTGACGCGCTCCCCCACATTCGACTGGAATGCCGTG
Organism: Duganella dendranthematis; assembly: GCF_012849375.1. Lineage (NCBI taxonomy): Bacteria > Pseudomonadati > Pseudomonadota > Betaproteobacteria > Burkholderiales > Oxalobacteraceae > Duganella > Duganella dendranthematis. Next base: position 6,497,619 of record NZ_CP051684.1, read on the forward strand.
CGGCCGTTGACGCCGGCAATGAAGCGCGTGGCCGACGGGTTATCCCACACAATGCCGTAACCCTTGGACGACACCATGAACGGCACGCACACGGTCTCGCCGGCCGGCGCGTCGTACCAGTGCTTGCAATCGAGGACGCGGCCGCGCAGATCCAGCGCGCCGAGCGATTCCTGGTTCTGGCCCATGCCGTAGTAATGCTCGTCGCGCGCCACCGAGAACGACGCGCCGACCTGGAAGGTCTTTTCGGTGTTGACGGTCTGCGGCGACATCTCCCAGCCGTTCATACTGACGACCGTCTCGCCCTTGGCGTTCAACACCTGCAGGCCGACTGGCGCCAGCGACGGCGCGAAATACTTCTGGCCCTGGGTCGGCACGGCGGGCGGCGGCGACGGATTGACGCGCACCGTCATCGCCGACGAGGTGAAGACATCGCCGTCCTTGCCGCCGTTGTGGCGGAAGGCGGTGTTGTCAGCGTTCTTCGGCAGGACGCCGTAGCCCGGCCCTTTCAGCACCTGGTCCTTGTCGACGGCGATCGTGACATGAACGACATTGGGGCCGTACGCTTCAATCGAAACATAGGCGCCGTCGCGGTCCAGGGTGGCGATCGGCGCGGCAAGCGCGGAGGAGGACAACACGAAAATCGATGCGAGCGCGGTGAATACCGGCGTGTGGGCGAGCAGTCTCATAAGCCTCTCTTAGTGTGGAGATGTGCCAGCATTGTGCGTCCTCATTTTCGAAATGGCAATTACGAAAATCACCAAATAGCACTATGTTTCTGCCGTCCGCAACTCGCCGCGCGCCTGATGAATCACCTGGCGCGCGGCACTGACGGCCAGCCCGCCCATCACCGCCGCCACCATCAGGTCCGGCCAGCGCGTGCCGGTGCCGAATACGCCCAGCGCAGCCAGCATCACGGCCAGATTGCCGATGGCGTCATTGCGGGTGCACAGCCACACCGAACGCATATTCGCGTCGCCGTCGCGATAAGCGTACAGCAGCAAGGCGACCGTGCCATTGGCCAGCAGTGCGGCAAGGCCGATGGCGCCCATTACCGCCGGCGCAGGCACGCCGCCGTTCGCCGTGTCCCACATGACCTTGGCCAGCACAAAGCTGCCGTAGGCCGCCATGGTCAGGCCCTTGGCCATGGCAGCGCGGGCGCGCCAGCCGAGCGACGCGCCCAGTACCAGCAGCGACACCGCGTAGTTGCCAGCGTCGCCAAGGAAGTCGACTGCGTCTGCCAGCAAGGCGGCCGAACCGGCGCGCCAGCCGCCGGCCAGCTCCACCACAAACATCAAGGCGTTGACCACCAGCGCGATCCACAGAATACGGCGATAGCGGCGGTCCACCACCGGTTTGGCCGGCGCGCAGCCGCCGGAACAGCAATCAGACATGCGTCCTCCCTTGATGTATAGTCGCCATTACAAACCCTGAAGTCACTACAAGGTCAAGCCATGAAAATTGGAGAGCTGGCCAGCCACACCGGCTACACTGTGGAGGCGATCCGCCACTATGAACACGCGGGGCTGCTGCCCAAGCCTGCCCGCTCGTCTGGCAATTACCGGCTATATGGCAGCGCGCACCTGGAACGGCTGCGCTTTATCCGCCATTGCCGTTCGCTGGACATGGGACTGGGAGAGATCCGCACCCTGCTGGCGGTGCGCGATGAGCCGGAACAAAGCTGCGCCACGGTCAACGCCATGCTGGACCAGCAGATCGTCCAGGTCCGCGCGCGCATCGCGGAGCTGCGCGCACTGGAACGGCAACTGCGCGACATTCGCGGCTTGTGCGGCGATAGCCACGCAGCCAGGGACTGCGCCATTCTGCGCTGTCTTGGCAGCACGCCATAGCAATGTGATGCACCGAACAGACCATTGCCTGCCGCGCGTCTAAGATGTGGCGCTTACCGCCACAACGAAGAACAGGAGCATGGTTTGAATATTCAACGCTATCTGGCCCCCTTTTCCAATGTCGACGGCGAGGAGCTGCTAGTTGCGGCCAGCGCTGCCGCCATCACCTTCTGTGCCATTTACGGCGTATTACGGCTGCTCCGTCGACGCCTCTGCAAACATGACGAAGCTGGCCGCCCGGACCGTCCTGCGGTACAGCTGTTCAAGGAAACGCTGAACCGCACCAGCATGCTGGCGGTCCTGGCGATATCGCTGCTGGTCGGCCTGAAAATGCTGGAACTGCCGCCGATCTGGGAAGATCGCCTTGGCCATCTGTGGTTCATCGTGCTGGGCTTCCAGCTGGTGTTGTACCTCGACCGCGCCGCCACGCTGGGCGCGCGCCGCTACTTCCGCAATCACTCCGAAAATCCGGACTCGCCAACCACCGTCGCCAACACGTTGATGGTGTGGGCTTTGAAGACCACCGTATGGGTCATCTTCATGCTGGCTGCCTTGTCCAACCTTGGCATCAACGTCTCCGCGCTGGTGGCCAGTCTGGGCATCGGCGGTATCGCGGTCGCGCTGGCGGTGCAGAATGTGCTGGGCGACCTGTTTGCCTCACTGGCCATCGCGGTCGACAAACCGTTCGAGGTGGGCGATTCCATCGCCATCACCAACGTCTCCGGCACGGTGGAGCATGTGGGCCTGAAAACCACCCGCATCCGCGCCGACAGCGGCGAGCAAATCATCATCGGCAACGCGGAGCTGCTGAAAAACGTGGTCCGCAACTACAAGCGTATGCAGACCCGCCGCGTGCAGTTTTCGCTGCGTATCAATCCGGCCACGCCGGCGGCGCTGGCGGCCAAGGTGCCCGATGCATTGAGAGCCGTGGTGGAACGCCAGCCCGACGTCCGCGCCGACCGCGTGCACCTGAAGTCCGTCACGCAGGATGCGCTCGAATATGAACTGGTGTTCTACATTCTGAATTCGTCGTATGCCAACTTCATGAATGCGCAGCAGGCGGTATTGCTGGGCGCCCTGGAAGTGTTCAGCGAATTGGGCGTGGACGCCAACGCGCCGACACGTCGCCTGCTGTTCGAGAAAGGTGCGGAAGCGGCCAACGAGACGGAGCAACCAGAGCCCCGTCTCGCCGCCCGCGCACATTAAGGCTTGAGCTTTTCGTCTTCGGCCTGGGCATCCTGCATCGCTTCCGGCTCGAGTTCCTCGGCCGAGCGATTCAGGTGAACGAAGACCCCCCATGCGGCCAGCAGCACACCCACGCCGCTCACCAGTGCTGCGACATACAGCAGTTCGCTGACATCTTCGTGCACCGCGTGGAACGTGGCGACCAGGCCCTCAATCGCCAGCGCCACCACGACCACGACGAAGAAGCGCGACAGGAAGCGGCGCACGCGGGTCGGCGCGCTGATGTCGGCGTCGCGCACCACTTCTTCTTCGATGATGGTCTCGGCGATTTGCAGCGCCACCACGGCGGCGGCCAGGATGCCGATCGCCTCGATCACTTCCTGCGCAGCCACCACCCCGTCCGCCTGCAATGCATGCCAGCCCATTTCTGCGCCTATCATGATCAAAAACAGCGCGCCCACGGCAAACAGCAAGGCAATCGCCGCATGGACCACACCAAACGCCATCATCAGTTGTTTCATTGTTGATTCTCCAGCAGTTGAATTGAACAATTGTAGAGCGCAGCGTCGGCGCTAATCGTGCGCTAGGGCACATAGATTGTTTCTATAATCGCAGCTATTATTAACTTTACAAGGCAATGCCATGCGAAAGATCCTCCCGCTGCTGCTCGGCGCCACTCTGGCCTCCGCAGTCTATGCCGACATGCCGGCCAAGGATATCGGCAAAGGCGCCAAGGACCATCCGCTGCTGTCGCGCTTTGCCGATTCCAAGATCGTCGGCTACGACTTCAAGGAGTTCGACGAAGTGACGATCCCCGCAGGCAAACGGGTGGCGGACAAAAGCGGCAAGCCGGGATTCGAAAATTCGCTGACGGTCGAAGGCCGCTATACCCGCATCGCGTACAACTATCCGAAGACCCGCTCCGCCGTCGAGGTGATGCGCAACTACCAGGCCGCGCTGGAAAAGGCCGGCCTGAAAACCGTGTTCTCCTGCGTGAAGGAGACGTGCGGCGAAAACTTCGGCGAATACATGTATGACAAGAACCTCGGGAACAATTTCATCGACGGCGGCCAGCAATACGAACCGTTCATCTACGGCCGCCGCGATGACCGCTATCTGGTGGCCAAAGGCGCTACCGCCGACGGCACGCTGGTGCACGTGGCGTTGTGGGTGGTGGCACCAACCGAAAACCGCAACGGCGGCTTCTACATGCAGGTGGTCGAAGGCAAGCCGATGGAAGGCGGCAAGGTCAGCGTGAACCTGAACGCCGGGGAGATGGCGAAGAGCATCGCGGCCGACGGCAAGGTCGCGGTGTACGGCGTCTACTTCGACACCGACAAGAGCGATGTCAAGCCGGAATCGAAGGCGGCGCTGGGCGAGATGGCCAAACTGCTGCAACAGAATCCCCAGTTGAAGGTGTTCGTGGTCGGCCACACCGACAACCAGGGCGCGCTGGCGCACAACGTGGAGCTGTCGCAGAAGCGCGCCGACGCCGTGATCAAGACGCTCGCCACCGACTACAAGGTCGATGCAAGGCGTCTCGCCGCCAAAGGCGTAGCCTCCTATGCCCCGGTGGCCTCCAACGACGCCGAAGCGGGACGCGAGAAGAACCGCCGCGTGGAGCTGGTCAAGCAGTAATCAGCTGGTCGTACGGAACCAGCTGACCAGCACCGAGATGGTCACGATTGACAGCACGGTGGATACCAGAATGCTGCCGGCGATGCCGACCGCCTGGCGCTTGTACATATGCGCCAGCATGAACGGGCCGGTGCCGGTCGGCAGCGCCGCCAGCACCACGGCCAGCCCGGTCATCGCCGGCGACAAATGGAACACATACACCGCCAGCACCCACGTCAGCGCCGGCTGGCCAATCAGCTTGAGCGCCACCTGCGCGCTCAGCGCCGGAATCTGCGGCCGGCCGCGCTGGTCGGCGATGAACAGTCCCAGCGACACCAGCGCGCACGGACTGGCCGCATGCGCCAGCAAGGACAGGAAGCGGTCCACGCCTTCCGGCAGCGGCGGCGCATAGCCGGCGTACAGCGCCCCGAGCACGGGCGCCAGCAGCATCGGATTCTGCGCCAGCGACCAGCTCACCTTCTTCAGGATGCGGCCGATGCCGCCGCCCTCGCTCACGCCCAGCTCCACCACCGTCACCGCGATGCCGAACAACACGCACACGGTAAGGATGGACGTGATCGTCGCCGGCATCATGCTCGATGGCCCGAACGCCGCCAGCGCCAACGGAAAGCCGATAAAGCCTACGTTGGCATAAGCGGCGTTCAGCCCTTCCAGGCTGGCGTCGGCCAGCTCGCCGCCACGCATGCGGCTCACCGCTACTGTGATCGCGTAGACCGCGCCGCTGGCCAGGCCAAAGGCGGCGATGAAGCCCGGCTGGTCCAGCTGCTTCCAGCTGGACTTGGCCATGATCTGGAATAGCAAGGCCGGCATGCCGAGATAGACCACGAAGCGGTTCATCTCGAAGGCACCTGCCTCGCCCATCCAGCCGCGATAGCGCGCCAGCCAACCGACGCCGATCAGCGCGAAGATCGGCAGCACGATGGAGAACAGAACCTGCACGTTATCCTTTCCAGCCGAGCAGGAAGTCCAGCAGCGCTTCGTTGACGCGCTCCGGCTGCTCTTCCTGCGGCAGGTGGCCTGCCTGGGCGATTGGCGCGGTGCGCAGGTCGCTGGCCATTTCAGACCATATCTTCGCCATGTCGAACATCTTTCCGACCGCGTGGAAGTCCTCGCCCCACAGGGCCAACGTCGGGCAGGCGATCTTGATGTCGGCATCGACCGTGTCTTGCGCCACATCCTCGCCGATGGCGCGGTAGTCCGACATGGCGCCGCGCAGCGCGCCGGGACGGCGGTAGGCTTGCACATAGGTGTCGAAAGCCTTGCCGTCGATCGCCAGCGGGTTGTAGCACCAGTCGGAGAACAGGTGGCGCAGCCACAGGTCTTCGCGGCCGGAGATTAGCGCCTCCGGCAGATCCGGCACCTGGTTGAAGATGAAGAACCAGTACGACTTCGCCAGTGCCGGACTGAATTCGCGGGCGACGATACGAGTCGGCACATTGTCCATCACTACCAGGCGATCCAGCAGTTCCGGATGGTCCTTGGCGAAGCGGGTCGCCACACGCGCGCCGCGGTCGTGGCCGACCAGCGCGATTTTCGGAATATCCAGTGCCTTCAACAGCTCCACCAGGTCGCGCGCCATGTTGCGCTTGTCGTAGCCACCGGCCGGCTTGTCGGTTTCGCCGTAGCCGCGCAGGTCCGGCGCGATCACGCGATAGTGCTTGGCCAGTTCCGGGATCTGGAAGCGCCAGGCGAAATTCGTTTCAGGGAAACCGTGCAGCAGTACCACCGGGGCGCCCTTGCCCGCTTCCAGGTAGTGTTGACGGATGCCGTTGGCCTCCACCGTGTGGTGCTTGATGTCGATGCTCATAGATTCCTCGCGATTGGATAACTCGCCGATTAAATCAGTTTGGCCTGTCAATCAACACTATCTTAGGATGAGTACTTTGGGGAGAGGAGAAATCAGGACGGGCGCGCCTACACTCCGGGGATGACATCCAAGCAAGGAAAAAAAGATGAGTGAGATTCCCCTCAAGCGACGCGACTTCCTGCGCGGCGCGGCGGGTTTTGCGCTGGCCTCCGGCGTCGGCGTCGGCGTCGGCGTGGGCGCCACCGCCGCCACCGCCGGTCCGCAGTCCAAGCCCTATTCGCCCACCTACTTCACGACCGCCGAATGGGCCTTCATCAACGCCGCCGTCGAGCGCCTGATACCTAACGACGGCAATGGTCCCGGCGGCGTGGACGCCGGCGTGCCGGTTTTCCTCGACAAGCAAATGCAGCTACCCTACGGCCACGGCGCCTACTGGTATATGCAAGGACCGTTTCACCCGGAGACGCCACCGACGCTGGGCTACCAGCTGCGCCAGACGCCGCGCGAGTTGTACCGCGCCGGCATCGCCCTGATCGACCGCGCCGCCGTGCACGCGCACAAAAAGCCATTCGCCCAATTGGACGCGGCCCAGCGCGACGCGCTGCTGACGCAGGCCGATCAAGGCCACCTGCCGGAAGACAGCCTCCTGGCCGCGGCCTTCTTCGCCCTGCTGCTGCGGAATACCCGCGAAGGCTACTTCGCCGATCCGCTTTACGGCGGCAACCGCGACATGGCGGCCTGGAAGATGGTCGGCTTTCCCGGTGCGCGCGCCGATTTCACCGATTTCATCGATCAGCAGGGACGCAAGTATCCCTATGGCCCGGTGGCGATAGACGGATCGCGAGGCTGACCATGAAACCAGTAGATGCAGTCATCATCGGCTACGGCTGGACCGGCGCAATCATGGCCAAGGAACTGACCGACGCCGGCCTGTCGGTGCTGGTGCTGGAGCGCGGCCCTGAACGCGACACCGCACCGGACTTTGAATACCCGCGCATCGCGGATGAACTGAAGTACGCCGTGCGCGGCGACCTGTGGCAACCGCTGGCCGGCGAAACCGTGACCATCCGCCACAAGCCTGGCGAAATCGCCGTGCCGTATCGCCAGTACGGTTCCTTCATCCTTGGTAACGGCACCGGCGGCGCCGGCGCGCACTGGAACGGCCAGCAATGGCGCGCTTCGCCCAACGACCTGCGCATCCGCAGCGTCTACGAAGAACGCTACGGCAAAAAATTCATCCCGGACGACATGAGCATTCAGGACTACGGCATCAGTTACGAAGAGCTGGAGCCCTATTTCGACCACTTTGAAAAAGTCACCGGCGTGGCCGGAACGGCCGGCGGCAATCCGTTTGAGGGAAAACGGAGTAATCCGTTTCCGCAGCAGCCGATGCCGCCGATACTGAGTTCCCAGCTGTTCGCAAAGGCCGCGCGTGAACTGGGCTATCAGCCCTTCCCGGTGCCGGCCGCGAACAGCACCGCCGCCTACACCAACCCGTACGGCGTGCGCATGGGCCCATGTAATCTGTGCGGTTACTGCGAGGGCTTCGGCTGCTTCCTGTATTCCAAGGCGGCGCCGCAGACCACCATCATCCCGGTGCTGAAGGGCCGCAGCAACCTGCAAGTGCGCCACAACAGCTACGTCACCCGCATCCTGCTCGACAGCAGCGGCAAGCTGGCCACCGGCGTACGTTATATCGACGCCAACGGCAAGCAGGTCGACCAGCCGGCGGCGATGGTGGTGCTGGCCAGCTTCCAGATGAATAACGTGCGCATGCTCCTGTTGTCCGGTATCGGCAAGCCTTACGATCCGGTCACGGGCAAGGGCGTGGTGGGCAAGAACTACGCTTACCAGATGGTCAGCAGCAGCACCGCGTTCTTCGACGAGAGCGTGAACATGAATCCCTTCATCGGTGCCGGGGCCGCAGGCCAGCAGGCCATCGACGATTACAACGCCGACCACTTCGACCATGGCAAGCACGGTTTCGTCGGCGGCGCGATGATCTTCGCCGGCGCCACCGGCGGCCGTCCCATCGTGCAGATGCCGTTGCCGCCCGATGCGCCGCGCTGGGGCAGCGGCTGGAAAAGCGCGGTGCGCAAGCACTATGCGCATAGCAGTTCGGTCGCCACCATGGGTTCCGTCATGTCCTACCGCGACCGCTATCTGGACCTGGATCCGACCTACCGCGACGCCCACGGCGTGCCGCTGCTGCGCATGACCTTCGACTGGCATCCAAACGAATACAAGATGACCGCGTTCACCTCGGCGCGCGCCGGCGAAATCGTCAGTGCGATGAAGCCGCAGCGCATGTCGCAGCACATCCTCAAGCCGGGCGACAGCTACGACGTGCGCGTCTACCAGTCCACGCATAACACGGGTGGCGCCATTATCGGCACCAATCCGTCTAATAGCGTGTTGAACCGCTATTCGCAGTGCTGGGATGTGCCGAACGTGTTTGTGTTCGGCGCCTCGTCCTTCCCGCAGAACATCGGCTACAACCCTACCGGCCTGGTTGCGGCGCTGACCTATTTCGCCGCCGCCAAAATCCGGTCCACCTACCTGAAAACCGGCGGAGCACTGGTACACGCATGAATAAACGGACTCTCTTTATCGGTGCGGGATCGGTGCTGGTGATTGGCCTGCTGACGTTAATCAGCGCCACCCGCTGGTCCGACTCGCACGCCGGTGCGCACCCGCAAGCGCCGGCCGTCAGCACGGCAACGATCGCGCGCGGCGCTTATCTCGCGCGCCTCGGTGACTGCGCCGCATGCCACAGCGCGCCGGGCCAGGCGCCCTATTCCGGCGGCCTGCGCATGCAAACGCCGATCGGCGCCATCTACACCAGCAACATCACGCCGGACCGCCAGCACGGCATCGGTAATTACACGCTGGCCGATTTCGACCGCGCGCTGCGCTTTGGCGTGGCCAACGGCCATACGCTGTATCCCGCCATGCCGTACAGCGCCTACTCCAGCACTACGCCGGAAGACGTGGCCGCGCTATACGCCTATTTCATGCACGAAGTGCAGCCGGCAGCGGTGGCCAGGCGTGACAACGACATACCGTTCCCGCTGTCGATGCGCTGGCCGCTGACCATCTGGCGCTGGGCCGTCGCCCCCGCGCCGCGCGCCTTCCAGATGCAGACCAGCGACGCCATGCTGCGGCGCGGCGCCTACATCGTCGAAGGTCTAGGCCATTGCGGCGATTGCCACACGCCGCGCGGGCCATCGCTGCAAGTACGCGCGCTGAGCGCGGCCGATGGTCCGGCGTATCTGTCCGGCGCCATCATCGACGGCTGGCATGCCCCTAGTCTGCGCAACGGCGACCGCACCACCATCGGCGCCTGGAGCGAAGCGGATATCGCGCAGTTCCTGCGCACAGGCAGCAACCGCCATGGCATCGCCTTCGCGTCGATGAACGAGGTGGTAAGCAACAGCACCCAGTTCCTCAGCAGCGATGATGCGGCGGCGGTGGCGCACTTCCTCAAATCGCTGACCGATACGGGCGCGGGCATGGGTCGCTATGTCTACGATCCCGCCACGAGCCTGGCGCTGCGCAACGGCGACGCCGGGGCGCGTGGCGCACAGCTGTACCTGGACAATTGCGCCGCCTGCCATCGACCGGATGGCAAAGGCTATCAGGGCGTATTCCCTGCGCTGGCCGGCAACCCCGTAGTAGCGGCCGCGCCATCCGACTCGGTGATCCGCATCGTTTTGGAAGGCATGAAGACCGCGCGCACCGACAGCACGCCCGCGCAGTTCTCCATGCCCTCCTTCGCCCAGCGCTTGAGCGACCAGGATGTGGCGGATGTGGCGACCTTCATCCGTGCCAGCTGGGGCAATCAGGCGGCGACCATCAGCGCCGCAGAGGTGAAGCAGCAGCGCGCCAGTCCGCGCTAGACATCCAGCCGGTGCAGCACGGCGCGCGGGGCGGCTATTGGCGGAACAAGCGCTTGAGGGCCTGGCGGCCCAGTTCCGTCACCGGCAGCTCCATCGCATCCAGCGTGTTCTTCACCAGCAGGCCGAGCTCAGTGTCACCTTCCATCGACAGGCGGCGCGAGAAGAACAGCGTGTCCGGGTCCTGCTCGCGTTTGGCCAGCGCCACGAAGTCGCGCGCGCAGGCGCCGATTTCCAGGTCTGGCGCGCCGTTGCGCTTCAGCGCCGCGAAACCGTCGCCGCGCCAGGTGAAGTCGAACGCCACGCCAGCGTCGCTGACGCGCACCCGCAGGTGATGCCCCGCTAGGCCAGCGCGTACATCGTCCGGCAGATGTGGCTTGACCACCAGGTTCAATGCGGCCACGCACAGTAGCGATCCCGGAAAGGCCGGCAGGCGCTGGCCCAGCGTCGCCAGCAAGGCAGGCAACGGCTGGACGGCGCTGTAATGGTTAGTTGCGACTGGGTTCATGCTGTGCTCTCCATGTTGTATTCAAGTCCGGGCTTGCCGTACCAGTAGCCGTTGCAGGCCTCGGCCGGCAGCAGCGGCGAGATGATGTCGACGGCTTTGCGCGGGGCCAGCGCACCGGTGCGCGCGGCGTCAAATGCGGCGATGATCTGTTTCATATGGGTTGACTGGGGGTTGAGTCGCGCCACATCCACGCCCAGCTCCGCCATCTGCACGATCTCCGCCGCCAGGTTGTACACCAGTGCGGACTGGCTCTGGATGCCGTTCAGGACCAGGAACGGCTGCTTTTCGCGCGTCTGCATCATCAGGCCATCGGGATGATCGATGCAGCTGAAGCGGCAGTCGTCCTTCGGCAGATTGCGGTTGCGCGCCGTGAAGCAGCGCGCCGAAAACGCCAGCGGCATGCGGCCGAAGGCGAATACCTCTGTCTCCATCCCCTGCGGCCGTTCGCGCTGCATGTGCGCCAGTCCCGCACGGCCCATCTCCAGCGGCATGACCCAGCGCCTGGCGCCAAGTTCGTGCAGCAGCGCCAGCGTCGGCGGGTTGTAGACGTTGAGATGCGGGCCGGCGACGAACGGTTGGCCGCTCAGCATCTGCACTGCCCCCATGTCGTTGGCCTCTACCTGGAAGCGGCCATTGGCCACCAGCTTGCGCTGCGCGCCGACGTCCGCGCTGGATTCGATCAGCGCCAGCGTCGACATCACCACTTCCTTGCCACAGCCTTGCAGTAGCTCGGCCACGGCCAACCAGTCGGCGGCGCGCAGTTCGTGGCGGCGCGAACACACAGTTTCGCCGAGGTAGACGATATCCACCGGGCTGTCCGAGATTTCTTCATAAAATTCCATGACTTTGGCGCGCGGCCAGTAATACAGCAGCGGCCCGAGGGCGAGTTTCAGCATGACGTCTCCGTTGTTATTTCCACGCGCGGTGATACGCGCCCAGTGTGTGCTGCTGGCCTTCCGCCAGCGTATTCAGTTCCGCCATCCAGGCTGGCTTGACCGAGTAGCGCGCCGCATTGCGCAGGCAGTCGTCCAGCGCCGCGCGCCAGACACGCGTCACCTGCGACACGTAGGCCGGGCTGCGCTGGCGGCCTTCGATCTTCACTGCACGCACGCCCATCTCCAGCAGCTGCGGCAGCAGCTCCAGCGTATTCAGGCTGGTTGGCTCCTCGATGGCGTAATAGGTTTCGTCCTCTACCTCAAAGCGCCCCTTGCACAGCGTGGGATAGCTGGCGTTTTCCTGCGGCGTATAGCGGTCGATCATCACACCGTTCAGACGCGACTCCAGGCCGCGCGGATTCTGCTGCCAGCGCACCGCCCTGGCCGGCGAGCAGACGCCGTGGGTATTTGGCGATTCGCCCGTCACATAGGAAGACAGCTGGCAGCGGCCCTCCACCATCACGCACAGGCTGCCAAAGCCGAACACTTCGATTTCCACCGAAGTGTTTTTCACCACGTGCTCCACCTGCGCCAGCGACAGCACGCGCGGCAGCACCGCGCGCGCCACGCCAAACTGCTTCTGGTAGAAGTTGATGGCTTCCGCATTGGTGGCCGAGCCTTGCACCGACAGGTGCAGGCGCAGGTTCGGATAACGGTCGGCGGCATAGCGCATCAGTCCCGGATCGGCCAGGATGACCGCATCCACGCCGGCGTTGGCGGCGCGGTCGATGGCGATTTGCCACAACGCGGTGTTGTGCGGCTGCGGATAGGTATTCAACGCCAGCAGCACCTTGCGGCCGTGGTCATGAGCGTAACCGATGCCGGTGCTGATGGCCGCATCGTCGAAATTCAGGCCGGCGAAGTTGCGGGCGTTGGTGGCGTCGCGAAAACCGAGGTAGACGCAGTCGGCGCCCAGATCGATGGCGTTCTTTAGCGCCGGCAGGCTGCCCGCCGGGCATACCAGCTCGATGGGAGGAGATTCAGATGGATTCATAAGGTTTTGATAGCTAACAGGGGCGGACGAACTGTATCGCCTCGTGATCCCGGAAATCCTTGATGTGAATCAAAGAATTTGACCTTTATCGGGTGGGACAATGTGCGCACGCTTAATGAAGGACAAACAAGATGCAAAAGATCGCCACCTATCTCGATCACGATCATCGCCGTTGCGACGATCAATACGCCCTGGCGGAATCGGAAGTCATCCTGCACCACTGGGACGCCGCCACTGCTCAATTCAGCAGTTTCCTGACCATGTTCGGCCTCCACCTGGATAAAGAAGAACGCGTGCTGTTCCCGCGCCTGGGTCACGCCTTGGGCAACGGCTACGGCCCCACGGTGGTGATGCGCGCCGAGCACCGCCGCATGCGCGAGATGCTGAACCAGATGAAAACCGCCATCGCCCGCCACGACTGCGACGCCTTCTTCGACCAAGCCGACATGCTGCGCCTCCTGATGCGCCAACACAGCCTGAAAGAAGAAGGCATCCTGTATCCGCAGGCCGACTTCGTGCTGGCGCAGCAGGCCGATGAAGTCCTGGCCAGCATGGAGAATCTCGAACAAAACGCATGGAGCGTCGCATGAACAGCCAATTCCATATCGAGGCCGTGCTGCGCCAGGCCAAGCCGCGCCTCAGCACCCTGCTGAAATTGATGTTCAGCGAAGCGCAGGCTTTCGGTCAGAAAACCCAATGGCTGGGCAGCGTGATCGCCTTGATCGAGCCGCTCGGCTTCCAGGAGCGCACCATCCGCACCGCCCTGTTCCGCCTCGCCGAGAGCAAATTGATCAAGATCGAACGCCACGGTCGCCGCAGCCTGTGCATGTTGACGCCATCGACGGCGGCCGCCATCCAGGCCGCGCGCCAGCGTCTCAACACGCCTGCCGCGCGTAGCTTCGGCGAAGACTGGAGCATGCTGGTACACACGGGCGGCTTCAGCGCCGCGCGCTACGCCACCGCGCGCAAGCAGCTGCTGGAACTGGACTACTGCGTGCTGGCGCCGAACATCATGGCGCGACCGGCGTCCTACGCGCGCGGCGTGCAGTCCGGCGAAGACCACGGCCTGGCGCTGTTTGAGGTGAACGGCAGCCAGCTGGCGGCGGCCGTGCGCCAACCGCTGTTCGGCAAGATGGACTGGGATCTGGAGACGCCGAAGGAATTGTACGAAGAATTTCAGCAGCGCTTTACGCCTTTGCGCGCGATGCTGGGCAAGCGCGGCGCCCTCACCGACCAGCAAGCCTACATGGTGCGGCTGCTTGTCAGCCACGGCTACCAGCATAGCCGCCGCAGCGATCCGCTGCTGCCACAGGAACTGCTGCCGCCAGAGTGGCCGGCGATGGCCGCCTACCAGACCTATGTCGCCCTGTACGCGGGCTGCGCGGCGCAGGCACGCCGGCACATCCTCAAAATCACTGAACCGCCGGCGCTGGAACAGCCAGTCATTGCAGCGCCGCCGCCCCGGCAAGTGGTGCGCCGGTCCAGCGTTTACATGACTGCTTAATCATCGAAAGACAATCAAGATGGAACTGGAAATGGCACAGGAATACTACGACGGCCCGACCTTGAGCGTGACCGTTAACCGCGAAGGTGCACGCGTGCACCGCCTGATCGATGACACCACCTACCCCACCCGCGCCAAGAAGCTGTGCATCCGCCGCGATCCGATGGTGGAGGCGCTGTTCGGCGCCGCCGCCGAACACGCGCCAAAGGCAGCCCCCGCGCGCAAGATCAAGGCCGGCCGACGCTGACTGCATCGGAGGGATAGGCTTATGCGGATGCCTGTCCTTGCGCTGCAACCGGCATCACCGCCTGCGTGCGGCGAGCAACAAGGCGCAGCACATTCGACGCATCGCTGGCGGCCACCAGCTTGAACTGGCCGATCAAGCTACCAAGTTGCACTGCCTGCTGCTGCATGCGGCGCGCCGCCAGCGCCGCTTCTTCCACCACCACCGCGTTCTGCTGGTTGATGGCGTCGATGTGCGCCACGGCCTGGTTGATCTGCGCGATGCCGCTGCTTTGCTCCTTGCTGGCATTGCTGATATCGCCCATATACTGCTCCACCTTCCCCACCGATTCCACGATGCCGGCCATGATGCGGCCCGCGTCGGCGGCCTGGCGGCTGCCGCTCTCGATTTCGCTGACCGAATGGGTGATCAGCTGCGTGATCTCGCGCGCCGCCGTCGCCGAACGCTGCGCCAGATTGCGCACCTCGGTGGCAACCACCGCAAAGCCGCGTCCCTGCTCGCCGGCGCGCGCTGCCTCCACTGCGGCGTTCAGCGCCAGGATATTGGTCTGGAAAGCGATGCTGTCGATGACGGTGATGATGTCCGCAATACGGTTGGAGCTGGCGCGTATCGAGTCCATGGTGTGCACCACAGCGTTGACGGCGGCGCCGCCCTCGCCGGCCACGCGGGCTGCCGCCAGCGCCAGCTCGTTGGCGTCATGCGCGGCGTCGGCGTTCTGGCGCACAGTGCTGGTCATCTGCTTCATCGACGCGGCTGTTTGTTCCAGCGAGCTGGATTGACCTTCGGTGCGCGCGAACAGGTCGGCGTTACCGTGCGCGATATCGTCGGCACCGGCGCTGACCAAGATGCTGGCCTCCTTGATCTGGCCAACCAGCGATTTCAGGTTGGTCTGCAGGATGCGCAGCGCATGCTGCATCTCGGTCGCCTCGCTGCTGCCGCGCGTCGCGATGCGGGCGGTGAGGTCGCCGCCGCTCATCTGCTCCAGGTGCGCGCGCATGTCATTGAGCGGCTGGATGGCGGCTTTGCGCAGCATCATCCATCCTGCCAGCGCCAGCATCATATCCAAGCCCATCATCGCCGGCGATAGCAATGCCGCCGGCATCAGGACGATTATTAAGAAGAATAGCGTATTTAATTTAAACGTCAGCGATATACTACGCTTTTCTGGAAAGTGAAGGTTTTCCGTATTATAAAGACGCTGAGCGGATTCGATTTGTTTACGCGATGGCTTTACTCGAACCGACGTATATCCGACGATGCGGCCATTTTCCAGATACGGGGCGGCATTCGCCTCAACCCAATAGAAATCGCCATTCTTGCAACGATTCTTGACCATCCCCGTCCACGCCCTGCCCGCCTTCAGCGCGCCCCACATATCGGCGAATGCGGCCGATGGCATGTCCGGGTGGCGCAAGATATTCTGCGGTGCGCCGAGCAATTCTTCTTCCGTGTAGCCGCTGATCTTGATGAAGTCCCGATTGACGTAAGTGATATTCCCCTGCAGATCGGTTTTTGAAACAATCGTCTCACTGGCATCCAGCACATATTCCACATCACTAATAGGCAAGTTTAAACGCATAATCGCTTTCAGCGTAAAATTAAGCTGGCAATTATATAGTCGCCACAACAACATAATTAATAAATATTTATCTTATTCAATTTTGATTTGGGTCAATGCAAAAAGATCCAAGCAAATCTTCTTTTTGTCCAAAGCCATACGGTTGATAGTTCGTTAGGCTTCGTCACCAGAGTGAATCAATCACCAACCAGGAGACAAAATGAAGAAACCACAGCACATGCTGATGTGCGGCGTGAGCATGCTCACGCTTTGCAGCACCGCATCCGCCCAAACCGACGACGCGCCACTGACCTCGGTGACCGTGACCGGGTCGCGCGTGATTCGCAACGGCGACAGCAATCCCTCGCCCACCACCGTCATGAGCAGCGACGATCTGCTGACCGCAAAACCCGGTTCCACGCTGGCCGATGCGCTCAACACGCTGCCGGTGTTTGCCGGTTCGCGCGGCTCGGCGAGCAATCCCACCACCGCAGGCAGTGCCGCCGGCGGCAGCGGTTCGGCCAATCAGCTCAACCTGCGCAACATCGGCGCCACGCGCACGCTGGTGCTGATGGACGGCAAACGCATTCCGCCCACGCTGTACAACGGCGCCGTCGATGTCGATCTGATTCCGCAGCAGTTCGTCGAGCGCGTGGACGTGGTCACCGGCGGCGTCTCGGCCGTTTATGGTTCCGATGCGATGACCGGTGTGGTCAACTACATCATTGACCACAAATTCAACGGCATCAAGGCCGACGCCAGCTACGGCGTTTCGCAGCTGGGCGACGCCAACAAATCCAACGCCAGCGTGGCCTGGGGCGCCAAGGTCGGTACGGGCCTGCACCTTGAGGCGGGACTCGAATACCGCAAGGAGGACGGCATCGACCGCCGTTCCGACCGTGACTGGCTGAATCAGGTCGGCGTCACCGGCGCCGGCACCGCCGCCAATCCCTATATCTTGCAAACCAATCTGCGGCAGAAGGCCTTCCCGTTCGGCGGCCTGATTACCAGCGGCGCGCTGTCCGGACAAACCTTCAAGAGCAACGGCGTACTGAGTCCCTTCGTCGCCGGCACGCCGACCGGCACCGCCGCGATTGAAGTGGGCGGCGACGGCGGCTACTGGGACTCCGGCCTGCTGGCGCAACTCGAAGCCAGGCAGCTGTTCGGCCGCGCCGACTATGAGCTGTCGAACGACATTCACGCCTACGCGCAAATCTCCGGCAACCTGAAGACCAATACCAGCTTCGCCGAAACCAATCAGCTCAACAACGTCTCCCTGCGCCGCACCAACGCTTTCCTGCCGGGCGACTACGCGGCGCTGATTCCCGCCTCGCAGCCCACTTTTGGCTTCAGCAAATTCATGAGCGACGTGCCACGGCTGACGGCAGATTCGGATTCGAAGCAGTGGGTCTTCACCACCGGCGTGGAAGGCAAATCACGTGGCATCAAATGGGACGTGGACTATGTCTACGGCCGCGCCAAGCTGAGTACCGCCATGGCCAATGTGATCAACCGCCAGAAGCTGTCGGCTGCGCTGGATGCGGTGAACAGCGGCGGCAAGACCGTGTGCAACGTCACCGTCACCAATCCCGGCCTGGCCGACGACTGCGTGCCGCTTAATGTATTCGGCCCGAATGCCGCGTCGGCGCAGGCCATCGACTACGTCACCGACACCGTGCGCTTCGACTCCACCACGGTAATGAACGATATCTCCGGCCAGATCGCCGGCAGCCCGTTCGACAGCTGGGCGGGACCGGTCAACGCCGCCCTGTCGGCCGACTGGCGCGACATGTCCTTCAACTCGCACAGCAGTTCGCGGCCAACGGACCTGGTCAACTGCACCGGCCTGTCGCTAAACTGCACCGCCGGCGCCACCCGCACGGAATACGTGTTCGGCGAGAGTCCGCAAGGCGTCAGCCAGCGCGTGTGGGAAGTGGCGGGCGAACTGGATGTGCCGCTGTCCAAGCGCCTCAACGCCAATGGCGCGGCGCGCTACACCTCGTACAACACCAGCGGTAATTACGTGACGTGGAAAGTAGGCATGGACTGGAGCGTGACCGACACGTTGCGTATCCGCGCCACCCGCTCACGCGACATCCGCGCGCCGACGCTGTACGATCTGTTTGCGCCGATCTCGCAAGTGCAGGTGCGGCCCACCGATCTGCTGACCGGCACCAGCCCTACCGTACCGCAGATCGACGAATCCAATCCCAAGCTGACGGCGGAAATCGGCAATACCATGACGCTGGGCGCAGTGTGGAAGCCGCTGCCGAAACTGAGCTTTGCGGCGGATGCTTACCGCATCAAGATTTCGGACGCCATCACCACCGTCTCCGGTTCCACGGCGGCGTTCCAGCAGGCCTGCTACCAGAGCGGCGGCACCTCTCCGTATTGCGCGTTGCAGGTAAGGCCGAACGGCTACGCCGACAAGTCGGCCGCGAATGCGGTCACCGCATGGGTCAACCGCAGCGTCAACATCTCGGAAATCGAAACCTTTGGGCTGGACCTCGAGGGCAACTACTCGGCCAGGCTGTTTGACCGGCCGATGTCGCTGCGCGTGCTGACGGCGTGGCAGCCACACGTCTACTACCGCCAGCCCGGCCTGGCGACGGTCGACCAGGGCGGCGTGGCCTTCGGCGCCGGCGGCATGGCATCCACGCCGGCGGTGCGGGTGTCGGGCTACTTCCGCTTCCGGCCGATGAACGACGTCACGGTCGACATCTCGCAGCGCTGGCGCAGCGCCATGAAACTGAGCGGCGATCCAACCGAGGTATGGGCCAACAACCATATGCGCTCATTCGCCACCACCGGCGTCAACTTCGCCTACAAGCTGGATCTGGGCATGGGCGACGCCCAGGTTTACTTCAACATCGAGAACCTGTTCGACGCCGAACCGCCGGTCGGCGCTTTCTCCGGCAACGGTACCCGCGCCGGCCTGCGCGATGGCTTCGCGCTGGCCGACGATCCGCGCGGCCGGTACTTCAGCATCGGCATCCGTTCATTGTTCTAGCGTCAGTACGCTCAGCGCACCAGCCACATCCACGCGCTGAGCGTGAAGAACGACGACACCATGCAGATCAGCAGCGCGGTGGCGCTGCGGTCGGCCTCGCCGTAGGCCTGGGCCAGGATGGGATAGATGCTCAGCATCGGCATGGCCGCCATCAACAGCGCCGCTGCGCGCAGTTCGGGGCCCATCGGCGCCACGCCCAGTAACGGCAGCAGCAGCGAGGAAATCAGCAGCACCGCCAGCGGGTGGCCAATCAGCTTGCCCGCCACCAGCGGCACCACGCGCTGCCAGCCGGCGCTCAGCGACAGCCCGACCAGCATGCCGCCGATGGCGAACAGCGACAGTCCGCCGCTGGCCTGCGCAAACAGGTTCACGCTGCGCACCACCGGCTGCGGCAGCGGAATCTGCGCCACGCTGATGACCAGCCCCGCCGTCACCGAGATCACCAGCGGATTTTTCATCAGTCGCTGCGCCGACTGCCGGATCACCTGATGCCAGGCGCCGCCGCCACCACGCTTGCCATGTTCGGCCATCGCCAGCAGCAGCGGCAGCATCACCAGGTTTTCGACGATGACGTTCAATCCCAGCGCCACGCCGGCCACCGGCGCCACCATCAGCATCAAAATCGGAAAGCCGATAAAGCTGCTGTTGGAGCACGACACGCCCATCGCCAGAAAGGTGCTGCGGACCAGGTTCAGGCCCAATAGCCGGCGGCCGATTCCAAACGCCAGCGTCAGCATCAGCAGCGAGCCGAATAGATACGACAGCAGGTAGCCGGGATGCAGGATGTCGCTGATATGCCGCTGCGCCAGAGCATTGAAGATCAAGGCCGGCAACGCCAGGTTGAAGACGAATTTGCCGAATATCTGCATGTCCGCGCGGGCAAACAGCCCGCCACGGGTGGCGATGTAACCGGCGAGGACGACCAGGTAGATGGGACAGGTGATGGCGAGGATTTCAAGCATAAGCCGCGTAGCATATCACCTTCGCGCGGCGGTCTAGGTCTCCCAGTATCCACGGCGCATGGCGATCATGACCGCATGGGTGCGGTCTCGGGCGTCGAGTTTTTGCAGAATGGTTTTCATGTGAGCCTTGATGGTGTCCTCGCTCAGGCCCAGCTGCGTGCCGGCGCGCTGGTTGGAGTTGCCGTCGGCGACCACACGCAGCACCTGGATTTCACGCTTGCTCAGCGTATCCTGCTGGAAGCTGCTGGCCAGGCTACAGGCCAGTTGCGGCGCCAGCTGCTGCCTGCCGGCGTGCACCGACAGGATGTACTGGCTTAACTCGGTGCGCGCCATGTTCTTCAGGATGTAGCCGCTGGCGCCCGCCTTCAGCCCGCGCGCCACCTGCACCTCGCCGCCGTAGGTGGTCAGGATGATGATGCGGGCTTGTGGATTGATATTGCGGATGGCGATGGTGGCGTCGATGCCGTTCAGTCCCGGCATCTGCAAATCCATCAGGGTGACGTCGGGCCGGAAGCGCTGATATAGCTCCAGGGCAAGATCGCCATCGCTGGCTTCGGCCACCACCGCAAAGCGCGGGTCGGCCGCCAGCACCGCCGCAATGCCGCTGCGTAGCAAGGGATGATCGTCGGCGATCATCACACTAATTATTCCACCACATTTGTTGTCCATCGTCGCACTCCTGAATTGACACGCGCGAGACTAGCACCGGCGGCGGATTCCGCCATCACCCTATCGGGTATATGCCAGCGTGCCCGGCAGCACCAGCTGCCATTCGGTGCCGCTGCCTTCGCTACTGTGCAACACCAGTTTCGCCTTGATGCGGTCGGCGCGCTCGGTCATGCCGCGCATGCCCCAGTGGTGCTGACGACCGCCGTCGCGCAGGACCGCGGCGGCAATGCCGGCGCC
Source organism: Duganella dendranthematis (assembly GCF_012849375.1). Lineage (NCBI taxonomy): Bacteria > Pseudomonadati > Pseudomonadota > Betaproteobacteria > Burkholderiales > Oxalobacteraceae > Duganella > Duganella dendranthematis. The sequence continues at coordinate 6,518,613 of NZ_CP051684.1, forward strand.
ATCATCGCGTACTGTACAGAGTAGCTCACGCGCGCCATATTGCAACTCGACTTCGATGCGCCCGGCGCCGGCATGGCGATAAGCGTTGGCAATCGCCTCGGTGACGATGGCGAGGGCTTCTTCATGCATGGTGGGATCGAGCCGGCGCGGCGTGCCCACCAGGCTGAGCTGCACCGGCGGCGCATCATGCGGCCGCAGCCGGGTGGCCGCCGCCAGCACCGCATCGGGGAAGTTGGCCTTGCCGGCGTCCTCGCCGCGCAGGCCGCGGATGCGGTCGCGGCCCTCGTCCACCACATGGTCGGCCTGCTGCAAGGCGGTTTCCAGTTGCTGGCGCGTGCTGTCCTTGGCCGGCAGGGCCATGGTAGCGGCATGCACATGCAGGATCAGCCCTTGCACCGATTGCAGCAGCGTGTCGTGCAGCTCGCGGGCGATGCGTTCCCGTTCGTTCACCCGTTCGCGCAGCCGCGTGGCCATCTGCCGGCGCAAGCGGATGATGTGCCAGCGGTAGGCCAGGCCAGCCGCCGCAAGCAGCGTCGCCGCGCACAGCGTCCTGAACCACCAGGTTTCCGTGGTGGCCGGCGCGACCATGAACTGCACCGTGGTGGCGCCGGCCGGCCAGTGGCCGTTGTAATCCGATGCCGCCACCTGGAAACGATAGTCGCCAGCGCCGAGGTTGCTGAGGTAGGCGCTGCGGCGGTTGCCAACGTCCTGCCAGTCGCCGTCGTTGAGCCGGTAGCGGAACCGCAACCGCTCCGGCATCGCCAGCGCCGGCAGAGTGTAATCGATCTGTAGCGCCGAGGTGCCGGGTGCGAAGCGCGCCGCAGGCTGCGGCGGTGCAAGCGCACCCGGCGCCCCAATGGTTTTGATGATGACAGGTAAGGCCGGCGCCGGCGGCAATTGCGCAGCGGGGTCGAGCCGGAACACGCCCGAGGAGCGCAGCACCCACAAGCGGCCATCGGTCCCCAGCACCAGCGAGGGTGACGGCTCCATGCGCGGCGCCATGCCTTCCAGTCCATCCAGCTGGTCGAGGCGCTGGAACTGCACCGCATAGTCGGGATCTTGCTGGAAACGGGCGAGTTCGGCGCCGGCGATGCGGAACAGGCCGGTGGCGGCGTTGAGCCACAGCTCGCCGTTCGCCAGTTCGACGATGCCGGAAATACCGTCGAAGGTCTCGCCATGGGCGCCACGCATCGGCTGGAAACGCTCGCCCACGCGCAGCGCCAGGCCGTTGTCGCCGCCGACCCACACATGCTGCCCATGCAAATACAGCGCCATCACCAGGCCGATCGACAGCCCTTCGGACGGGCCGTAGCTGCGCCACGATCCTCCATCGGCATACACCACGCGGCCGTCAAAACATGACAGCCACAGCCCCGCCCCATCGGCCCGGTCCATCAATGAGATATCGCATGGGTTGGCGATTTTTGTCCAGCTGCCGGCGGCCGGCTGGTAGCGGTACAAGCCCTGCTGCCGCAGCCCCACCAGCAAGCTGCCGTCGTGGTCCGCCAGCACGCGCGGCACCACCGGGCCGGTCACCTCCGCCGGCAAGGCGACGTCGCGCTGATCGCTGCCCTGCAGCCGGCGCAAGGCGCGGTGGGTGGAGCCCCACAAGACACCGTCGCTGGTGCGGGTGAACGAGGTCAGCATGGAGGACCAGCCTTGCCGGTTGGCGGGCCACAGCGGCGTCAGCGTGGACTCACCACCGTCGCCGTCGCCGTCGCTGATGTGATAGCCGCCGATCCAGGCGCCGCCCTGGTCATCGGCCAGGATGGCGCTGCCCATGACCGGCACTTCGACGCGGGTCAGCCGGCGGCGGCCAAAGCGGTCGATGCCGCCAGCGGTCGAGACCCAGACATTGCCTTCCTTGTCTTCGAACACCGCGCCGACGTAACGTCCGCTCATGCCCTGGGTCGGCGTGCTGCGAAAGACGCCGTGTCCGCTGCGGTATTCCACGCCCTCCTGCAAGCCGACCCACAAGCCGCCACGACGGTCGAACAGCAGGCTGGTGGGGTCGCTCATCTGGTGCCACAGTTCGGACTGCGCATCCTGCGGGCGGCCTGCCACTTGAACGAAACGGCCATGCACGGCATTCCAGCTGACCACGCTGCCATGGGCCAGATTGAACAGCACGCCGGTGCCAGCGTCAACGTCGGCCCGCTCGAAGCGGGTCGCACCCGGCTTAAGGAAATACACCCCGGCATCGCCTTGCGCCCACAAGATGCCCAGGCGGTCGCGCATCAGGGTCTTGTAGGTCATGACGGGCAAGTTCCACGCGCTGCCCGCCGACAACCAGCGCTCATGGTCCAGGTAGTACATGCCCAGCGGCGTCGCCGCCCACATGCGACCGTTGCCATCCTGCTCCAGGCCCCAGACGGCGCGGCAGGCCGTCCACCTCGCCGTAGTTGCGGATGCGGCCGTGCTGCAGGCGGGCGGCGCCGCCGGTGCGGTAGCCGATCCACAGCACGCCGTCGGCAAACGCGTTGACCAGGCTGAGGTTGCGGGTCAACAGCGGCTCGTTGGATGGCACGAACTGTTCGAACTGAACGCCGTCAAATCGATACAGGCCGGTGGGCGCCGCCAGCCACAGCCAGCCATCGGTGGTCTGCGCCATCGACTGCACCAGCGCCGGCGCACCGTCGCGGGCGGTCCAGCTGGTGTGATGCAAGTTGATTGCCGGACGCACTGCGGCCGGCGCCTGGGCATGGCACACGGACGGCAACACGCAGCAGGACAGCATCACAAACAAGGCCAGTGCCTTGCCGTAAGCCGGCAATGGTCTCTTCATCAAAAATGCAACCAACAATTAGTTGTAATTCGGAATTTGTTTGCTATTGGCGAATATTGTATAGAAATCACCCGATCGTGTGTATGTCCATTTCGGGCTGCTAGCTATGCTGTTTGCTTCACCAAATACAGGAGGATTTATCATGCAAGCTATGTTCACCAAGCTGCTGGCCGCCGGCCTGCTGATGCTCGGCGTGGTCGCGGGACCGGCGCACGCCGAGGCGCCGAAAAGCCAGTTCGCCGAAGTCAACGGCGTGCGGCTGCACTACCTCACTGCCGGCAAAGGCGATCCGGTCATCCTGCTGCACGGCTATACCGAGTCGAGCCACATGTGGCTGCCGCTGATCGACAAGCTGTCGAGGGATCATCTGGTGATCGCGCCGGATCTGCGCGGCTTCGGCCAATCCGGCCTGCCGCAAGGACCGTACACCAAGGCGGTGATGGCGCAGGATGTGCACGCGCTGGCGACCAGCCTGGGCATCAAGTCGGCCAAGGTGGTCGGCCATGATATCGGCCTGATGGTGGCCTATGCCTATGCCGCCCAGTATCCGCAGGAAGTCAGCAAGATCGCGCTGATGGACGCCTTCCTGCCGGGCGTCGGCAACTGGAAGGATGTATGGCTGCTGCGCGACCTGTGGCATTTCCACTTCTATGGCGAAACGCCGTTGGCGCTGGTCAAAGGCCGTGAGCGCACCTACTTCGAACACTTCTGGAATGACTTCGCCGCCGACAAAACCAAGTCGCTGAGCGAAGCCGACCGCAAGTTCTACACCAACGAATATGCGCAACCGGGCCATATGCGCGCCGGCTTTGAAGTGTTCCGCGCCTTCGAGCAGGATGCCAAGGACTTCGCCGGCTACGCCAAAACCCCGCTGACGATGCCGATGCTGGTGCTGACCGGCGAAAAGGCCTCGGGCGAATTCCTGATCCAGCAGGCGCGCCTGGTGGACACCAATGTGGAGGGGGTCGTGGTCAAGGGCAGCGGCCACTGGCTGATGGAAGAAGCCACCGCCCAAGTCGTGCCGAAGCTGGTGGATTTTCTGAAATGAGCGTGTAATGCTCAGGCTGGTGCGTTCGACGCCAGCGTTTTCAGCGCCTGTTCCAGTTCCAGCTTGAGCGCCGCCAGGTGCGGCGCCAGCGCTTCCAGTTCGGCGGCGTCGGCCAGGCGCTCGATCTTGGCGCAACGCGCGTGCAGCGAGTCGGCGCCCAGATAAGCCACCGCCCCCATCAGCCGATGGGCGGCCAGCGCGACCGCCGCGGCGTCGCCGTTATCCAATCCCTGTTGTGCAACGTCCAGCAAGCGCGGTCCTTCGATCTGGAAGGCGGCGCGCATGGCGCGGTAGAGTTTGTCGCTGGAATCGGTCGTCGACGGCGCGGTGCGCGACGCTGCGCTCGATGCTGGTGCAGTCGTTACACCAAACATCGCGTCCAGCCTGGCCGGCATCGTATGCAGGTCTGCGATCAACGGCCGGCCCTGCGCCAGCAAGGCATCCAGCTGGCGCGCGATTTCAGCGTGCAAATCATTTTCATCAATCGGCTTGGGCAGGAAACCGTTGGCGCCGGCCGCCAGGAAACGCTGGCGGTCCTCCGGCCCGGCATTGGCCGTCAACGCAATCACCGGAATGCCGGGGTTGCGCACGCCATCCCGCCCGGCGCGCAGACGCTGCAAGGCGGCATAGCCATCCATGCGCGGCATGCGGTCGTCCATGATCAGCAGGTCGTAGTCGCGCGCGGCCAGTTCTTCCAGCGCCGCCACGCCATCTTCGACGACGGTGATGGTGTGCCCCATATAGCCCAGCAGTTCGCGCAGGATCAGCTGGTTGATGCTGCCGTCCTCGGCGCACAGCACCGCCAGGCTGGCCTGGTGCGGACGCAGCAGTTCGACTGGTGCGGCCGGCGCCGGTACGCCATGCTCCAGCGGCAACAGCACGCTGAACACGCTGCCCACGCCCGGCTGGCTGGTGGCCTCGATCCGCCCGCCCATGGCGGCCACGATATTCTTGCAGATCGCCAGGCCCAGGCCGGCGCCGCCATATTTGCGCGAGGTGGCGGCATCGGCCTGCTCGAATTTCTGGAACAGCCGGCCCAGCGCCTCGGCCGCGATGCCGATGCCGGTGTCGCGCACGGTGATGTTGATGCCTCGCCCATTCTGCCCGGGCCCGACGCTGACGCACACCTCGCCGCGCTCGGTGAACTTGATGCCGTTGCCGACCAGGTTGACCACCACCTGACGCAGCCGCGTCGGATCGCCGCGCCACCAGACCGGCAGCGCCGGATCGACTTCCGCCACCAGCGAAATACCCTTGGCCTCGGCGCGATTGGCCAGCAGGTCGACCACGTCGCGCAGCAGGGCCGGCAGGTCGAAGTCCAGATGCTCCAATGGCATCTTGCCCGCTTCCAGGCGTGAGAAATCGAGAATGTCGTTAATGATTTGCAGCAGCACCTCGGCGTTGCTCAGGCTCAGGCGCAGCTTGTCGCGGGTGGCGTGCGGCAGGCTGGCGTCGCGCAGCGCCGAACGCAGCATGCCGATGACGCCGCCCAGCGGTGTGCGCACCTCGTGGCTGATCATGGCCAGGAAGTCGCTCTTGAGCTGGTTGGAAACTTCAGCCGCCCGCCGCGCCGCCAGCGCTTCGGCATTTTGCGCGTGCACCGCGCGTTCGCGCACCAGCGCGCCTGCCAGCCCATGCAGCAGATAGGTGCACGACACGCATAAGATGCTGGCCACCAGCAGGAAGTTGATGCTCAGGATAATCCAGTGCGCCACCGGGCTGACCACCATCACCGCCAGGCCCGGCTCGACGCCGCCGAGGTAGCCGGCCACGAACAGGGTCGCGGTACAGCCTAGCAGCGCCAGCATGGCGGCCGTGCTGCCGATCAGCACCGTGCACAGCACCGGCACCGCCAGCAGATAGATCTGCGACAGCGGCCCCATCGCAAACAGCAGCATCACCGCCAGCAGGTAGGCGATGCCCAGCAAGGCCACGGCGCGCAAGCGGTAGGCAATGCTGCGGCGGTAATTCAGCACCACCATGCCGGCCAGCGCCACCACGTCGGTCACGATCAGCGGCCAGTGCCCCTGGCGCGCGCTGCCCCACATGCTGGGCAGCATGGCCACCAGTCCCAGCCAGAAGGCCACCGAACACAAACCGTCCAGCAGCCGTTGACGCCAGCCCTGCAAATCCTGGTCGCCGTGGTCGAGCGCCTGCAGGCGCCGTGACACGGCGCTACGCCAGGCTAGCAGCGGCGCCATGGGCATGGGTCAGCTCGCTTTGTTCAGCGCCGAGTGATGCCGCGCGTAGGTGAAGTACACGACCAGGCCGATCAGCAGCCAGATGATGAAGGCGATCCACGTGACGGCGCTGAGGAACACCATCAGCGCGCCACAGAACAGGATGGCCAGCGCCGGGATCACCGGCACGCCAGGGCAGCGGAAGGCTGGCTTCAGATCGGGACGCTGCTTGCGCAGCACGATCACCGCCACCGACACCAGGCAGAACGCCGCCAGCGTGCCGATGTTGGCCAGCTCGCCCAGCACTTGCAGCGGCACCAGCGCACCCAGCAGGCCGAACACGATGCCGACCAGCCACGTCGCCACGATCGGCGTGCCCTTGCCGTTCAGCGCCGACAGCTGCTTCGGCAGCAGGCCGTCGCGCGACATGGCGTACAGCACGCGGGTCTGGCCGAAAGCCATGACCAGGATCACGGTACTCATGCCGAGGATGGCGCCGACGTCGACGAAACCGGCGACCCAGTTTTCACCGGCGAATTGCAGCGCCAGCGAAACTGGATGGTCGATGCCCTTGAATTGGGTGAACGGCACAATGCCGGTCATGATCAGGCTGACCACCACATACAGCACGGTGCAGACCGCCAGCGAACCGATGATGCCGATCGGCAGGTCGCGCTTCGGTTGCTTGACCTCTTCCGCCGCCGTGGTCACCGCGTCAAAGCCAATGAAGGCGAAGAACACCAGCGCCGCCGCGCTCATCACGCCGGTGCCGCCGTACGGCATGAATGGATGCCAGTTGGCCGGCGTTACATGGCGCACACCGACGAAGATGAACAGCAGCACCACGGCGATCTTGATCACCACCATGATGTTGTTGATGCGGGCCGATTCGCGCACCCCCAGCGACAGCATGACGGTCAGCACCATCATGATCACGAACGCAGGCAGGTTGAAGAAGGTGGTCACGCCGGGCAGCGCGCCGGGCGCGGCCGACAACGCCACCGGGATGTGCCAGCCGAAACCGCTGATGAGGGATTGGAAATAGCCGGACCAGCCGACTGACACGGCCGAGGTCACCAGGCCGTATTCCAGGATCAAGTCCCAGCCGATCATCCAGGCGATGATTTCGCCCAGGATGGCGTAACTGTAAGTATAGATACCGCCGGCAACCGGCAGGATGGAGGCGAACTCCGCATAACACAGGGCGGCGAAGCCGCAGGCAAACGCGGCCACCACGAAGGACAGGGCCAATGCCGGGCCGGCGGTGGTCGCGCCGCTGCCGGTCAACACAAAGATGCCGGTGCCGACAATCGCGCCGATCCCCATCAGCACCAGGTCGACGGGGCCAAGGACTTTCCTCAGCCCGCCCGGCTTGGCGCTGGCTGCGCGCATTGCGTCGAAATCCTTGGTTCTCAAAATACTCACTGCTGCCTCCGTTGCTTTATTGAACATATTGCGCACACTTGAAGCGCGGCAGTATGACACAACCGAGGCCGGGCGGGCAGAATCAGCGGCCTGCAGCCGCCCTGGCGCGTGCCGCGTGCAGCTTTTTGTAGCTATCGAGCAACCGCTGGTGACGGTCCAGACCTTCCAGCTGCATGCTGGTCGGCGTCAGGCCGTAAAAGCGCACGCTGCCGTCTACCGAACCCAGCACCGCGTCCATGCGCTCGTTGCCGAACATGCGGCGGAAATTGACCACGTAGTCGTCCAGTTCCAGCTCGTCGTCCAGTTCCACTTCCAGCACCACGTTCAGCGCCTGGTAGAACAGGCCGCGTTCGACCGTATTGTCGTTGTATTGCAGGAAGGCGCCGACCAGCTCGTGCGCTTCGTCCAGCTGCTGCAAGGCCAGGTTGATCAGCAGCTTGAGCTCCAGCACGTTCAGCTGGCCCCATTCGGTGTTCTCGTCGAACTCGATGCCGATCAGCGTGGCGATGTCGCCGTAATCGTCCAGCTCGTTGTTTTCCAGGCGGTCCAGCAGCGCTTCCAGCTTGGCGTCGTCCAGGCGGTGCAGGTTCAGGATGTCTTCGCGGAACAGCAGCGACTTGTTGGTGTTATCCCAGATCAGGTCTTCCACCGGATAGACTTCCGAATAGCCCGGCACCAGGATGCGGCAGGCGGTCGCGCCCAGCTGGTCGTAGACCGCCGTGTACACTTCCTTGCCCATGTCCTTGAGGATGCCGAACAAGGTCGCGGCTTCTTCGGCGTTGGCGTTGTCGCCCTGCGCGGAGAAGTCCCATTCAACGAAATCGTAGTCGGCCTTGGCGCTGAAGAAGCGCCACGACACCACGCCGCTCGAATCGATGAAGTGTTCGACGAAGTTGTATGGCTCGGTGACGGCTTCGCTGGCGAAGGTCGGACGCGGCAGATCGTTCAGGCCTTCAAAGCTGCGGCCCTGCATCAGTTCGGTCAGGCTGCGTTCCAGCGCCACTTCCAGGCTCGGGTGCGCGCCGAACGAGGCGAACACGCCGCCGGTGCGCGGGTTCATCAGCGTCACGCACATCACCGGATATTGACCGCCCAGCGACGCATCCTTGACCAGCACCGGGAAGCCCTGCTCTTCCAGGCCCTGGATGCCGGCCACGATGCCGGGATATTTCGCCAGCACTTCTTGCGGCACATCCGGCAAGGCGATTTCGCCTTCCAGGATCTCGCGCTTGACGGCGCGCTCGAAAATCTCCGACAGGCACTGCACTTGCGCTTCGACCAGCGTGTTACCTGCGCTCATGCCATTGCTGGCGTACAGGTTCTCGATCAGGTTGGACGGGAAATACACCGTCTCGCCGTCCGACTGGCGTGCGAACGGCAGCGCGCAGATGCCGCGTTGCACGTTGCCGGAGTTGGTGTCGATCAGATGCTTGCCGCGCAGCTCGCCGTCCGGGTTGTAGATCTCCAAGGTGTAGTCGTCCAGCAGGCCGGCCGGCAGCTTGCTTTTCGGACCAGGCTTGAACCAGCGCTCGTTCGGATAGTGCACGAACTCGGCATTGGCGATGTCTTCGCCCCAGAAAGCGCCGGCATAAAAGTGATTGTTGCTGATGCGTTCGATGTACTCGCCCAGCGCCGAGGCCAGCGCGCTTTCCTTGGTCGAACCCTTGCCGTTGGTGAAGCACATCGGCGAGTGCGCGTCACGGATGTGCAGCGACCACACGTTGGGCACGATGTTGCGCCACGAGGCGATCTCAATCTTGATGCCGAGGCCGGCCAGCAGGCCGGACATATTGGCGATGGTCTGCTCCAGCGGCAAATCCTTGCCGGCGATATAGGTGCTGGTGTCGGCGCCCGGGCTGACGGTCAGCAGCGCTTGCGCGTCGGCGTCCAGGTTGGCGACTTCTTCAATGATGAAGTCCGGGCCTTCCTGCACCACTTTTTTCACCGTGCAGCGGTCGATCGAGCGCAGGATGCCGATGCGGTCTTTTTCGGAAATGTCTTCCGGCAGCTCGACCTGGATCTTGAAGATCTGCTTGTAGCGGTTTTCCGGGTCCACGATATTGTTCTGCGACAGCCGGATATTCTCGGTCGGGATATTGCGCGTGTTGCAGTACAACTTGACGAAGTACGCCGCGCACAGCGCCGACGACGCCAGGAAGTAATCGAACGGACCGGGCGCCGAGCCGTCGCCTTTATAGCGGATCGGCTGATCGGCAATCACCGTGAAGTCGTCGAACTTGGCTTCGAGACGCAGCTTGTCGAGAAAATTGACCTTAATTTCCATGGGGGGAATTCCGAAAAAGAAATGCAAAAAGGGCAGCCACCTGGGCTACCCCTGAGTCGAACTGCCTGATAAATCAATGGCTTAGGAGTATACCATATTTAACTCCCTGCTTCGGCCGCCAGCGTTTGCGCCAGGGTCGCACGGGCCTTGGCTGCGTAGTTGCGGCAGGCTTCGGCATCGATGAAGGCCACATCGCCGAGCGCTGCCTGTTTGGCTTTGCGTTCCCATAGGCCGCCCAGCTCCGGGTGGGCGGAGATCAGCACATCGCACGGCAATGCGGCGACGGTGGCGATCGAGCGCTCGACGTCCGCCTGCGCGTGCGGATACAGCGGATTGCGGCTGAAATACCGCCCCTCGGCGGCCAACGCGTACAGGCTGTCGGCAAACACCACGTTCACGGTGCGGCCGCCCTCCTCGGCCTGCCAGGTCCAGCTGACGCCGCCCTGCGTGTGGCCCGGCGTGAAGTGCGCGGTTACCGCCAGCGGACCAAGGTGGACGATTTCGCCGTCGCGCACGGCACGCGTGTGCGCGACGGGCGACATCGGCGTCAGGTTCGGAAATTGTGCATCGGCTGGATCGGGCTGGCCGCTTTCCAGTACCTTCACGGAGGCCGGGCTGGCCAATACCGTTGCACCGCTCAGCTTCTGCACATCGGCAATCGCGCCGGCATGATCCTGATGCGCGTGCGAATTCAGGATGTAGCGAATGTCTTCAACGCGGAAGCCGAGCTTGCGGATATGCGCCACCACCGGCTCGGTCGCCTCCGGTCCGCCGACGTCAACCAGGATGTGTCCCGCCGGCGAGGTAATCAGCACGGCACTGATGCCGCCAGTGCCGACGTAATAGGTATTCCCGTACAGCGGGAACGGCTCCTGTGGCGCGTACCAGTCTGCCGCCTTGGCAGTGATGAGACATGCGGCCATCAGCGTGATACACCCGATAATTTGCTTTTTCATTTGCGCAGATAACTAAAAAGTCGCCATGTGACGGATATCGCAATAATGCGACAAATGTCGCATTCCGTCAAGCCACCTTTTGTCAGGCGTTATATGCCCAATTGCCGGCCCGACCAAGCGCCTGCAAAAAAGCCTGGCGGCCGGTTCCTGCCAGCCACTCACGCAGCGAGCGCATCTCCGGATTCATTTCCCGCAGCGCGTCGAAATCGGCGCTCCCCGCCAGCCGGCCGGCATCAACCAGCGCGGTCAACTTGCTCAGGAAAGGATTAGCGGCCAGCACGTCATCGCCAAACCGCGCGTAGGTGATGGCGCGGCCGGCCACCTCGCTGAAGACCGCAGCCAACTCGCTTCCGGTGACCGCGTCGCTCGCTATTTCAATCGTCTCGCCAGCGAATTTTTCACGGTCCGCAAAAATCGCGGCCACGTACTTGCCGATGTCTTCCACCGCCAATAGCTGGATAGCCTGATCCGGCTGCACGAAGAAATTGAATTGCCCCTGGTCGAGCCCGAATCCCGGCATCACCAGAATTTCCATGAATGCCACGGGACGGATGATGGTGGCCGCAATCGGCAACGTACGGATATGCGCCTCAATCCGCGCCTTGCTATCGAAATGCCCTAAGCCGCTAGGCGTCTCACGGACAGCACCGCCCGAACTGTAAACCAGATGGCCGACGCCGGCTTCTGCCGCCACGTCCGCAACCGCAATACCGAAGCGCACCTCGTCCTCGTCGCTGACCGTGCCGCCAGGCGAACTAGGCTGCACGCTGAAGACGCCATCAACACCCTGCATCGCCGCGCGAATCGAAGCGGCATCATCGAAGTCTCCGCGCACGACATCAACGCCCGCTTCGGCCAGCGCAACCGACTTCGACGCCGCCACGTCACGCACCAATGCGCGCACTTTCCAGCCCGCCTTGAGCAGCGCCGCCGCGACCGAACCACCCTGCTGACCCGTTGCGCCAAAGACCAGAATAGATTTACCGTCCGACATGGAATTCCCTTGTGAATGAATGAGGGTTACCAATATATACTGGCAAAAATACCCCCACAAGACGGCACATTTTTCTACCTCAGGCACAAGGATGATACTTTTGGAAAAGACGATAAACGGGCGAACCTATGAAGAAACGGCAGCCGGCCCAAGGTTCAAAGCGTGCGCGCCGCACAACGTTCTGGCCCGGCTTGGCGACAAGTGGACGATACTCGTGCTCTCGCATCTGGCCGTGTCGCCAGGCCACCGGCTGCGGTTTTCCGAACTCAAACGAGGCATCGAAGGCATCACCCAGCGTATGCTGACACTGACGGTCCGCAACCTCGAACGCGACGGTCTGGTCAAACGCCACTACTACCCCGAAGTGCCGCCGCGCGTGGAATACGAATTAACCGAGATGGGCAAAGGAATGCTGCCTGCGCTGGAAGGCTTCACCTCATGGATTCGGGACAACTGGCCGCAGATTGAACACTGCCGCCGCGCCTACGATGCCGAACACGACGGCGATGCGGCTGGCGATTCCAGCACAAACTGATGCACGTCATGCCAGCCGTCGCCCACCGGCTGCGCATGGCGCATGGTCTTTTCAAGCCGCATGCCCAGGCGCTCGCACAAGCGGATCGAGCGCAGGTTGTGGGCACTCATGGACGCCGTCACGCACTGCAACTTGCGTTCGTTGAACGCATAGTCGAGCAGCAGCTTTGCCGCTTCGGTCGCGTAGCCGTGGCCGCAGAACGCCTGATTCATCGACCAGCCGATGTCGCCCGTCTGCTTGGTAGCCGCCTCGATATAAATGCCAGCTTCGCCTATCATGCGCTGGTCCTCGCTGCGCTCAACTGCAAACATGATCCAGCAATTATCGGCATCATCGGCTAGGTTGGATTGCGCCAGCAGAAACGCCGCTGCATCGGCTGCTTGCATTGGTTGGATCGGTTGTAGGCGCAAATTTTCGGCATCATTACGATAGTCCAGAAAAGCTTGCAGATCAGCCGCATGCGGGCGGCGAATAATAATAGTCATGTTCCCATCTCCTGTAGCCACGCAATCAGCTCCGACTGAACGCTGCCGGCGGTTGGCGCAGTCGGCGTCACCAGGCAATAGTTGGAGCCGTCTTCTACAAATCCCAACGGCGCGACCAGAGCGCCGCTTGCGATGTCGTCGCGCACCAGATGCCACGGGCCGATGGCGACGCCGATGCCGGCAACCGCTGCTTGCAGGCTGAAATAAAAATGCTCGAAAGTTTGCCCCTGCTTGGGCGTCACCGGTAGTCCCGCCGCCGACGCCCATTCGGCCCACGCCTCTGGCCGCGTCTGGGTGTGCAAGCGTGGTGCACTGCGTTTCAGTGCAGCGCCGCCTCTGCCGCTGGAAAACCAGTCAGCCGCTTTGTCGGGCCGGCAAACCGGACCGACCTTTTCCGCGAACAGGGGCAAGGCATGGTAATCGGCCGGCCAGACAAAGTCATCGCGGCGGATGACCAGATCGATGCCGCTGTCAAAAGAAAACGGCCCACCGGCGGCCACCAGATGAATCGCCACATCAGGCTGCCTGGCCTGGAAATCCGGCCAGCGCGGAATCAGCCAGCGCATCAGCAAGGTCGGTTCGCACGACAGCACCAAACTCTGGCCACGGCGCGCTTCGGTACGCACTTCGTGCGCGGCGCGGCGCATCAGGCCCAGGCCGTCTTGCACCGCCTGGGCGAGCTTGCGGCCGGCGTCCGTCAGGAAGACACGCCGACTGCGGCGCTCGAACAAGGGCAGCCCCAGTTCATCTTCCAGCAGCCGAACCGCGCGGCTAACGGCGCTGTGCGTAACGCATAGCTCATCCGCAGCGCGGCTGAAATTCTCATGGCGTGCTGCTGCCTCGAAACAGCGCAAGGCGATCAGGGACGGCAATCTGGTTTCAATCATCTGTGCGTTCAAATCACAATCCCTGTCAGAAATCATCGCTATACCCGCTATCCCGCTCCCACTAAGATTACAGCATTGTTGCATTCATGGAGAAGGAAACACAATGTCCGAAATGATCGTTGTAGTCACAATCACCTTACTGGCCGTCATTAGTCCCGGCCCCGACTTCGCGATGGTCACGCGCAACAGCCTGATGCTGACCCGGCGCGCTGGCGTGCTGACCGCGCTGGGCATCGGGCTGGGCGTGACAGTACACGTCAGCTATACGCTGCTGGGTATCGGCTTGCTGATCAGCCGTTCGCTGTGGCTGTTCCACTCGATCAAGCTGGTCGGCGCAGTATATCTGGTTTATTTGGGCATCAAGATGCTCCGCGCGCAGCCGGCGCAGCAGCAAGCGCAGGCCACGGCAGCATCGCTATCCGACTGGGATGCGCTACGCACCGGTTTCCTGACCAATGTGCTGAATCCCAAGACCACCATTTTCATCGTCAGCCTGTTCATGCAGGCGGTGCGACCGGACACGCCGCTACCGATACAAATCGGCTACGGCGCCTTCATCGCGCTGGCCCACATGGCTTGGTTCAGTCTGGT